>DGDO01000040.1 GCA_002385475.1 Candidatus Sordicultor fermentans | reverse complement strand
TAGAAAAAGAGGAAGCTCTGCCTTTAGTTGATAAGATAGCCAGAGTTAAGGAGTTTGTTCTTCGTCCTATGAGTATAGAAGACGCTATTTTACAAATGGAGCTTTTAGGGCATACTTTTTTTATTTTTAAAGACCTGGATAAGGATAAAGTCCAGGTAATTTATAAAAGAGATGACGGTAGCTATGGTTTAATCGATCCCATTTATTGAGATAAAGGGGTGTGATTAAGGTAGGGGATTGGAAAACAATAGAAGAGGCTATAAGAAGTATCGAGGGAGTTATAAATGTAAAAGTGGTGGGAGACGAGGAGATTAAAGAGATTCATGTTCTCTCAAAACCTTCTAAATCTCCCAAACTTTTAGCCCGGGATATAGAGACCTTGCTCCAGGCTCGCTTTAGTCTGGATATTGACCATAAGAAAATTAGTATTGTTGCTTTTGATTTAGAAGAAGAAAAAAAAGAGAGCTGGTTGCGTCCTGTGCTTTGGGGATTGAGCTGGAAGAAAAATCCTCAGACTTTCCAGGTGGAAGTGGAGATAAAAATAGCTGATAAGCTCTACCAGGGGATAGCTACAGGAAGCGCTTCTAATCCTCGTAATTACTATTCTTTAGTTGCTCAAGCTACCCTGGAATGCCTGAATCAAGGAATGGGCAATATTATGTTTGTTCCCCGGGGGGTTTTGGTTCAGCATTTGGGAGACCTGGAGGTAGCTTTAGCTTTTGTGGATTGTGATATTCCCCGGAGAGAAGAAATCCTGGTGGGAGCAACTATAGTAAAAGAAGATGTTTATCAGGCAGTAGCACGAGCCACTTTAGATGCGGTGAATAGAAAGTTGATTTTCTATGTAGATTGGGAAGGAGAAGAGGGCGGGTTACCCTTGAATAATAAATAGCGGAGCGGAATATTCCGTCTCTAATTAGCGGAAGGAGGCGAGACCAGAGGAGAGGAGGGTTTTCTCCATGGCAAAACTGGTTAACATCCTTCTGGGTTTACTGGCTATTGTTTTAGCTAGTGGGGCTTTTCTTAGCTGGCGGCCTTGAAAATTAAGTAGGGGGGTGACCCGCCCAAAAGAAGTGGAAAAGGAAAGAAACTGGAAGCTTTCTTTATATCTTTCTATTGTAATTGGGGCAGGGGTGCTGCTCGAGATAGTATCTCTTTTCCATTTGGATTTTTCTCTTTCTCAGTTAATTCCTTTTTTCATTTTTTTTCTTCTGGCTTTTCTTCTGGAGCTGATGCCCGTTTACCTACAGGGAGGAGTAGCGCTTTCCATTAGCTTCACTTTGGTTTATGCTGCTTTACTCTTGTTTTCTCCCTATTTCGCGGCTAGTGTGGCTTTTTTATCTGCGTTTTTTGCGACCATCAAATCCCCCTATTATGCTTCTCTTTTCAACGCTTCTCAGTATGCTCTTTCTGCTTTTTTATCCGGTCAAGTGTTTCAAATGCTGGGAGGATATGAGTTTTCCTGGCAGAGCTTACCTTTTTATGGGGTAGCGGCAGTATCCATCCTTGTTTTTTTTGTTTCCAACACTTTTTTGGTGGGAGGAGTGGTTTCCTTAAACCAGGGGGCACCTCTCCGTCTCTTTTGGAGGGAGAAGAATATACGAGAAATTCTTTTCCAGTACTTTGCTCTTTTTCCTTTTTCTTTACTTTTGTATCTGGTGTATACTTATATAGGTTACTGGGGGATAATTCTTTTTTTCTTCCCCCTTATGGTAGCTCGTTATTCTTTTAAACTTTTTGCCGATACCAAAAAAAACCATCTGCAGCTCCTGCAGGCCTTAATTGCGGCACTGGATGCCAGAGACTCCTATACCGCCGGTCATTCTTCGCGAGTGGCTGAGCTTTCTCTCCAGATTGCCGAGCATCTTCATCTCCCTCCCCAAAAAAGAGAGGCTTTGGAATACGCCGCTGTTTTGCACGATGTGGGTAAGCTTGGTATTCAGGATTCTATTTTGACTAAACAAGGAGAATTATCTGAAGATGAACATTCATTGGTGTGTGAACATCCCGAGATTGGTTATAAGATTTTAGGAGAAGTAGATTTCCTGCAAGAAGCAGCACAGATTGTATTAGCTCACCATGAGCGAATGGATGGCTCTGGTTACCCTGAAGGGAAAAAGGGGGAGGAGATACCTATAGAGGCTCGCATTGTGGGAGCAGCTGATGTTTTTGATGCTCTTACCTCAGATCGCCCTTACCGTCGGGCCTATTCGGCGGAGGAAGCTCTCGAAATTATGGAAAACGAGGAAAAAGGGAGCTTTGATCCGGAAGTTCTCCAGATTTTAAGAAAAATAGTGGAGGAAAAAAGAGAAAAGAATGTTAGTTGATTTTATTGTGGTGGGATTGATATGGGGATTTTTGAGAGGGGGAAAGTTGCGTAATCTTTCCCAGGTTGATTTCCCTTTTCTCTGGGTTATCATCCTGGGTTTTGGCATAGAATTCCTGGCTCTGGCGGGACTGCAACCTTTTGTAGTTTTTAATCTGGCAGGGAGAGGACTCGTCCTTTTAGGAGCTTTATTGAACATTCATCTTTACGGCATGAAGTCAATGTCTCTGGGAGCTTCTCTAAATTTTCTGGTTATAGCTCTTAATGGGGGAAAAATGCCAGTGTCTTTAGAAGTGACTTCCTGGCTGGGTCTTCAAAAATATGTAGAGCTTTTAGAGAATAATTATTATCCTGACTATACCATTATTTCTTCTTCCACTCTTTTACCTTTTTTGGGAGATGTGTTACCTTATTTTTCTTTTCTTTTTCGCCGTTTTTTTGTGGCCAGCCTGGGAGATTATTTTTTGGGGATAGGAGTAATGCTTTTTCTGGTCTACCATCTGAGAAAGGAGGAGGTAAAAGCATGAAAAAAGTAAAAAAAGCGGTCATTCCTGTCGCGGGTTTGGGGACTCGCCTTTTGCCTGCCACTAAAACTCAACCTAAAGAAATGTTACCCATTGTGGATAAACCAGCCGTTCAATATGTGGTAGAAGAAGCTATAACTTCAGGCATAGAAAGCATTTTATTTGTTACCGGAAGGGGAAAGAGAGCTATTGAGGATTACTTCGATTATTCGGTAGAGCTGGAGCAGGAATTGGAGAATCGGGGGAAAGAGGAGTTATTGGATGAAATAAAGAAGGTGGGAAACCTAGTTCCTGTTTATTATGTACGGCAGAAATCCCCTCGAGGTTTGGGGGATGCGGTTTATCAAGCTCGAGAATTTGTGGGAGAAGAACCTTTTGCTCTTATTTTAGCTGATGATATTTTTGTTACCCCTTCTCCTCTTCTGGGAGAAATTATGGAACTTTATCGTCAAAAACCGGCTATCTACCTGACAGTTACTCCGGTCCCGCCCCAGGATGTTTCTTCCTGGGGGGTGATAAAAGGAGAAAAAGTGGGGGAAGCTCTTTATCGGGTGGAGGACTTAGTAGAAAAACCAGAAAAAGACAAGGCTCCCTCCTCTTTAGCTATTGTGGGGCGTTATGTTTTAACCCCTTCTATTTTTGAGGCTATCGAACGTACTCCGCCAGGAAGAGGAGGAGAAATTCAGCTCACCGATGCTATAAAAGCTCTTCTGGGAAGAGAGGAGGTTTATGCTCTGGAACTCCGGGGTAAGCATTTTGGCGTGGGAGACAAGGTTGGTTATCTTAAAGCTAACATTGCTTTTGCTCTGGAGCGAGAAGATATAGGAGAGGAAATTAAAGCTTTTTTGCGAGAAATTTTGCAGGGAGAAGACAGATAAGGAGGTAGTGGTTTGCAACTTACTTTTTTAGGAGCGACTCGAGAGGTTACTGGTTCTTGTTATCTTTTGAAAACCAGGGATAAAAATTTTCTTGTGGATTGTGGTCTGATACAAGGGAAAGGGGAGGAGAGAAATTATCAGCCTTTCTCTTTTTCTCCCGGAGATATTGATTTTATCCTTCTTACTCACGCCCATCTGGATCACTCCGGTAGAATACCTTTGCTTTGTCGTCATGGGTTTCGAGGAAAAATTTATGCTACCCCTCCCACCATTGAGCTCACCCATCTTTTGTGGCTGGATACGGCAAAGATTATGAGGGAAGAAGCAGAAAGAATAAACCGAAAAAATGTTCGGCAAGGCAAGCCCCCCATTCAACCTCTTTTTGGAGAGGAAGAAGTAGAGGAGGCTATGAACCTTTTTGAGCCGGTGAGCTATGATGAATTAGTCAGTGAAGGAGAGGTGGAATTTGTTTTTCGCGATTCTGCCCATATTTTAGGGGGAGCGGCGCTTGAGATATGGGGAGAGGGAAGTAAAGTAGTTTTTTCCGGAGACTTAGGGCAATTCTATAGTGTGATGGAAGGTTCTCCTCCGGTCATAGAAAGAGCGGATTTTGTAGTGATAGAATCTACCTATGGTAACCGTCGTCATCGAAGCTTAGAAGATACTCGCCGGGAGTTTTCCGAGGCTATAGAGGGAGCTTTATCTAAAGGAGGAAAAGTTTTAATTCCTTCTTTTGTGGTGGATCGGGCCCAGCGGATAATTTATGAGCTTTTTCTTTTACAAGAAAGATTAGATGGAAAATACCCGGTGTTTTTTGATAGCCCTATGGGGGTCAAAGTCACTGATATTTATCGACAATACCGGAACCTTCTTGCCGGAGAGATTCAGAAGCTTAACTTAGAGAAGATAGATCCTTTTTCTCTACCGGGCTTGCATTATGTTACCACTCCTGCAGAATCAAAAGCTATCAACAACATAAATCAAGCTATAGTAATTGCCGGAAGTGGAATGTGCACAGGAGGAAGAATTATCCATCACTTAAAACATAATCTCTATAAGGAAAATACCGCTCTTATCTTTGTGGGATTTCAGGCTCAAGGGACTTTGGGGAGAGCTCTCGTAGAAGGAGCCAAAAGAGTTCGGGTTATGGGAGAAGAGATAGTAGTCCGAGCTAAAATATATACTATTAACGGTTTTTCTGTGCATGCTGATCAGGAAGACCTGTTCAGGTGGGTGGAATATTTCCAGGGGAACCCCACTTTTCTGGTAACTCACGGCGAGGAAGCCATTGCTGAGTCTTTTGCTCAGTTTTTAGGAGAGCGAGGAAAAGAGGCGCTGGTTCCGCATCTCGGGGATACCATGGATTTGGCGAAAAAGAAAGTGTTCAGCGCTCCTTCTCTTCCTCCGGAGGAAAATATTCTGGAACAACTGGAAAGCAAAGTCTCTTCTCTTGAGAGTATCTATCCTGCTTTAGGAGAAGAAGAAAAAATTCTTTTGCGCTCTGCTTTGATACTTTTAGAAGAAGTGGAGAGGAGAAAAGAAGAGAGCTTGATTTAGCCGATGAACTCCCGAAGAATAGAGTTAGAAGGGATAAAAGAGGGGTTGAGGGGCATAAAGTGGTTGAGGAAAGCATAGAGGCGATAAGCTTCTAAATAGTGAGGGCTTTCGGGAGTAATAGCTCGCAGGAGAGGTTCAGCATATTGTCTTAAAATACTCAGCTCATATATTAAAGAAGAATTGAACATAATATCAGCACTTTCCTGGTAGGGGAAAATATATTTTTCCTCTCCTTCTCTTACCCGGGGCCAGTCGGCAAATACTCCTTCTCCTCTGCTTCCCCTGAATTGGCTATCTCTCACCAGACGCCGAATCAATCGAGAATCGGTGGTAGAAATGCGATTGTGGTCATCGACGTTTATTTGAGTTATAGCGCTTACATAAATTTTGAATTTTTCTCCTCCGGGGATATTTTCTCCTAATTGGGGATTGAGAGCGTGTAATCCTTCTACTATTATGATACCATCGGGAGAGAGCTGAGTTTTTGTCCCTCGGGGTTCTCGAGTGCCGGTGATAAAGTTATAACGAGGGATTTCCACTTCTTCTCCCCGGATTAGTGCTTTTATTTGTTCTTCGAATAATATTAAGTCTAAAGCTTCTGGCTTCTCGTAATCTTCCTCATTTATTTCTCCTCGGGAACGGAAGTAATCGTCTAAGGATATGGTTATCGGATGCCACCCGTTAACCCGGAGCTGGATATAGAGACGACGGGCAAAAGTGGTTTTCCCCGAAGAAGAAGGTCCGGCGATTAATACTAAATGTACTGTGCCTTTTTTCTGGGTGATTAAGTCGGCAATCTGGGCTATTTTTTTCTCATGAAGCGCCTCAGCAATGGATATGATCTCTCTTCCTTCTCCCCGGGCAATGGCTTCGTTTAGCTCTCCTACGTTTTCGATGGCTAAAATCTCTGCCCAGCGGACTGCTTCTTGAAAAGTGGCGAAAAGTTTGGGACGAAAAGTATAAGTGGGAAGACGCTGCAGGTCTTCTCCGGTGGGAAACTGAATTATGAATTGAGGAGGAACCAGGACAAAACCAAAGTTTTTTAGATACCCGGTAGAAGAAACAAGAGGTCCATAATAATGGTCATAAAAGTCTTGCAGCCGATAAACGGTTACTGCTGGAGTTCTCCAGTAGCGGAAAAGCTTTACCAGGTCTTTCCTTCCTCGCTTTTGATAAATAGCAGTAGCTTCCTCCCAGTCTATTACTTCTCGGATAAAAGGGAGGTCTTCTTTTATGGTGTTTCTCATCTCCTCCTCGATTTGCTCTAATTGCTCAGGAGAGATGTTTACCCCTTCTATTTCACAAATTAGCCCCTCTCCCAGGGAATAAAGAACCTTTAGCCGGCGACCGGGGAAAGTTTTTTCTACCGCATAGCTCAGGACAAAAAGGAGACTCCGCAGATAAGTTCTTCTGCCTTCGGGATGAGAGAAGTCAAAAAACTTTACTTTGCTGTCTCTTTCTACTCTGGTGTTGAGGTCTACTATCTCTCCTTCTAATTGAGCGGCCATAATTCTTTCCCAGGAGGGAAATATTTCTTTCGCTACCTCTTGGAGGGTTTTTCCTTGCGGGACAGGTATTTTTTCTTTTTCCCAGTAAAGATAACAAGTTTTTTTCGGCATTTACCTCTTCCCCTTTTCCCTATTTTAGCAGAAAATAGAGAAGAGGTGAAGAGTAATGAATTATTATGCTTATCATTTGGCTTTAAGGGAAGAAGAAGTAAAAGGGATAAAACTGGCTCTCCTCCCTGGGGCTCCGGAGCGATGCTGTAAGATTGCTTCTGCTTTTGGTGATTTTGAAGAGTTAGCTTCTCATCGGGAATTTAAAACGGTAAAGGCAGAAAGCGAGGAAGGTAAAATTTTGGTAGTTTCTACTGGCATTGGGGGGCCTTCTTTGAGTATAGCAGTAGAAGAGCTGGCTCAATTGGGAGTAAGGCTTTTTTTGCGAGTGGGAACCTGTGGAGCCATTCAAGAAGGAATTGCAGTAGGGGATTTGGTGATCAGCGAAGGAGCGGTGAGGATGGATGGTGCTTCTCCTCACTATGCTCCCCTTTCTTATCCTGCCTGTGCTCACTGGGAGATGGTGGGAGCTCTTAAAAAAGCTTGTGAACTTTTGAGGTGTCGCTATCACTTAGGGATTACCTGTTCTTCGGCTACTTTTTATCCCGGGCAGGAAAGATATGATACTTTTAGTGGTTACATCATTTCTTCTCTTCGGGGTAGCAGGGAAGAATGGAAGAAGTTGGGGGTTTTGAATTATGAAATGGAGATAGCCACTCTTTTCACCGTGGCTCGAGTTCTGGGGCTTCGCTCCGGAGCGATATGCGGAGTGCTGGTCAATAGGAATGAAAAAGAAGAAGTAGAAGAGGAAAAAATAGAGGAGATAGAAGACCGACTTTCTCAGGTGGCAGCTGAAGCTGCCCGGCTGATTCTCTCTGGGGAGGAATAAACTTGTTTCTTGATTACTGGCTTTTGGAAATAGAAAAAATAGGGGAAGGGTGGTTGATTTTTCTTCTCTTTGGAGGAGGGATTGTCTCTGGTTTTTATTTTTTTCGCTTGAGAAAAGTTCTTTTCCCTCTTTTAACCTTTTTAGTGGTGATGGGAGGAGGGGGAATCACCAGAGGGATAGAAAAAAGTAACTTAGAAACTTTCTCTTTTTCAGGTGATAAGGCGAGTTTTTTCATTTTTCTCTTTCTGGCTCTTTTTTTAGCCGGAGTTGTAGCGAGTAAAAAAGGAGAACGCTGGGGGAGATTCTTTTCTGGTTTCTGGTTGAGCGCCAACCTCTATTATCTTTTAATAGAGATCTCTTCTTCGGTAGAGCTGTTGCGCTTTTTGGGTCATCTTTCTTTTACGGTGGTGCTTTTTTCTTCCCTACTTTTTGCGCTTCTTTCCCTGAACAAAAAAGTTCTAAATTTCTTAAGCTCTTTTCTGGGGAGCTCTCTTCTGGTTCTTGCTTACCTTCAGGTGTTGTATAGATGGGGAGGAAATGATACCTTTTGGGATAGCAGTCCCTGGGTGTTATTTTTGTTTTTAGTTATGGCTCTATGGATGATGGCAGTTAAGGAGAGTGATTGAGTGGAAAAGTACGAAGATAAAGTGGTATGGTCTATGGTGGAAGATACCACAGTGGTGGCTTATGTTGCCTCAACCACTTCTTTAGTAGAAGAAGCAAGGTTTTTACATAATACCAGTCCTGTGGCTACTGCTGCCCTGGGAAGAGCACTAACCCTTGCCGGGATAATGGGTGCTGCTCTCAAAGAAGGTCAAAAGGTAACTTTGCACATTCGTTGCCTGGGGCCTTTAGAAAGCATATTGGCGCAGGCTAACTCGCAAGGAGAGGTGAGAGGATATGTTTCTCAACCTTCGGTTTTTGTTCCTTCCCGAGAAGATAAAAAACTTAATGTAGAAGAAGCAGTGGGGAAAGGCTCTCAGCTTTCGGTGGTGAAAGATCTGGGATTAGGGGAGCCTTATGCTGGTTATATAAAGATGCCTCGAGGAGGCATTGCCTATGATTTGGCTTATTACTTTGCCCTTTCTGAGCAGCTTCCTTCGGCCTGCAGTGCCGGTGTTTATGTGGGAGAAAAAGGAGAGGTGTTATCATCAGGTGGGTTTATCATTCACACTCCTCTGGGCACTCCACAACATGTAATACAGAAAATCGAGGATAATATTTCTCTCCTTCCTCCTGTGAGCTCTCTTATTCTGGAGGGAAAAAGCCCGGAGGAAATAACTCGAGACCTCTTAGCTTCCCTTTCTTATCGGGTGGTGGGAGAAAAGAAACTGTGTTATCATTGCCATTGTTCTCGAGAGAGAGCCCGTCGGACTTTGATACTACTTGGAAGAGAAGAATTAGAGGAGTTGTTAGCCCGAGAAGGAAGAGCAGAAGTTAGCTGTTTTTTCTGTAATCGGGTTTATCTTTTTGGAGATAAAGAGCTCAGAGAGCTGATAGAAAAAGTAAGGAAATAGGAGGTTTGATTCTTGAAAGGAATTTTGCGCATTGATTATGAAGAAGAATTGAATGAAGAGCAGAAAAAAGTGGTCTTTGCCGATGAAGGTCCGATTTTAGTGATTGCTGGAGCGGGTAGTGGAAAAACCCGGACCATCACCTATCGAGTGGCAAGGCTGATAGAGGAAGGGGTAGATCCTTCTTCCCTTCTTTTGGCTACTTTTACCAATAAAGCAGCCCGAGAGATGTTACATCGGGTGGAATGTCTTTTAGGGATAAGCCTGGAGGGTATGTGGGGAGGGACTTTCCACCATATTGGTAACCTCATTCTCCGCCGGGAAGCAAAAAAGATAGGCTATGATAACAACTATACTATTCTGGATCGGGAAGACCAGAAAGACCTTCTGGAATCTACCATAGAGGAGATGGGGATAGACCGCCGTTCTCGCCGTTTTCCCAAAGGGGATGTGATTGCCAACATCATCTCTATGAGTCGCAACACTTTTATCTCTGTGGAGGATATTTTAGAAAAGTTTTACCCTCAGTTTTTGAGCTGGGCGAGTCAGTTAAGTTCCCTTTTTGCTCTTTACCAGGACAGGAAACGCCAGCTCTCTCTTGTGGACTATGATGATTTGCTTTACTATACCTGGTCTCTTTTACAAGAAGATGAAAATACTCGCCGCAAATATGGAAGTGCTTTTCACCATATTTTAGTAGATGAGTATCAGGATACTAACCTTCTGCAGGCTGAGATTATGGACCTTTTAGCTCAGGAACACCGCAATCTTTTAGTAGTGGGCGACGATGCTCAGAGTATTTATTCGTTTCGGGGAGCTAATTTTGTCAATATCATGCGTTTCCCTGAGAGATACCCGGATTGTCAGATATTTAAACTGGAGACCAACTATCGAAGTAGAGCTCCTATTCTGGAGCTGGCCAATCAGATAATTTCTTTTAATCGTCGTCAATTTCCTAAAGTTTTACATCCGATGAAAAAAGGAGGAGAAAAGCCTGTAGTGGTGCCCTTGCGTGATGTTATGGAGCAGGCCGAATTTGTAGCTTCCCAGATTTTAGAATTACATGATGAGGGTCATGACCTCCAGGAGATTGCCGTTTTATACCGGGCTCATTATCACAGCATGGAAATTCAAATGGAGCTTACTCGCCGGGGCATCCCTTTTGAAATTCGCTCCGGACTGCGTTTTTTTGAACAAGCTCATATAAAAGATGTGGTGGCTTATCTTAAGGTAGTGGCTAATCCCCGGGATGAGATGGCCTGGAAGAGAGTGCTCAAGCTTTATCCCGGGATTGGTCGAGCATTAGCAGAAAAAGTATGGGGAGCTCTTTCTTCCTCTCCCGATCCTCTTACTACTCTGGAGAGAGAGGAAGTTTTTTCTCTTCTTCCGGTAAACGCCCGGGTTAGCCTCGCTTCTCTTAGAGATTTACTATTTCATCTGGAGGACCTCGATTCCTCTCCTTCTACTCTAATTCAGGAGGTGCTCGCAGGGGGATATCGGGACTATTTAGTTGCTCATTATCCTAATTACGAGGAGAGAGAGGAAGACCTGGAAGAGCTGGCTAACTTTGCTTTGCGGTATAAATCTTTAGAAACTTTTTTAAGTGAGTTAGCTCTTTTAGGAGAAATAGAAGCAGAGAACGTGGTAAGGGGAGGAATAGAGGATGAAAAAATAGTTCTTTCCACCATTCATCAGGCTAAAGGTCTGGAGTGGGATTGTGTGTTTGTAGTCTGGTTATGTGAGGGGGGTTTTCCTTCTCCTCGTAGTCTGGGAAGAGAGGAGAATATCGAAGAAGAAAGAAGACTTTTCTATGTGGCCTGTACCAGAGCTCGAGAACATTTATTTTTGTGTTATCCTATTTTAGGAGAAAGAGGGCGTTCTCGCTCTATGGTCAGGAAACCTTCTCGATTCCTGCAGGAGTTAGACCCCCGTTCCTACACTAAATGGCGAGGAGGAAGAAAGGGATAGTGCTCTCTCGACGAGATTATCTTTTTAACTTTGTAGTAGACACTCTGGATTACTCTTTTTTTAGCCTGGGGATGTCTTTTGGCTCTACAGTTACCCTGCTTCCCCTTCTGGCTCAACGCTTAGGGGCCAGCAATTTGGAAATCGGGCTCATTCCTGCTATTGCTTATCTGGGATGGTCATTTCCTGCTATCTGGGGGGGCAAGGGTTTCTGGTAAATTAGAGAAAAAACTCCCTTTTATCCTTCGATTCACTCTTTTTGAGCGTCTTCCTTTCCTGGGGATGGCGCTTCTGGCTTTTTATCTCGTTCCTCATAATCCTTCTCTTTCGCTTTATATATTGTTCATTTTGTTAGGAATTAATTCTTTTGCTATGGGGTTTCTCGGTCCTATCTGGACGGAGATGATTGGAAAAGTCATCCATCACAGTCGCTGGGGACTCTATTTTGCCTGTGGTAACGGCCTGGGGGCTCTCATGGGAATGTGGGGTTCTACTCTGGCAGAACGATTTATCAGCACTTATCCTTTTCCTCGCAACTTTGGTCATTGTTTCCTGTTAGCTTCTGTATCGATGGTGGTTTCTTATTTTTTTCTAGCTCTTACCCGGGAAGAGAAAGAGGAGGTAACTTCTTCCTCTGGAGAAAAATTTCTCTCTTCTTTTTTCCAGGTAATAAGAGAAGATGCCAACTTTTTGAGTTTTTTGCTGGCTCGTGTATTTTTAGCTTTAGGGGTAGTAGGAGGGGCTTTTTATACCGTTTATGCTTTGCAAAAATTCATAATCCCTGATGCTTTAGTGGCTCGCTATAATGCTGTTTTGCTTGTCTCTCAGGCTTTGAGTAACTTTATCTGGGGTCCCTTAGGAGACAAAAAAGGGCATAAATTAGTGGTGCTTTTAGGAGCTACATCTATAGTTTTGAGCAATTTGCTGGCTCTTTTTTCTCCTGATTTTCGATGGTTTTTCTTAGCTTTTACCCTTTTGGGATTTAATTATAGTGCTATATCGGTGGGAGGAACAGCCATTGTTCTTGACTTTGCTCCCCGAGAAAAGCGAGGATTGTATGTGGGGTGGAGTAGCTTTTTAAGTAATTTCCCGGCTTTTTTCTCTCCCATTTTAGGGGGGAAAATTGCTGACCGATTTGGTTACCACTGGGTTTTCTGGTTAGCGCTGAGTCTGAATTTGGTGGGGTTGCTGTGGATTTTATGGGGTGTGAGGGAGCCTCGAGCTTTTACTAATTTTGAGGAAGGATAAATGGCCAGGTCTTTAATGGTGCAGGGAACAGGATCAGGAGTGGGTAAAACTGTGATAGTGGCAGGGTTGGTACGAGTTTTTGCCCGGTGGGGAATAAAGGTAGCTCCTTTTAAAGCTCAGAACATGTCTTGTAGTTCTGGAATTACTGAAAAAGGAGAAGAAATGTCCATAGCTCAAATTCTTCAAGCTCGAGCTGCTTTTCAAAAACCTGATAGTCGGATGAATCCTGTTCTTTTGAAACCTCAAGGGGAGAGAAAAAGCGAGATAATAGTCCGAGGAAAAGCCTGGAGCATAAAGGAGGCTTCTGCTTATTATAGGGACAATGAATTTTTGTGGGAAGTGGTCAGGGAAAGCCTTGATTCTCTGATGCAAGAATATGACCTCCTTATTTTAGAGGGAGCAGGAAGCCCAGCAGAGATAAATCTGCGGGGAAAAGACATAACTAACATGAGAGTGGCTCTTTATCTTCAATCTCCAGTTATTGTGGTGGGGGACATAGAAAAAGGAGGAGTTTTTGCCTCTTTATACGGAACCTGGGCTCTGGCGAGTGAAGAGGAAAAAAAGCTGATGCGGGCTTTTATTATCAATAAATTTCGGGGAGATGAAGAAATTTTAAAGCCCGGTTTACAGGAAATGGAAGAGCTCACCGGGGTTCCGGTGGTGGGGGTTTTACCCTATGTTTCTCTATCTTTAGTGGAAGAAGATAGCCTCTTGGGGGAATCGAGTAGTAAAGACCGCTTTTCCTGCCTGAGGGGAGATTTTTCCTGGGAAGAAATAGACCAGGAACTGGATTGGTGGAGTAAAACCTTAGAGGAATATTTAGACATTAAAAAAATAGAGGAAATAATTGGTTTATGACGATGAGGCATGCTGGAGAGTTTCCCTCCCTCAGCAGTTTTTGCTTTTTGTTTTTTTTTTGGGGTTATAAGGGGTTTACCCCCTATTGTCGGCTTCATAAGGGGGAATTCTTTCCCCCTTATACTGGTGGAGTGTTTCCCACCAGTAGTCTTTGCTTTTTAGGTTTTTGTTTTCTTGGTCTTACGCCGTAGGCTGCTCTGTTTTAGTCTCCTGGGGGTTATGAGGAGTGTTTTGCCTCCTCATAGTTTGGTTTCACCGCTCTCTGGAAGGGTTTTCCTTTCTGCCATGCCTGAAATTTAGCGAGGAATCCAAGTTTTTGCTTCTTCTTTTTGGAACCATAAAAGTGTTCCCTCCCATTATTTAGACCCCTCGTAGAACCATTCAGGAATGACGGACAACGGGATGATAGAACCATTCAGGAATGACGCCTCTTTTTTTGTCATTCCCGAAATCTTT
>DGDO01000065.1:19236-54307 GCA_002385475.1 Candidatus Sordicultor fermentans | reverse complement strand
TTTACACTGTAGCTGTTCGTTTTTTGTAGAAACCAGAAAAAGAGAGGGAAGCGAGAAAAAGGTAAAAGATATTTAATTTCTTCTGTTTTGCTAACCAAAAGGGAGGGGTTTAGCTGTGAAACAGAGAGTTATTGTTTTGGTTGCAGTGTTGGTGTTGGGAGGGGGGGCAACTTTAGCTCAAAAACCCACCTTAGAAATTTGGGGACGTGCTTCTTTTGCTCCGGCTCAAGCCTACTGGTTTAACTCTTTAGCTTACGAATGGGGAGCAGCCAACGGAGTGGACGTAAAAATCACCTGGATTCCAGTAGCAGATATGTCCCCGAAATTAGCCACAGCTATAGCGTCAGGAACCGAACCAGATATGGTTATTGGAGGTTACCCCACAGCCAAGTTTGCCGAAGCTGATCTTTTGTTACCTCTCGATGATCTGGTAGATAAACTGGGCAGAGATGATTTCTTTGAGATTAAGCTTAAACAAGGTACGGTAGACGGAAAAGTTTATTCTATCCCCTCAGGATTTGAGCTAAGCTGGATGCATGTCCGCAAAGATATCCTGGAAAAAGCCGGTGTTCTCGACTTGTTGCCTTTTGAAAACGAAGAGGGAGTGCTTATAGCAGCTGAGAAAGCCAATCAAGTGGAGCCGGGAGTTTATGGAATAGGTCTCCCTTTGGGAGGAAGTGGAGCTGATTGCTATTGGACTTTCCAGATTTATTACTATGGTTTTGGAGGAGGATTCTTGAGTGATAGGTCAGTAGAAGGAGCAGTGTTTGGGAAAGAGCCTAATCGTTCCATAGCTAAAAAAACATTCGCTTTCGAAAAAGATATTTATGATCGGGGTTTAACCCCTCCTGATTCAGGGGAATGGGTAGATATATCTAATAATATGGCTTTCCTGGAGGGAAGAGTAGCTATGACCTCTAATCCTATGAGTATCTGGTATGGGATAATGACGGGAAAACCAGATTTAGTACCTAAAACCATGATCTATCCTGATGCTTTTCCCATCGACCAAGGCGATGAAAGTAACTTTATTTTTAGTTCAACCCCTTATCCTGATTTAGCTAAAGACCTTCTTTACACTTTCTTTGGTGACAAAGAAGTTTATCGCCAGGGGTGGTGTGAGCAATCCCAACTTTATAACCTTCCGGTGTTTAAAAGCCAGATGCAAGTGTTGAGTGAAAATTGGAAACAAGGTATGTATCCGTTTATGGGAATGGACCCTTATGAAGCAGCTATGCGAACCAAGTTTCACACTACCCCAATGGCTTATCCTTTAGGGGAAGCTTCGTCAGTAATGGAAGACCTGTGCTGGGGATGGGTTATTAATGACATGGTAATAAAGGCAGTGATAAAGGGGGAAGACTTTGACAAAGTAATCGATGAATTTCAGGTCAAACTAGAAGATATGGTGCGGGAAGCATACGGACGGTGAATCTATATGCTTCCGGAGGTTTTCTCCTCCGGAGGCATATATCTTATTGGGATAAAAAATGAAGACTAAAACTTTAACCAGCTGGTTTTACGTTATCCCCGCGCTTTTGATTTTAGGGTTGATTCTGATTGTTCCTCTTGTTTATACTTTCTGGATGAGTTTGCAGCACATGCCTATTGGAAAAGCACCTACCTTTGTGGGAGTACGGAATTTTTCCCGGATATTCCGAGATCCTATATTCTATAAAAGTGTTAAAAATACTTTGATATATGCTTTTCCAGCGGTAGCTATTAAAGCCATCATTGGTTTGGGAGTAGCTGTTCTTTTAAACCAAGAGTTCCGAGGAAGAGGGATTTTGCGGGGATTAGCTATTTTGCCTTATGCTCTTCAACCTTTTGTTGTTTGTGTTCTGTTCTGGTTTGTTTATGACTATCGGGGTATAGGGAACGCGCTTTTGCAGGCTGTGGGGCTGAAGCCTATCCACTGGTTGGGAGTTCAATATGCCATGCCTTCTCTAATTTTGGTAAATATCTGGCATGGTTGGCCATTTTTTTATCTAGGATTTTTATCTGGTTTGCAATCTATTCCAGGTGAATTATACGAATCAGCGGAAATCGATGGCGCTTCTTCCTGGCAAAAATTTTTTTCTATCACTCTTCCTTTATTGAAAGAAGTATTTTTAATTGTTTGTGGGCTTTCTCTTATGTGGACTATGGGAGACTTTGTTATTCCCAAGATGATGACAGCCGGCGGTCCAGCTGATGCAACTCTCACTATCCCTATGGCTACTTATAAAATTGCCTTTCTTCTGGGCTTAAATTATCCTCTGGCCTCTGCTTATGCGGTAACTATTCTTCCCATTTTTGTTATTTTGATCTATTTTACAGTAAGGAGTCTGGAGTAAAATGAAGAAAAATAAAAGCGCTAAATTTTTAGTTGCTTTCTTTGTGATAATTTTGCTTTTCTGGATATTTATTCCCATTTACTGGGTAGTAAAAACTGCTTTTTCTCCAGAGGAGGAAGTATGGAGTATGGGTCTTCCTCGCAATCCCACTTTGGCTAATTTTCGGGACATTTTCGTAGGCTCTTCAGGGAGTATGGCGGAAGTCACCGGCGCTATGCTTTCTATCTCTCCTACCATTATTACTCCCTTAATTAATACTTTGCTTGTTGCAGCAGGAGCTGTAGCTTTGACTATGGTGGTAAGTAGCATTGCCGCTTATAATTTGGCCCGCTTTCAGTACCGGGGAAAGAGGATAGTATCTTCCTACATTCTCTTTGCTTACGTTTTCCCTCCTTTCATTCTCATGGTGCCTATTACGATAATCATGAATCGTTTGGGTCTATACGATTCACTTTTTGGTTTAACTCTGGCTCATTTAGCTTATACTGTTCCTTTTGCCATTTATATGTTACGAGGTTACTTTATGGGTATTCCTCAGGAGTTAGAAGAGGCAGCTATGGTAGATGGTTGTTCTCGTTTCCAATCTTTTTTGCGTATCACTTTACCACTAGCTGCTCCCGGCCTGGTAGCAGTGGCTATTTTTTCTCTGGTTCTCTCTTGGGGAGATGCGGTTTTTGCTACTGTTTTAATCAACACACAGGATAAATATACTCTTCCTATTCACATTGGTTTTTTCCTCTGGGGAGGAGAGATTGTAGACCCGGGAAGATTAGCTGCTACTGCTTTGGTGGCTGGCTTGATTCCTGCGTTTCTCTATATTGGTATTCAGCGTTTTGTTCGTATGGGGCTGGTAGCTGGAGCAGTAAAGGGGTGATGAAATGACTCATCGAGAGAGATTAGTCAAAGCTTTATCTCACGAAGAGCCAGATCGAGTTCCCTTTGATCTTGGGAGCTCATCTAATACTGGTATCACTGTTCAAGCCTATGAGCGTCTAAAAAAGTTTTTGGGGATAGATAGCCCTACTCGTATTTTAGATAAACCTTTTCAACTGGCTGATTTATCTCAAGATGGAGAGCTTTTAGAAAAATTGGGTATTGATACCCGGGGAGTTTTCCCCCGTCCTCCGGTGGGATGGGAGGATAGAGTTTATCCTGATGGTTCTTATGAAGATGAATGGGGACTTCGCCGTCGTATGCCGGAAGGTGGATTTTACTATGATGTAGTTTGTGGCCCTTTCTGGAAAGAACTCACCTATCAAGCTCTGGATAAGTTTCCTTTCCCTGATGGGAAAGACCCTTCCCGAGTGAGAGGAGTAAAAGAGGAGATTCTCAACTATCACGTCCAAAATTATGGAGTAGTGGTAAATGTTCGAGGAGGATTTATTACTCAGAGTCAGTTGATGAGAGGATTTGAGGGGTGGCTTACTGACATAATCCTTAATCCTGAGCCTCTATGTGATTTAATGGATAGAGCTCTGCAGTATCAAATTGATTTAGCTCATTCTCTTCTCCGTGGAGCAGGAGATAAAGTGGATGTAGTAGTGTACGGAGATGATGTAGGAACGCAGCAGGGTTTGATGGTTTCTCCCCAAATTTACCGGAAATACTTAAAACCTCGTCAACATAAACTATTTCGAGCTATTCGAGAAGAAACTAATGCTAGAATTCACTACCATACTTGTGGTAGTATTTATCCTCTTGTTCCTGATTTTATAGAGATTGGAGTAGATATCTTAAATCCAGTTCAGGTGAGTGCTAAAGATATGGATCCGGCTCGCTTAAAACGAGAGTTTGGCGATAAACTTTCTTTCTGGGGAGGAGTGGATACCCAGAGAGTCCTACCTCAAGGAAGCCCGGAAGAAGTAAAAGAAGAAGTTAGAAGAAGAATAAAAGAGATGGGAAAAAGTGGGGGTTACATATTAGGAGCGGTACATAACATCCAACCTGATGTTCCCCCCGAGAATATAGTAGCTATGTTTAAGGCGGGAAGAGAATTTAGTTACTAAAGAAATTGTTGAAACTTTAGCCAAAAAGATAGCTCTGAGAATTTTGTTTTTGCTCCATAGGGCAAGAGAAAGAGATAAATATGGAAAGATACAAGATATTGGTTACTCCAACTGCTTCTTTTGGCAAGTATTCTGATGCTTTTTCTCGCTTGAAGAGTGCAGGGTTAGAGGTGATTCTTTCTCCCTATT
This sequence comes from Candidatus Sordicultor fermentans, assembly GCA_002385475.1. GTDB lineage: Bacteria > Atribacterota > Atribacteria > Atribacterales > Caldatribacteriaceae > Sordicultor > Sordicultor fermentans. Next base: position 49,776 of record DGDO01000065.1, on the reverse strand, counting down.
CTCATCCCTTAAAAGAAGAAGAATTAAAAGAGTTTATTTCTCAAGTGGACGGTATTATTGTGGGTTTAGACCCCATTACTCCTTCTCTTCTTGAAGAGGCTAAGCGTCTCCGGGTTATCTCCAAGCATGGAGTGGGAGTGGATAATATTGCTGTGGAAGAAGCCACTCGACGGAGAATAGTAGTAGCTAATGCTCCGGGGACTAATGACGACTCAGTGGCTGACCTTGCATTTGCTTTTGTTCTTTCTCTTGCTCGTCATATTCCCCGGGCTTGTTGGAGCATGAGAGAAGAAAAATGGGAAAAATTTGTGGGAGTGGAGATTAATGGAAAAACTTTGGGAGTGGTTGGAGTTGGCCGGATTGGGAAGAAAGTAATTCGCCGATCCTGGGGATTTGATATGGAAATACTTGCTCATGATGTGTTCCCCGACCAAAACTTAGCTCAAAAGTGGCAATTTTCCTACGTATCATTGGAAAAATTGCTACGGGAAAGCGATTTTATTACTCTGCATATTCCTCTTACTCAGGAAACCAGGGGTTTTATAGGAGGGAAAGAACTTTCTCTAATGAAGAGAAGTGCCTATCTTATAAATACTGCTCGAGGGGGGATTGTAGACGAGGAAGCACTTTATCGAGCACTGAAAGAAGGGATAATTGCTGGAGCTGCTTTAGATGTTTTTTCTCAGGAACCACCGGGTAGTAGCCCTCTCATGGATCTAGAAAATGTTATCGCTACTCCTCATATGGCCTCTGATACCAAAGAAGCCATACGCCGTATGGATGTAGTGTCAGTAGAGAATGTCATTCGGGTACTTCGGGGAGATCCTCCTCTTTCAGCAGTCAATGTAGTGGAAAAAATATAATATTGAACTTCTGAAAAATGCAAAAGCAAGGAGGTTTGTTTATGAATGGAAGACTGTTGAAAAATAAACTTAGGGAGAAGAAGCCCTGTATTGGAAATTGGGTGACTTTTACCGATCCCACGGTTACTGAGGTTCTATGTGGGGCAGGCTATGACTTTTTAGTCATTGATACCGAGCACGCTCCTCTGGGAATTGAGACAGTGCAACTTCATCTTTTAGCTACCAAAGGGGAAGAGGCTGTACCCATAGTGCGAGTGCCATGGAATGACTCAGTTTATCTGAAACGGGTTTTGGATACAGGAGCACCTGGAGTCATGATTCCTCTGGTGCGCAATAGAGAAGAGACAGAAAGAGCAATTTCTTTTTGTCTTTACCCTCCAGAGGGGATTCGAGGATTTGGCCCGCGTCGGGCAGCTGGCTACGACCGCCGGATACCTGAATACATTGAAAAGGCCAATGAGGAAGTTTTAATCATCCTGCAAATTGAGCATTTTGAAACGATAGAAAATTTGGAAGAAATTCTCAAGGTAGAAAGGTTGAGCGCGATTTTTATTGGCCCCTGGGATTTATCTGGTTCTTTAGGCTTATTAGGAAAGATTAATCACCCTCGAGTGGAAGGATATATTGACACCATTATTGAAAAAGCTCATAGTGCTAATATACCAGTAGGGATTGCTGCTTCTTCTAAAGCAGAAGATGTGGTGGGGTGGTTCAAAAGAGGAGTGCAATTTGTTACTGCGGGGACAGACTACGGGCTTCTTTCTCGAGGCTGCGATAACTCAATAACTTCTATAAAGAAATTACTGTAAATATCTGGGGAAGGGTGGGTAAACCACCCTTCCTTTAAGGAGTCAAAGTGAGGATTTTTTTAGCCTGCTCGGGATATTGAGCAATAAATCGCAGCTCGTCTGAAGTCAGGGGTTTTTGTTTTTCTACGTTAGCAAAACGAGCTAATTCTAATACTTCTCGTGCTTCCTCTTCATCTTTAAATTCTATCTCTAATTGATTGTAAACATTGCGGAATCCCTTTATCCCGCTATATTCACCGATTACAATTTGCCTTCCTGTTTCTATGATTTCCGGTTCTCCTCTTCCCAGCTCTTCAAAGTCATAAAGCTCGTAGTTTTTGCGGTCTTTCAACACTCCATCAGCATGGATTCCTGAGGCATGAGCGAAAGCATTAGCTCCTACGCCGGGTTGGGTGATGGGGATAGGGACGCGGAAAGCGTAAGATGCATATTTGCAAGTTTTCCAGGCGGTTTTCAGATTTATTCGCTCGTCCAGCTGATATTTTTCTCCATCCATACCACTGGCATATTTCACAGCTAAAATTACCGAAACTAAATCAGCGTTTCCTGCTCGTTCTCCTATCCCGTTAATGGTTGTATTAATAAAAACATCACATCCTACGTCTATTGCTGCTTTAGCTCCGGCGACAGAATTAGCGACTACCATACCCAGGTCATTGTGACAGTGGAGCTCAATAGGCATCTGGATTACTTCCCCAATTTTGGCAATACGCTCATAAATGGTGAAAGGACTATCATAGCCTAAAGTGTCACAATACCGAAAACGTTCTGCTCCTGCTTCTTTACCTGCTAAGGCAAACTCGATTAAGTAATCTATATCAGAGCGAGAGGCATCTTCGGCATTTATTCCCACTCCCTGTGCTCCGCAAGCCTTAGCGGTTTCTACTGCTTCTACCATGGATTTTATCACTGTCTCTCGACTCATTTTTTCCTGGAATTTGCTATGAATCATCTGGTCAGAGGTAGATATAGAGAGGTTGAGGTATTTCAATCCTGGTACCATCTCATAAGCTAATTCGACATCCCTTTTTATTGCTCTCAACCATCCACTTAATCTAATAGGACTCAAGACTCCCATTTCTGCCAATTCTAAATTGGCGTTGAGGTAGTTAGTTTCATGACGAGTGGTGGGGAAGCCAAATTCGCTCTGATAAACTCCCATTTCGTTGAGAAAAAAGTTTATCATAGTTTTTTCAATTTTAGCTAATCCTAAGTGGGCAGTCTGAACTCCATCACGATTGGTAACATCTAGAATATAGATTTTAGGCATGTATACACCTCCTCAATTCATTTGATTAATAAAATTTTTTAATCGCTTCATCCCTTTTTCAATGTTCTCTTCTGAGGTAGCATAGGAAAAACGAAGGTAACCTTCCATCCCAAAAGCTATTCCTGGGATGCAGGCTATTTGAGCTTCTTCTAAAAGTGACTCAGCTAATTCTAAAGAGTTATTAATGGGTTTCCCCTGGAAGCTTTTACCTAAATAGGGAGAGAAATTGGCAAAAACGTAAAAAGCTCCCCGAGGGGTGGGAAAAGTGACTGAGGGAATTTCTGAAAGATGTTGCATCATAAGTTTTCTCCGCTCATCAAGCTTTTCTACCATTTCTTTAACCAGAAAAGAATCGCTCTGTAAAGCTTTCCAGGCCGCCCTCTGGCTTATAGAGGTGGGATTGGAAGTAGAGTGATCCTGGAGTCTCCCCATTGCTTCAATTACATCTTGAGGCCCCGCGGCATATCCAATTCGCCAGCCGGTCATAGAAAAGGCTTTAGATACGCCATTGATTACTATAGTTCTCTCTTTCATACCTGGAAAAGTTGCAATACTTTTTACTTTTGCTCCATCATAAGTGAGATGTTCATATATTTCATCAGAAATTATTACTAAATCTTTTTCTTTAGCTAACTGGGCTATTTCTTCTAGTTCTCCCTCTTCCCATACCACCCCTGTCGGGTTTGAAGGGTTGTTTATGATAATAAGACGAGTGTGAGGAGTGAGAGCTTTTTTAATTTCTTCGATACTCACAGTAAGTGTAGATGGAGAAGGCTCAAGTAAAACTGGTTTTCCTTGAGCTAATTTTATCTGTTCTAAGTAAGTAACCCAGTAAGGTTTGGGCAAAAGTACCTCATCTCCGGGGCTACAGAGGGTCAAAATGGCATTAAAAAGAGAGTGTTTGGCACCACAGGAAACTATTATTTCTTGAGTGGTGTAAAAAAGCCCATTTTCTTTCTCCAGTTTTTTGCCAATAGCTTCTTTTAACTCTGGCGTTCCGGAGGTAGGAGTATATTTAGTAAAGCCTTCGTCAATAGCTTTCTTAGCTTCCTCTTTGATTACTAAAGGAGTGTCAAAATCTGGCTCACCAGCACTGAAGGAAATTACATCTCTTCCTTCCTTTTTTAAAGCCTTGGCTCGGGCAGAAATAGATAGAGTAGCGGAAGGCTCAATTTTTTTAACTCTTTCTGTTATTTGCAAAATGTCACCTCCTGAAAAATAATTGCTTTCAGAAATAGGGATGATATACTTACGGTAGTGAGAAATTTGCGTTTCTGAAGTTAGAGTTTTATTCTTTTTTATATAGTAGTGAGAAGAAAAAGTCAAGGGGGTAGCTTAAAATATTTGGAACACGGAAGGAAGATGGTATCCCCCCGGTAGGCATTAAAGTTCTCAGAGAAAGAGAAAAAAGAATATTAGGGGAAAGGTGTGGTGGCTAAAGTTGAAGAAGTATGCCTTTACTTATACTAAAAAGGTTCTTTATTCTGGACTTCGAGTAGTAGTTAAGAGAATGCCTTCACCCCTTGTTACTATTAATTTTTGGGTTCCAGCGGGAGTGAAAGATGAGGAACCTGAAAAAAACGGCCTATCTCATTTTTTTGAGCACATGGTTTTTAAAGGTACTGCTAATTATCCTGCTTCTTTGCTTTCTCGTCAGGTACAAGCTTTAGGGGGAGTTATGAATGCTGGCACTTCCCTGGATACTACCGATTTTTATTTAGTAGTACCGCGAGAATACTGGCGAAAGGCTTTGGAGTTAGAAGTTGATTTACTTTTTCACCCTCTTTTTGATCCTCAGGAGATAGAAAAGGAGAAAATGGTGGTTATCCAGGAAATTCATTTAGATGAAGATGACCCGGGGGAACGCTTGATTCATCTTCTTTATGAAAGAGTATTTTCTGGTACTCCTTACGGGAAGCCCATTTTGGGAAGGGAAGATACGGTAAAGACTTTTACTCGTGAGGATTTATTAGAGCACCAGAAGCGCTTTTACCATCCTACCAACCTTACCCTGGTGGTGGCAGGTGACATTGCTGAGGAGGAGGTTTTTGGAGAAGCAGAGAAGTTAGTAGGAGAGTTCCGCGATTTGGAAAACTTCACTTTCTCGCCTTTTCCCTCTCTTCCTTCTCCTCACCAGCAGATAGTAAGCTGTTCTATGGATGTACACCGCTATTACGGTGCAATAGGTTTTCTGACTGAGGGAATTAGAGAAGATGATTTTTATCTTCTGCGCCTTCTCGCAGTAGTTTTAGGTGATGGAATTGGTTCTCGGTTGAACGTAGTTTTACGAGAGGAAAAAAAATTGGTAGACACCATTCACACTGTTTATTCTTATTACCAGAAAGCTGGTATATTTGCCATTTTTTATACTTTTTCTCAGGGAAAAAAAGAGGAAATAGAGGAGGAAATTCAAAAGGAAATAGTAAATTTAATTTCTGATCCCCCCCGGGATGAAGAATTGGTGCGAGGTAAAAATCTGTTGCGCAGTAGTTTGTTCAGTGTGCTGGAAACTACCTTAGGAACAGCAGAGCTATTGGGGCGCTCTGACGTTACCGATAATATCGACCGGGTGGTTCATCATTTTTTTAATTTAGGAAGTTTTAGAAGTGAAGACCTGGTGGAAACAGTGAAAAAATATCTTGATTTTGAACGAGCTACATTCGTTTTTATAGAGCCAGGGGTGTGATATGGAAAAGACAATGACTGCAGTGAAAAAAATAACCTTTAAAAATGGTTTTACACTAATACTTTCTCCTCGACCGGATAGTGCTCTTGTAGCAATTAATTTGTGCATGAATTTAGGTAATCTCTTTGAAAGCGAGGAAGAACGAGGGATTTCTGCTTTAATGCAAGAGACTCTTCTGAAAGGGACTCAGCGCCAGAGTGCTATAGATTTTAATCGAGCAGTAGAGAATATGGGAGCCACCATAAATAGCTCTTCTAGCTATTTTACTGGACGGGTGGTTATGCAAGGTCCAGCTATTAATATGGGACAAATGTTAAAACTATTTTTTGAAGCAATTAAAAGCCCGGCTTTTCAGGAAGAGGAAATTGAAAGGGAAAAAACCTTTCTCTTGAATGTCCTTCGCTCTCTGGATGATGACCCTTTCCAGGCTGCGATGCTGCGGTTTAAGAAAGCTTTTTACGGTCGTCATCCTTATGCCTTTCCCACTATAGGCGAAGAAAAAACTCTCCGCAATTTAGGAGAAGAAGAAATTTGGTCCTGGTACAGGAAAGTTTATGTGCCTAATAATATGGTAGCTGCAGTAGTGGGTGATTTTGATCCCGATGAAGTAGAAAAGATTTTTCACGAAGAGATGGGAGAAATTATACCTAAGGAGCCCCTTGCTCCTTATCTAGAAAAATTTTCTCCTCTCTCTTTAAAAATTGTAGATCGTAAAGAAGTGAGAGATAGCTGGATGGTGGTGGGCTTTAAGGCTCCCGGGTTATTAGAAGAGAAAGAGAGGGTGGTTTTTGATATTCTGAATAATATTTTAGGAGGGAGTATGTACTCTCGTCTTTTCCTGAAAATCAGGGAAGAGCGAGGTTTGAGTTATCAAGTAGGTTCTCTTTATGTTCCTCTACGGGGTCCATCTTTTATCTGTGCTTATGCTAGTTTTCCCTATGTTTATTTTGACGCAGTGGTAAGAATCTTGTGGGAAGAGCTTCGGGGGTTATCTCATCTCGAGAAAGAAGAATTTGAAGAAGCCAAGAATTATACCAGAGGAAATTTCCTTCATTGTTTAGAAACAGTTTTCTCTCTTTCCTCTCTTTTTGCCTTTTTTGAGAAAGTGGGCTTAGGTTGGGAATTTATTTTTCGTTACGAAAAAATGTTGAGAGAGATTTCTGTGGAAGAAGCAGAAGCTGTTTACCAGCGGTTTAATGGACAAGGAGAGTCTATGGGAGGCATTGTTCCCGCTGAATAAAAAATTCAATATATTCCTGGCTCTCTGTCAATATTTTATGAAAATGTGTCGCTCCCTAACTTGAGGGTTAAATATAACATTTCTATCCTACCTTCCGAATTTCCTTCCGGCGGAGAATAAAGTCTAATTTATGTTTTCCTCCAGAGAAAAAAAGTTGACCGGAGGGGGTCTTTTGGCTCTCGACCAAATTTACTATTGTATTGCTGGATAAAAGCGACTAATGAAGGGCTATATTTTCTAAAGTCGGGATATAAGCCAGCTTAAGTTCTACTGAGTCTCTCTGTAAAGTCTCTCACAGTCTTTCAATTATCTTTTGTCTTCTGAGGAGACCTATCTCAGATGAGATTAATACCTGGGCGAAATTGTGTCTGCCAAATTGAGTAACTTTGGCTCTTTAACCACTCAAGCTCCTACGCTATAGGTGAAGAAGTTCTGCTCCCTCTCTGATAGTTATCTTCTTATAACGTGCCCCATAAAGTTTATTTCTTTCTTTTTGAGTCATAGATAATATCATCCTTTCATTTTATTACTAAAGTGACATTTTCTAAAAGATTTTAAAGGTGAAATTATCACAGAATAACTACAGAATTCAGTTTTACCTCTTGCCAAAAATGGTTTTAACTATTAAAATGGAGATGTGCGGGGTCGTGGTGTAGCCTGGCCTAACACGTCAGCCTGTCACGTTGAAGATCGCGGGTTCAAATCCCGTCGACCCCGCCAGAGTTGATTTGTACGCCGAGATAGCTCAGTCGGTAGAGCGAAGGACTGAAAATCCTTGCGTCCCCAGTTCGATTCTGGGTCTCGGCACCACGATGAGCGGAAGTAGCTCAGGTGGTAGAGCATCACCTTGCCAAGGTGGGGGTCGCGGGTTCAAATCCCGTCTTCCGCTCCAGTTAATGGCGGCATAGCCAAGTGGCTAAGGCAGAGGACTGCAAATCCTTCATCCTCGGTTCGAGTCCGAGTGCCGCCTCCAGAAAATGGTTAGTGGGCGACTAGTTCAGAGGGAGAATGCTTCCTTGACGCGGAAGAGGCCACTGGTTCGAGTCCAGTGTCGCCCACCAGAAGTAGATAAAAGAAAAAAAGCCTTCCTTAAAAGTTTAAAAAATTTCCCTCCCCTTCTATCAATAGTCCATGGTTCTTTTTCGTATTAAGTATCCATCTATACTGTAAACGGCAATAAGGGGGCGAAGCCCCCCTTATAACCCCCGAAAAAGCAAGAAACATAAAGACAAAAGAAAAAGATCAAAAATAACCCGGAGAAAGAACCTCCGCGTCCGTCATTCCTGAATGTCTCTATCAGGAATCTAAATTGTTTCAGGATAAAAATATCTGGATTCCCGATTGAAGATTTCGGGAATGGCAGAACAGACAATAAGGGAGCAGAGCCCCCTATAATCCCCGAAAGACAAAAACTAAAAATAAAAGGCAAAGATTTAAAAAAAAACAAAAAGCTGCAAGAATAGACCTCATGTTTTCATTGTCATCTGGTGCTGCAAAGCAGCATGAGCGTCTATCATTGGTTTAAGTGGTGGGCTACTTAATTAAGGCTTTCATTAGGAGAGGGATGGCTTTTACCTTCACGGTTGGCTGTAAGTAAGCTTGATGCAGGTATTAGCTTTTGTATGCTTAACTATTAAATGCTTTTATTGCATTTTCTGTTGTTAATTTTCTTTTCTCTAATGTTTTCTCAAACATTTCTTTTACTACTTCTGGTAATTTCTCGTGTATTACTTTTATACCTTCTTCCGTAATTCCGCCTTTAGTAGCAACCCTGATAATAACTTCTTCAAATGATAACTTGTTTTCCAGCATTAACTTGCTCGTTCCCATCATTGTATTTAGTAGCATGTTTGTTATCTGTTCTTCTGGTATTTTGGTATGTTCTTGCGCTACAACGACAATTTCATTGAATATTGCTGCAATGAATCCTGGCATACAGCTTACCAACTCTGCTCCCATTCCCATTTCATTTTCTGGAAGCTCTATTACTTTTCCAAATGTTCCCAATATTTTATTTAATACTATTTCATCTTCTTTGGTTACTTTACTATTATGGCATACTAATGTTTGTGATTCATTTACTTCTGCAGTAACACTTGGAATTACCTTCGATATTTTATTATTTTTACATACTGTTTCTATTTGTTCGAATAAAATACTTCCGTTTAATGAAATGATATGTTTGCTATTATCAAGCACATCTCTTATTTCCAGCAGAACGGTCTTTATATCTGATGGTCTTACGCAGATGAAGATAATGTCTGAATTTTCTGCTGCTTCTTTGTTTGTTCTGCAAATATGCATATTCTTATACTTTTCTTTTAAAACTTGTATTTTTTCAAGTGTACGGTTTGCTACGAATAAATTGTCTTCTGGTATTATTTTAGAATTGATTATTTTTTCCAGAAGCATTTTCCCCATGCTTCCGCAGCCAATTATTGCTATTTTCTTTTCCATAATTTTCTCTTGTCCTTTTCTTCATTCAGCGCCTAAGGCGTCAAGCTAACATTGATTATACCTACTATTCATAACATCCGTCAATTTAGAAATGCAAGAGTGTTTTCGAATCTTTTGCGGTTTGGCTAACAACAAGCTTGTTGCGTTTAAAAACTGTCTGTTAAAGAACGTCTGTTTAAAAAGCCGTGCCTGGAAAATGTCCATTTAAAAACCATCCGTTTTTTCAAAACCTATTATTATTGGTTGCTGTTCCGGCGAGCCCTTATGTTCTTTGCAAGTGGTGTATATATTTATGTGCTACTTTCGGAGAGGTGGTTACGAAGCTCAGCGATCTATTTCCGTACCCGTTTGACTGCCGGGAATTTTTCGAGGGCTACGCAAGATGATAGTTGTATCACCTGGTAAATGTCTTTCTCGGAAAGCTGCTACTGGAAATGAGGGGATGAGCTCTCATTGATGCCTTAATTTTATTATCCACAGGATATATATCCCGGATTTTTCAGCGATGTGGTAATATATTAAATATAATAATTTGTGCTCAAAAGTGGTTTAAATGAAGTGATAAAATGCAGCATATCGGAAGTAGGAGAGCTACTATATATAAGGAGGAAAATTTATGAACGTGAAATCTAAAGAAGCCATCGCTGCGGTTACCGAAGATGGTCGTTTGGTGGATATAGGGGAAGAGGAGAAAGTAAAAAATTACCTCTCTTTTGCCGATGAAGCAGGTAGAGAAATTTACTGGCATAGTACTTCCCATATCATGGCTCAGGCGGTAAAGAGATTGTTTCCCGAAGCCAAGCTGGCCATTGGTCCAGCTATTGAGGAAGGTTTTTACTACGATTTTGATATTCCTCGTCCTTTGACCGACGAAGACTTAGAAGAGATAGAAAAAGAAATGAGAAAAATTATCCAGGAAGACCTTCCTTTTCGGCGAAAAGAAGTTTCTAAGGAGGAAGCGCAAAAAATATTTGCCGAAAGAGGAGAAACTTATAAAGTAGAAATTTTAGAAGAGATAGAAGAGAGCAAAGTAACCCTTTATGAACAGGGAGAATTCTTAGACCTCTGCCGGGGGCCTCATGTACCTTCTACTGGCTACATAAAAGCTTTTAAGCTTTTAAGCGTTTCGGGAGCCTACTGGCGGGGAAGAGAGGATAACCCCATGCTTCAGCGGATATATGGAATTTCTTTTGATTCGGAGGAGAAATTGCAAGAGTTCTTGAAGCGGAGAGAAGAAGCTAAAAGAAGAGACCATCGTCGCTTGGGAAGAGAGCTGGATTTATTCAGTCTGCACGAAGAAGGTCCTGGTTTTCCCTTCTTTCACCCTCGGGGGATGGTGGTTATCAATGCTCTTTTAGACTTATGGCGTAGGGAACACTTAAAGCGGGGTTATCAGGAAGTAAAAACTCCTATGATTTTAGAACGGGCTCTCTGGGAACAATCCGGCCATTGGGAACACTACCGGGATAATATGTATTTTACTAAAATCGATGACCGGGATTTTGCTATAAAACCCATGAATTGTCCCGGGGGGATTTTAATTTTTAAAAGCCAGCTGCATAGCTATCGAGAGCTACCCTTACGGTGGGCAGAGTTAGGGTTGGTTCATCGTCATGAGCTTTCCGGAGTTTTGCACGGGTTAATGAGAGTACGGTGTTTCACTCAAGACGATGCCCATATCTTTATGGAGCCTCACCAGGTAAAACAGGAAATTATAGGGGTAATTGAGTTAGCTGATTATTTTTACCGCCTGTTTGATTTTACTTATGAAGTAGAGTTGAGCACTCGTCCTGAGAACTCCATGGGGTCTGATGAGATGTGGGATCTGGCTACCCGGTCGTTAGAAGAAGCGCTAAGAGAGTTAGAAGTTGACTATCGAGTTAACCCGGGAGAAGGAGCTTTTTACGGGCCAAAGATTGATTTTCATCTCCGTGATTGTCTGGGAAGAAGATGGCAGTGTGGAACTATTCAGCTGGATTTTGCTATGCCTGAAAAATTTGACCTGTACTACATTGGAGAAGATGGAAACCGCCACCGACCGGTGATGCTCCACCGAACAGTTTTAGGAAGTATCGAAAGATTCTTAGGTATTTTAATTGAGCAATTTGCCGGAGCTTTCCCCCTGTGGTTAGCACCAGTGCAGGTGGTAATTTTGCCTATCGCCGAAAGACATATCGATTATGCCCGGGAAATAAAAGACGTTATTTTTAGCGAAGAAATACGAGTGGAGATTAATGACGAAAATGCCACTCTGGGGGCTAAAATCAGAAAAGCAGAAGTGGAAAAAGTTCCTTACCTTGCTATCATTGGAGACCGGGAGATGGAGAACCGGACACTGAGTATCCGGAAACGTAAAAAAGGGGACATAGGCTCTTTCACCCTGGATGAATTATTGAAGAATCTAAAGCGGGAGATAGAAGAAAAGGTGGTTGATTAGTGAAGGGAGAAACTTCTCATCGCCTTTTTTGGAATGGAGGGGTAAAAAGAGAAAAAAAGCGGGATAAAAACTGGGAAAAAAGGATTCACACGGATCTCGTATGGTTAGAAATAGAGCCTTTTTTACAACCAGGATTGAAGGTTCTGGATGCCGGAGGAGGCTATGGACGCTATTCTATTCCTTTAGCAGAAAGAGGATGCCAGGTTACTCATCTTGACCTTTCTCCCCGGATGATAGAAGAAGCTAAAAAATTAGCAGGGGACAGGGGTGTTTCTTCCATCGAGTTTCAGGTAGGGAAGGTGCAAGATCTGTCCTCTTTTTCTGACCGTTATTTTGATCTTACTATTTCTCTGGATGCCCCTGTTTCCTATGCTTATCCGGAGCAAAAAAGGGCTCTCGAGGAGCTGGGGAGAGTAACTAAAGATAAGCTAATCGTTTCGGTAGTAAATCGGTGGGGACAGGTTCCAGTAGCAGTGGAGACGGAATTGCGATTCAGAAATAGCTTGGAGATTTCTCGTCGTTTTTTTAGAGAAGGTAACTGGGATCATCCTTCTTTCTGGGAAAACTTAGAGGAGAAAATTCCTCTCCTTTATCGCTATATTTTTCCCCCTCTGCATGCTTTTACCCCTTCTGAAATTTTAGATGATTTAATAGAGGAGGGGTTTAGACCTTTGCGGGTGGTGGCTTCGGGAACTCTGGCTCGACTCCTGCCTCCTCGTACTTTAAAGAAAATAGTGAATAATCCCTCTCTGTATAAGGAGTTTTTAGAATTCTCTCGAGAGTATGATGCTCTGTTTGAAGTATTGGGAGTGGGAGCAAAAGTAGCTTCAGGACTTTTAGTGGTAGGAGAAAGAAGAAATAGCAATGAAGAAATGGTTTAAAACTATAATAACTATAAAAGAAGAAGAAAAGGAAAAACTCCTGCTTCAGTTACAAGAACAAAATATATTAGGGGTATGGGAGTCAGGGTTTGATGAGATGATAGTTTACTCGGAAAACTCCATTGTCCTTCCCCCGGGAGTGAAAGGTAGAGAAGAAGAGGAGGGAGAAGGGGAATGGGCTTATAAATGGCGAGAGAGTTTTAAGCCCATCCGGGTGGGAGAAAGAATAGTGGTGAGGCCCCCCTGGGAAGACCCGCAAGGCGCGGCTGTGGAGCTTGTGATTTACCCTGCTTATGCTTTCGGCACCGGTCAACATCCCACCACTTACTGGTGTTTATATATGATAGATAAATACTTTCAAAGAGGACAGAGTTTTCTGGATGTGGGAAGTGGCTCGGGTATTCTTTCCATTTTAGCGGCAAAGCTTGAGGGGGGAAGAATTGTAGCTTTAGATATCGACCCCCATGCCGGAGAAGAGCTGAGGCGTAATTTATCTTTAAACGATATGGATTTTTCTCGAGTAAATTTTAAAGAGGAGGAAATAGAAGAAATAAAAGAAAACTTTGATTTTATAGTGTGTAATATCGGGACTAATTTTCATCTTCTCCATTTGGAAACTATGAACAACTTGCTTAACGAAGAAGGCATTCTGGTTCTCTCGGGAGGAGAAGAGAAAGATTTTTCTCTTCTTCAAGAAAAAGCTAAAATACTGAGTTTGAAAGAAAAAGAAATCAAAGTAGATTCCTCCTGGGTTACAGTTGCTTATAAGAAATCGGAAAATGTATTATAATATGAAAGGAGGTGAATGGATTTTTGCGAGTGGCTTTTATTCACAGTAGCAAAGATAAACGTGTAGCCAATCTGGCCCGTTATATGGTTGGTATCTTTGAAAAAGAGGGTTGGACGGTAAAAGTTATTGAAGCAGAAGATACCACCTCTCCGGTTAGTTTGCGCCCTTTTGATTTGATATTTGTTGGTTCTCAAGTTTTGAGCTTGTGGGGAGGCAAAATATCTCAGGAGGTAGTAAACTTTTTGCAAGGAGCAAGTGGAATGGAAGGTAAAAGGGCGGTAGCTTATGTTCGTCCTAACCTGTTTGGAACAGATAAGGCTTTAAAGAAATTAATGTCTAAAATGGAATCACAGGGAGCTTTTGTGGTGGATTTTGAGGCACTAAAAGGCGAGAAAGAAGCAGAAGACCTGGTCAAAAGACACCTGAAGTGATAGGGAGGTGAAGACTATGGAGGAAAAGGAAAGAGCCCGAGAGGTGTTTGAAGAGATATTTTTTAAGCCCATGGAAAAAGTTTTAAGCCCTTTCCTCAATGAGGAAGCTCGCAAGCATTTTTCTCAAGCAAGAGTAGAAGTGCTGAAAGCTATGCGTGCTTTTATAGATGCAGAAATAGAGCGGGCAGATAAAGCAGAGAAGAAAACTTCAGAACCTTAAAAGATAAACATTGGTAGTTTAATTGACAGATAAGAAGAAAAAACTTATAATTCCTCAGTGGCTTTGGGCTAGAGGAAGTTGATTTTTCCTAAAAGTGTAATGTAGAAGGATGGGTGAAACGGTTGGGCAAATGGTTTCGTTCGCTGAAACAGTATTTTCGTGATGCTTGGAATGAATTACGTAAAGTAACCTGGCCTAGCAAGAAAGAGCTCTGGAATAATACTTTGACTGTGTTGGTAGTTATTGTGCTGGCGGGAGCGTTTTTAGGGGCAGTAGATTTATTGCTCACTTTTTTAGTGAATCTTTATCTAAGGTGATGTAGTAGTGAATGAAATAGAAATGTCAAAACAGTGGTATGTGGTTCATACCTTAGCGGGTAGCGAACACAAAGTAAAAGCTAATCTGGAACGGAGAATTACTTCTATGGGCATGCAGGACCAGATTTTTCGGGTAGTCGTTCCCATGGAAGAAGCAATAGAGGTGAAGAGGGGAAAGAAGAGGTTTACCAAGAAAAAGGTTTTCCCGGGGTATGTTATGGTGGAGATGATAATGAACGATCGTTCCTGGTATGTGGTGCGCAATACTCCGGGAGTCACTGGTTTTGTAGGGTCAGGTATGAAGCCTGAACCTTTAAATGAGGAAGAGGTTAGCGTAATTTTGCGTCAGACCGGGGTAGAAAAAGGAGTTCCCCGGCTGGATGTAGAAAAGGGAGAGATGGTGAAAGTAATTGCCGGTCCCTTTTTGAACTATACCGGGACTGTGGAAAGCGTAGACCAGGAAAAAGGCAAGATGACCGTACTTCTTTCCATTTTTGGTCGAGAGACGCCAGTAGAACTGGATTTTTCTGATGTTGAGAAACTGTAAAGAGGTGGCAGAGAAAGAATGGCAAAAAAAATAATAGCAGTAGTAAAATTGCAAATCCCGGGAGGAATGGCTACCCCTGCTCCTCCAGTGGGTCCGGCGTTAGGTCAGCATGGAGTTAACATAATGGAGTTCTGTAAGGCTTTCAACGCTGCTACGGAAAAAGACCGAGGGGTATTAATTCCGGTAGAGATTACTATATACGGAGATCGCTCTTTTACTTTTATATGCAAAACCCCCCCTGCTTCTTTTTTGATTAAGCAGGCTGTGGGGGTGGAAAAAGGTTCGGGAGAACCTAATCGGGTAAAAGTGGGTAAAATTCCTCGCTCTAAGATTCGGGAAATTGCCGAGAAGAAGATGCCAGATCTTAACGCCAGTGACTTAGAAGGAGCAGTTAAGATCATAGAGGGGACAGCCAGAAGTATGGGAGTAGAAGTCATAGAAGGGTAATGAGGAGGAATGGATAATGGCAGATAGAGGTAAGAGATATTTGACAGCAAAAAATAATATAGAAGCAGGTAAGTTGTATGACCCGGAGACGGCTATTCGCCTCGTGAAAGAGACTGCTAATGCCCGTTTTGATGAAACAATAGAAGTGGCTATAAATCTGGGAATTGACCCTAAGCAATCTGACCAGCAGGTTAGAGGCGCGGTTTCCCTTCCTCATGGGGTGGGCAAAAAAGTACGCGTTTTAGTTTTTGCTCAAGGGGAAAAAGCTCGGGAAGCACAGGAAGCAGGAGCTGATTATGTAGGGGGAGAAGAGCTGGCAGATAAAATTCAGAGCGGCTGGTTAGAATTTGATGCCGCAGTGGCCACTCCGGACATGATGAGGGTAGTGGGAAAGCTGGGTAAAGTTTTAGGGCCGCGGGGTCTGATGCCTAACGCCAAAACGGGAACGGTAACCTTTGATGTAGCTGAAGCGGTAAAAGAAATAAAGGCGGGACGAATAGAGATTCGCAATGATCGTTATGGTAACGTCCATGCTCCTATAGGAAAGGCATCTTTTCCGTTGGAACATTTGCTGGATAATTTTTGCGCTTTGCTGGATGCCGTGGTACGGTTAAAGCCGCCTGCTTCTCGAGGGCGCTATATCAAGAAGATAGTTATTTCCTCGACTATGGGGCCAGGTATCCCGGTAGACCCCAAATTAGCGTTAGAGAGTTTAGAGAAGAGGGTAGCATAATATAATAAGACATTTAAATACAGGCCTGAGAACCGGGGGCATTTAGCTTAAATATCCTGGGGAGGCAAGAGTAGGAATCTTTTCTCTGGCGAGCATGGTAAGGCTCGCGAGAGAAGTGAAGGTTGGAAATTGACCAAAAAAGACTCTTCCCCCGGAAGAGTCTTTTTTTATGGGAAGGAGGTAGGTAATTCTTGCAAAAAGTAGATAAAGAAAAAATCTGGCAGGAAGTATATGAGAAACTACAAAAGAGCGAGGCAGTGTTTGTAGTTAATTACCAGGGAATTAAAGTGGAGAGTATGAACGAGTTACGTCGAAGCTTGAAGAATGCCCAGGGAGAGATAAAAGTAGTTAAGAATACTCTGGCTCGCATTGCTCTCGATAAGGCGGGCATTCCCTATGATGATGAACTCATGAGAGGGCAAAACGCCTTTGCTTTTTCTTATCTGGATGCGGTACAAATAGCGAAGTTATTGGCCGATGCTGGTAAAAAACTGCCTCAGCTGGAAGTCAAAGGGGGTTGGCTGAATCGTAACCCTTTAAAGCCCGAAGAAATTAAGCGTCTGGCTCAACTTCCTTCTCGGGAGCAATTAATTGCTCAGGTAGTAGGAGGAATGAAAGCCCCTATTACGGGTTTGGTGGGAGTTTTGCAAGGATTATTGCGAAACTTAGTGGGAGTTTTGCAAGCTATTGAAGAGAAAAAGAATGCTCAGAAGGAGGATTAATCATGACTAAAGAAGAAATTATTGAATCTATTGAAAAAATGACTGTTCTGGAGCTGGCTGAATTGGTAAAAGCTCTGGAAGAGAAATTCGGAGTTTCGGCGGCTATGCCTGTAGCTCAGATGGCTGCAGCAGGAACGCAGGGAGCTGCTGCTCCTGAAGTGGAAGAAAAAACTGAGTTTGATGTGGTGCTGAAAGGGGTAGGAGACCAGAAGCTTCAAGTTATCAAAGAAGTACGGGCTATCACTGGTTTAGGATTGAAAGAAGCCAAAGAGCTGGTGGATAACGCTCCTCGTCCGGTTAAAGAAGGGATTAGCAAAGAAGAAGCAGAAGAAATTAGGGCTAAATTAGAAGCAGTAGGTGCAGAAATAGAAGTTAAATAAAAAGAGGGGCTATAAAGCCCCTCTTTTTAAATCTGCTTTGGATAAAAAATATCTCTCCCATCCTTATTTTTTATTAATTCTGGTTTCTCTCATCTGGGGATTTAATTTCAGCGTGGTTAAAATGGGGATTATGGCCATTGGTCCCCTGGCTTTTTCTTTCTTGCGCTTTATACTCAGTGCTTTGCTTATGTTTTTTGTTCTGTATATCACCGAGAAGAATCCCTGGGTAGAGGTAAAAGACCTTCCTTATTTTTTATTTCTGGGTCTTTTAGGATTCGGGATTTATCAGCCTCTGTGGAGCTACGGGCTTAAGCTTAGCCTGGCTTCCCATTCTGCTCTTATTTTGTCTCTTTCTCCGGTGGTGGTATCTTTAGTAGCTTTTTTGCGGAAAGAAGAGTTGGTAGGAGGAATAAATTTATTAGGGGTAATTGTAGGCTTTGGGGGAGTGATGTTTTTAGTGAGCCAGGGAGGGAGTGGAGATTATTCTTCTGAATCTGTTTTATATGGAGACTTATTGACTTTGGGGGCTGCCATCTCTTGGGGGCTTTATTCTTATTTTGGCAAGAATATGGTGAAAAAATATTCTCCTCTTAAAACTTCTACTTGGAGTATCCTCTGGGGATTGATGTTTATGTTTCCGATATGTATAGGGGAAACTCTTCAGATAAGAGCGGAAGACTTTAGTTTTTCTCTCTTACTATCTCTTTCTTACTCTGTAGTTCTTTCTTCTTTAGTAGCTTATATTATCTGGATGCAGTGTGTGAGGGAAATTGGAGCGACACGCACTGTTTCTTCTCAATATATTACCCAGGTAGTCGGTGTAATTGCTGCCTGGATGATTTTTGGCGAACCCTTAGGGTGGCAGGTCTTTTTAGGGATGGCTTTCATCAGTTTGGGCCTCTGGTTGGTTAACAGAAAACCTCAGGTAGAGGAACTGACGCCATAAACTATCCGGTAAAAGAGATAACCGGCATATTCGTGGATTATCTCTATCCAGGCGGAAAAAGCTTCTCCACTGGGTAGAAAATCCATCCAGGAAAAAGTACTGAAGTTGTAAACAGGATTAGAGCTCACCGGGACAATGTGAGCTTCGGGATAGAGATGGTGGAAAGAAAAGCAAGCTCTTTTTAGGTGGACTTCTGAGGTTACCAGGTAAAAATTTTGCCAGCCTTTTTCTCGCAATATTTCTGTAGTGTAGAGGGCATTTTCCCAGGTAGTGCGAGATGCGGGTTCAAGGTATATGTATTCTTCTTTTACTTTCCAGCTCAGGAGTAGCTCTTTCATAATTTCAGCTTCAGAAGTTTTGCCTCCTTTTTCTATTTTTCCTCCACTTAAAATTAGAGGTATTTGTTCTTTTTCCCACAGGAGAAAGGCCTGATAGGTGCGAAGAAAAGAAGAAACTTGTCCTCCTCCCAATACTACTATAGCTTGAGGAGTAGCGGTTGCATCTCTGGACGGAGCTTCCCGGGGTAGAAGGTAAAGGCCCCCGCCGATAGAGAAAAAATAAGTCAATAGCGCCAGAAATAAAAACGACCAGGTAGCTTTTTTCTTTATTAAGCTCCGCAGGAATAAGCAGAGAGGCACAGTGACTAATATTCCCGGTAAAGTAAAGAAAGCTCCTAAAAACTTTTGCAAAAAGAACATAATTTTTATTTTGTTTCTCCTTAGTTTATGATATATTAGCGAAAGTTTACTATATCAGGGAGGAAATATGAAGAAGCTAATCTTACCCTTTTTAATTTTAATTCTTTTTCTTCAGCTCTCCCCTGCTTTTTCTAAATCTTATTTTCATCCCTCCATCAATCAAAGTTTTGTTTTAAAGGAGAACGGAGATGTAGAGGTAGAAGAGGAGCGCTACTTTTCCTTTTCGGGTAGTTTTTCTTGGGCTCAGCTTACCATATACCTCCAGGGAGTGGAGGATATCGATTTTTCGGGAGTGTGGAGTATAGAAACTGGAGAGCCACTTTCTTTCCAGGTAGAAGAGGGAGCAAATAATAAATCTCTCAAGTGGTTTTACCAGGCAGAAAATGAAACCAGAGGTTTTAAAATAAAATACATCTTGCGCCAGGCAGTGAAACGCTACCAGGATGTGGCAGAATTTTACTGGAAAGTTTTAGAAGATGAGCATGCAGAGGTGAAGAATTTACAGACCTCTTTTTTCCTTCCTCAGGCCAGTTCCGAGCTTTTAAAGCTTTTCGTTCACACAAAGGCAGAGCCAGGGGAAATAGTCTTTTCTCCTGATTACAAGAGAGTCGATTTTTATCTCTCTTCTATTCCTTCTGATGCTTTTGTGGAAGCTCGCCTGCTCCTTGAACCGCACATTTTTCCTCTTCTTCCTCTTCTGGCTGAAAATAGATATGAAAAAATTCTTCAAGAAGAAGAGAAACTCATCAGCCAGGGACCGCAGGTTTCCGGATTGACAGTGTTTCTCTCTTTTCTTTTAGTTTTGGGAGGTATTTTTTATTTCCTTCTTTTCTTTTATTACTATTTTCGCTACGGTAAAGAACCCCAAGTGGACTATGAAAGAGAATATGAACAGGAGCCTCCCCGGGATATTTCTCCTTCTCTTCTCGGAAGCATATTAAATCAGCAGGGAGCTTCTCCCTCGATAATGAGTAGAGCTTTTTTAGCTACCATTTTAGACCTGGCTCGTCGGGGATATCTGGAAGTAGAAGAAAAAGAGGAAAAGAAGCTTATAGGCAAAAAAGATTATTTGAATTTTACTTTTACCGGGAAAGGAGCATCTAAAGAGAAGGATGATGCTCTGTTACCTTTAGAGCAAGAAGTTTTAGACCTTCTGCGCCGTATTTCTAAAGACGGGAAGAATGTTTCTACTTTGGATATTGAAGAGTGGGGTAAGGAATTCAGGGGGGATAAAAGTAACTTTTTATATTTTATAGAAAAATGGGGAGAAGAAGCAAGAAGCTTTTGGGAGGAACACTTTTTCCCTCTTTTAGACCCAATCTCAGAGGTTAAGAAGACTCAGTTTTTTGTTCTGGGGATGATTTATAGTGGGATAGCGATATTTTATGTCTTTTTTGCCTTAACCTCGGGAAATAGCTTTTGGGGAACTTTTTTGGTTATACCTTTTATTCCTCTGACTTTATTCTTAGCTTTTTTATCTCAAAAATCTCTTAGCCGGTGGAGTAGAGAAGGAGCACTGGAATTTAAGCGCTGGCAGGCTTTCCGGAGGTTTATTTCTGATTTTTCTCTGATGAGGGAAGCTCCTTCTATTTTACTTCATATCTGGGACCGGTACCTCGTTTATGCCGTAGTACTGGGAGTGGCAGAGGAACTTTTGAAAAATCTAAAGCTTTACGCGCAAGAAAGAGGAGAGACTTTAGTAGTTCCTGCCTGGTATCATTCAGGAGATGCGGCTTTTACTTTAGCTTCTCTCGATGGGTTAGCCCGATTAAATAATTTTTCTAACCGGATGGAAAATTTAGTTCACTTACGCCAGGCGGTTTCTACTTCTACTTCCATGGGAGGAGGGTTTTCTCATGGTGGAGGTGGTGGAGGGGGGGGAGGAAGTTCCAAAGCAGGTTGAAAGGAGGAATATAGATGGTCTGGATTATTTTACTGGTAGTGGCGATTCTGGTAATTTATCTTATTGTTCTTTATAATCGTTTGGTAGTTTACAAAAACCGGGTGGATAACAGCTGGTCTCAGGTAGAGGTACAGTTACGCCGTCGCTATGACCTTATCCCTAACCTGGTAGAAACAGTTAAAGGTTATGCTTCTCATGAGAAAGAAGTGTTAGAAAATGTAACTCGAGCTCGACAGATGGCTATGGGAGCTCGGACTCCACAGGAGCGAGGAGAAGCGGAGGAAGGTATAACTCGAGCTTTAAGGCAATTGTTTGCTGTGGTAGAAGCCTATCCTGCTTTACGAGCCAATGAGAATTTTCAGAGCCTGCAGAAAGAACTTTCTGAGACCGAAGATAAAATTGCTTATGCTCGCCAATTCTATAACGATACGGTTTATAAGTATAATACTATGATAGAAAAATTCCCTGCTAATATCTTTGCTCGAAGTTTGGGATTTTCCCGCCGAGAATATTTTGAAGCGGGAGAGGGTAGAGGTCCAGTGCAGGTTAACTTCAGGGAGGAAGAAAAATGAGTCAAGTAGTAATACTGGCCCGTTCTTTTTCTCGGGGCTCAAATGAACCTCGAGAACTATTGAGTCAAGCTGGTTTAGAGGTAGTATTTAAGAAAAACACTGAACCAGAAAAAGAGGAAAAAGTAGCAGAACTTATCGGAGATGCAGAGGCAGTGATTGTAGGGGTAGACCGGATAGGAGAGGTAGTTTTTTCCCGCTGTTCCAACCTCCGGGTGGTTTCTAAGCACGGTGTGGGGGTGGACAATATCGATTTAGAAGCAGCCAAAAGACACGGGGTAGTGGTGGCTAATGCTCCCGGCACTAACTCCCAATCAGTGGCAGATATGGCTTTTCTTTTAATCCTGGCTTGTGCCAGAGGGCTTCCTATTCTTTTAGAACAGGTAAAAAATAAAGTCTGGAGTTCCCCTTTTCTGGGAGTGGAGTTAGAGGATAAAGTTTTAGGCATAGTAGGTTTGGGACGTATTGGCAAAGAAGTAGGAAAAAGAGGTCAGGGGTTTGGAATGAAGGTGATTTATTATGACCCGGTGGTGGAAGATAAAGAATTTACTTCGGTTTCTCTCGAAGATTTATTTAAAAGCGCAGATTTTGTCAGTCTTCACGCTCCCTTAATGAAGGATACAGAAAAAATGGTAGGAGAGAAGCTGCTATCCTTGATGAAAGAAGAAGCTTTTCTTATAAATACTGCTCGAGGAGAATTAGTGGATGAGGAAGCACTTTACCGATTTTTGCAAGAGAAAAGAATCAAAGGTGCAGCTTTGGATGTTTTGACTTTTGAGCCTCCTTTTGAGAGTCCTCTTCTATCTCTTCCTAATGTTATTGTTACTCCTCATGTTTCTGCTCACACTAAAGAAGCCAATATAAAAATGGGAAGAATTGCGGCTTTAAATGTAATCCGCGTTTTACAGGGAGAAGAGCCTCTATATCGAGTGGTATGAGGAGAAATCGGCGCAATTCTATCTCTTCCAAAAATAGGTGGCTATATTATTTAATAATTATCCTTTTTCTCTTTTTCTATTTTCAAAGTGAAGAAAAAGGTGTGTATCTTGTAGCAAGAATTATAGATGGAGATACTATAGAGCTATCTAATGGAGAAAAAGTGCGCTATATTGGAATAGACACCCCCGAGCTTCATCATCCTCAAAAAGAGGTAGAATACTATGCTCGGGAAGCTTATGAGGCTAATCGTCGGCTGGTAGAAGGAAAAAGAGTACGGCTGGAATTGGATGTGGAAGAGAGAGATCGTTATGGGAGAATTTTAGCCTATGTTTACATAGATGGTTTAATGGTTAATGAATGGCTGGTGGCCAACGGTTATGCCCGTGTGGCCACCTTTCCTCCTAATGTAAAGTATGCTGAGCGCTTTTTACAACTGGAAAGAGAAGCGCGCCAGGCGAAAATTGGTTTGTGGGCCGATTAGCTATTCTGGGCTGCTTCCTGGAACTTTCTGGCCAGTTCTTTTAGCTCTCCCCATTTTTTCTCCCGGAGAAACTCGTTCTTAACCAACGCTCCTCCCACCCCCACACAACTGGCTCCTGCTTTTAAGAAAGAAGAGAGATTATCCAGATTGACTCCTCCGGTGGGACAAAGCTTGATCTGGGGGAAGGGCCCTTTTAAATCTTTAATATAGCCTGGGCCTAAGCTTCCAGCAGGAAATACTTTAACCACATCTGCACCTTTTTCCCAGGCTTCAAGAATCTCGGTGGGGGTTAAGGCTCCTGGAATTATGGGAACATCGTAGCGATGAGCCATTTCAATCACGGAAAAGTTGAGAGAAGGAGTAACTAAAAATCGAGCTCCACTTAAAATGCACAATCGCGCCGTTTCTGAGTCGAGAACTGTTCCGGCGCCAAGGAGCACTCCTTCCACTTTATTACTTACTTCTTCTAAGATATTTAGTGCTCCGGGGGTGGTCATCGTAACCTCAATGCAGTTTATTCCTCCCTCTCGGAGCGCTGTTACGGCTTCAGTAAGTGATTGTGCTTCCTGAGCTCTGATGATGGCAATGATTTTACTTTTTTCCAGAAATTGATTAACTTCCTGACGGCTTTTAAGTTGCATCCTCATCTACCTCCTAAATTGGCTTTCGTCAATATTTTACCAGTAAAATCTATACTGTGCTTAGGTTAAATCCTTTTTTCTTGTGAAAGTGAATGGATTTTCCATAAAATTTATATTGAGACGCAAAATCCATGGTAATATCTCTCCCTCCTCATTTTCTCTGTGGCACCATTGCTCATAGTCCCCGGTATCAATTGCAAGTGCTGATGAAGGTTTTTTTCTCAGTGGTTTTTGCCTTTTATATCTTTAATTTTCTGGATATTGATAAAAAGGGAGAAATAGCCCTTTTTTAGACATAGCCTCGCTTTTTGCACTCAGCCAGGAAAGTCTGGTAGCGCTCCTCATAGAGAGAAGAAAGAAAAGGATGAGGAGCTTCTTCTCCTGAGAGATGGACCATTTCTTGCACCGCCTGTGATATTTTCCCCCAGAAAGGGGAAGCTGATAGAACGCAAGAGCCAAAAGCTGATTCGGTAGTTTGAGCCAGGAAAACAGGACGATTTAAAATGTTGGCCCGGATTTTTCGCCAGATAGGGCTACGAGAGCCGCCTCCTGAAGCAAACACTCGAGTTATGGTATCTGCTCCTAAACTTTCTAAAAGCTCCAGGCTCAGTCGCTCTATATATCCCACTCCCTCTAAACAGGCAGCATAAAATTCTTCCCTGCTTTTTTCTTCACCCACCTGGAAAAAAGAAGCTTCCCCTGAGGAAAAAGGCAGACGCTCTCCTCTCCGGGTGAGAGGATAAACCAGAAGAGAGGTGGGAAGGTTCTCCAGAGTTATTTTTTCATCCCATTCACGATAATCTTCTCCTGGAAAATATACCTCCAGACATTCTCCTCCGGTGTTACTCGCTCCTCCTGGTAACCAATAACCTTCAGGGTGGCGATGGCAGTAAATCCGCCCCTCCGGGTCTTTGATTAATTGATAACTGATACTCCGGACCACAAGAGTAGTTCCTAAAGCACAGGATACGTCCCCCGGACGGGTAGCACCGGAAGCTAAAAAAGATGCTGTGCCATCGGTGCATCCTGCCACCACCTTACAGTGGGGGGACAAACCCAGTTTTTGAGCTATCTCGGGTCTGACATTACCTACTACTTCCCCGGGATTGACCACCCGAGGAAGTTTGTAGACAGGAATACCCAGCCGGCTTTCGATAAAAGAAGGCCATTTAAAATCGATAAGGTCATATCCCATCTTCAAGGAGTTAGAGGTATCTGACACCCCCCACTCTCCAGTCAATTTTCCCACTATAAAATCAGCAGCATGGAGGAAAAAATGAGCTCTATCAAACAATTCCGGGTTATTTCTCTTCCACCACAATACTTTAGCTAAGGCAAAAGAAGCTCCAAACTGGTAACCTGACCGCTCGGTAAATGAGGTAGCTTCACGGTTTATAATTTCTGCTTCCTCTTTAGCTCTTCCATCATTATACATAATAGCCCGACTGAGAGTTCGTCCTTCTCGGTTGAGAGCCAAGACGGTGCCAGAAGTAGAATCGCAGGATAAAGCCTGAATGGAATTCGGATCTTTTCCTTTTTTCCTGAGGTCGCGGAGAGTTCCCTGCAAAGCTCGAAGAGTTACTTCCCACCATTCCTCCGGTTCTTGCTCAAAACGTTCTCCTTCCCGGTAAATATGAGAAATTTTTTCTTTGCCTTCTGCCACTATCTCTCCCTGAGGAGTAGAAACCAGGCATCTAACCCCTTGAGTTCCTAAATCAATTCCCAAAAACAATGGTTCTTGTTTTCTCATTTTACTAATTTTCCTTTCTTTTGCCTTGATGATTCTATTATAATTTATTTAAAGAGAAATCTAATCATTCAAGTATGCAAAAGGAGAAAAAACTATGGGAAAACTTTCTTTTCATACCGCCCTGGTTACAGGAGGAAGCCGGGGTATCGGTCGGGCCATTGCTTTATCTTTGGCTCGGGCTGGTGCCCGCGTAGCGGTGAATTATCTTCAGAATGAGGAAGCCGCTCAAGAGATGGTAGAAGAGATAGAGAGTTCAGGGTCTATGGCTATAAAAGTAAAGGGAGATGTATCTCAAAAGAAAGAAGTTGAGAAGATGATAGAGCAAGTTCAACAAAAATTGGGAATTATTGATATACTGGTAAATAATGCCGGGATAGGTGACCCTTACTATTCTTCGGCTCTTTCGATAGAAGAAGAAACCTGGGATAAAATTCTGGCAGTAAATTTACGGGGCACTTTCTTAGTTTCCCAGGCTGTTTTACCTGATATGATAAATAAAAAATGGGGGAGAATTATCAATATATCTTCTACTTCGGGAATAACCGGAGGTACTTCAGGAGCTCATTATGCGGCTGCTAAAGGAGGAGTTATAGCTTTAAGTAAAGCATTATCTCAAGAATTTGCTCCCTATGGAATAACTGTAAATGTTGTCGCTCCCAGTAAAATCGATACTGATCTTTTGCGTTCAGTAACACCTCCCGGCAAAGAAAAGGAAGTAATAAAGAAAATACCCGTTGGCCGCTTAGGCACCCCTCAGGATGTAGCTGAAGCAGTGCTTTTCTTCTCCCGGGAAGAAGCAAGTTTTATCACCGGGCAAGTTCTGGTGGTATCGGGAGGATACTGAACCACTTTCGCAGGTGGGCTTGAAAAGAAGTGCTACTAGAAAAATAGGGATAAAATCCCATTCTTTTCTTTCTCTTATGATGGGGGGGAGCGCTCTGCTTTCTCAACAGGTGTGTCTAAAGCCTCTTGGGGGTTGACAACACCCTGTAGTGTGGTTATACTCCTCGGTAAGATGGTAAGACCAGGTGAGCTATGAAACCAATTAATAGAGTAAAATTAACTGAAAGCATAATGGAAGCTATAGTAGAATATGCCTCTTCTAACGATCTAAAAGTAGGGGACCGACTTCCATCGGAAAGGGAGCTATCCAGTGCTCTTAAGGTAAGCCGCCCTCTGTTGAGAGAAGCGTTAAGGAAGATGGAGAGTCTGAACCTGATTGAGGTGTTGCCGGGAAAGGGGACATTTATTAAAGTTCCCCTGAAGGACAATATGTCTTATTTAGTTCTTCATATAGATGAGGAAAAAGATAAAGTTTTAGAGGTTCTAAAAATCAGAAGAGCCTTAGAAAAGCTGGCTCTCGAGGAAGCCATTAAGAATATTACCGATGATGAAATAAAAGAGCTGGAAAGAAGAGTAAATCTCCTTGAAGAAAAGCAGAGAAGGGGAGATGACAGCAGGGAGGAGAATTGGGCTTTTCATAGCCTGATTTATCGTTTGGCGGGTAATAAACTCTTGTTTGACATTTTGGACGGGTTAAAGGAATTTCACCTTTTCTGGGAAGATCCTCTGGAATGTCCTTCTTTTGCAGAAAAGACTTATTTTTTCCATAGAGAACTTTTTAAATGTATAGAAGAGAGAGACCTCAAAAGAGCGCATGCTGTGACGGATAAATTGTTAGATATGCTCGAAGGTGAAATAAAAAAGAGTTATTAGCATCTTTCTGAAGTAATATTGGGAAAGAATACAATTTAATGCTAAGGAGGAATGTTTATGTCCAATACCTTTGTAGTTGATACGAGCAAAAGTAAATATGTCAGGTTGAAGCCTGTCTCTATAAGTTCAGTGAAGCTTACAGATAGCTTCTGGGCAAATAGAATAAAGCTTATGGGCGAGGTCACTTTACCTCTTCAATATCAGATTATGGAAGAAACCGGGAGGATGGATAATTTCAGGATTGCTGCGGGAAAGATTCCTGGAGAATTTTCTGGTTTTTTCTTTAATGATACTGATGTCTACAAATGGATAGAGGCGGTATCATATTTTCTGGCTATTAACAAAGATGAGAAACTGGATAAACTCGTAGATAGCGTTATAGAAGAGATAAGAGATGCTCAAGATACAGATGGTTATTTAGATACTTATTTTACTTTTTCCAGAAAGCAAGACCGCTGGACTAACTTGAAAGATATGCATGAATTGTACTGTGCCGGGCATCTCTTCCAGGCGGCCATTGCTCACTACAGGGTTACAGGGAAGACAAACTTTTTAGATATAGCGATAAGATTTGCAGACCACATAACCGAAGTATTTGGCCCGGGGAAGAGAGAGGGAGTTCCCGGACATCCGCAAATAGAGATGGCTCTTGTAGAACTTTACAGGGAAACCAATGACCGGAAATATCTGGATCTGGCTAAATTCTTTGTAGATGAGAGAGGAAAAGGCATCATTGGCGGGGGTACTTATCACATAGACCATAAACCATTTAGAGAGCTGGATGAGATTGTCGGTCATGCAGTGAGGTCTCTATACCTGAATAGCGGCGCTACAGATTTATATATGGAGATAGGGGACAAAACTTTATGGAGTGCTTTGGAGAGATTATGGGATAACTTGGTAACCAAGAAAATGTATATAACCGGGACTGCGGGGGCGAGACACGAAGGAGAATCTTTTGGAGATCCGTATGAGCTACCCAATGAAACGGCTTATGCAGAAACCTGTGCGGCCATCGCAAACTTTATGTGGAACTATAGAATGCTTCTGACATCAGGCGAGGGTAGATTCGCTGATGTGATGGAATTGGCACTTTATAATGGAGTTTTGTCGGGAATTTCCATAGATGGGAAGGAATACTTTTATGTAAATCCTCTGGCAGACAGAGGCGGTCACAGAAGACAGAGATGGTTTGCCTGTGCCTGTTGTCCGCCTAATGTAGCGAGGACTATAACTTCTATTCCTGGTTATATGTATTCAATATCTCCTGAGGGGATATGGGTCAATCTCTATGCCAGTAATGTGTCTGAATTTGATATTAATGGCTCTAAAGTGGCAATAGAAGAAAAGACAGATTACCCCTGGGAGGGATTAGTAGAATTTAAGGTAGATGCAGATTCTTCATTTTCCATCTTTTTAAGAAAACCGGAATGGAGCAGGGAGTTTTCTTTGAACGTTAATGGAGAGAGATTTGAGCCCGCTTTAGAAAAGGGATATATGGTAATAAATAGAAGATGGCAAAAGGGAGACACAGTAACCTTAGATTTACATATGAGGCCAGAATTTCTGGAGAGTCATCCAGGCGTGAAAGATAATGTAGGAAGAGTAGCTATTCGAAGAGGGCCAGTTGTTTATTGTGTGGAGGCTGAGGATAATCCCGGGGTGGATGTCTGGGACTTAGAGATACCGAAAGATACGAAGATTAGTAAGGAATATAGAGATACATTGGGTGGAATAGTGGCCATAAAGGGAGAAGGATACATTAACGAGCCCGGACTCTGGGAGAAACTCTATCTGCCTCTCGACGAAGCTAATCGTCTTAAAGAAGGAATAGAGTTTACTGCCATTCCCTATTACGCCTGGGCTAATAGGACTCCGGGGCCTATGGAGGTCTGGATAAAAACAAAGTAAGAATTTTTCCGATTCCCAAGAACTGAAACTGGCTGCGGTTACATGTATAAGTTTTGTGTGTAACCGCATTTTTTTTAGGAATTTATTCGATAGACCGCTGAGTAATATTTATATTCACTCGGGATCGGGTTTCCGACCTGGTTTTGGAATCTTCAAAGTAAGGTTATACAGTAACATAAAAATAACAGTGAAGGATTGACAATATTTTACAGGATGATTATACTTTTATTTGGTAAGATGGTAAGACCAGTAAAGAAATAGGTGGTTTGCCAGTTTATCGTGCTGGCATTCACAAGGGGGTGATTTGAGAAGGGAAAAATGCGACAACGATATTAAGTCTAAAGAGGTTGCTTCGGAAGAAGAGGGTAGTAATTTTGTGTAATTTTGTGTAAGGTGATGAAATTTAAGATATTTATTTAAAAGGAAAATTATTAGGACCTGACAAAACTCTAAAGAGAGGGAGGGAAAGTAACATGAAGAAGCGGTTACTTGTTGGTTTGCTTGTTCTGGGATTGGTGTGTGTATTGGCGCCTGCTGCTTATTCAGCTGATACTACAGTAAAATATGCTCATTGGAACGCTCTTTCTGAAGAATACAACTATGTTAAGGCATTTGAAGAAAAATATCCTGATATTAAAATAGAATTTACGCTAATTCCTGAAGCAGAATATTCTCAAAAGCTTACTACTATGGTAATGGCTGGCACTGCTCCAGATGTCATGTGCCTGTGGGAGTGTGATATATCTAGATTTGCTAACGGCGGCTTCGTGGATCCATTAGATGATTACGTAAGTGAGAGCGAGACTTTAACTCTGGATGATTTTATTCCTGCAGTTCAAGACCTGATAGAAATGCAGGGGAAACTCTACGGGCTTCCCTGGTGTTTTGCAACAGAAGTAATGTACTATAACAAAGATGCGTTTGATAAAGCAGGTGTTCCATATCCGGACGAAAACTGGACCTGGGAAGACTTCGAAAACGCTGCCAAAAAGCTGACTGTGGTGGAGAATGGCAAAGTAGAACAATGGGGATGTGATGCTCTTGGCTTCCAGGGTCTGTGGTATTCTCTCATCGGGACTTTTGGAGACGACATTGTAAATGATAAAGGACAATTTTCTATAGGTGAAGGCGCTAAAGAATTTCTTAACTGGTGGTATCGTCTGACCAACGAGGAGAAAGTGGTTGCTCCGCCACAAATAAGTACTTCAGGTATAATTTCTACAGACCTCTTTGTAGCTGGTAAAGCAGCAATGGCATTTAATGGAAGCTGGATGGTCTCAGTCTATAGAGACATAGAGAACTTTAAATGGGACATTGCCCCAATTCCTAAAGGGGTAAGACAGTATTCTACACTTCACACCGGGTTCTTCACCATTAATTCTGCAAGTAAGGTGAAAGATGCAGCATGGAAATTCATCGAATTCTGCATGAGTGAAGAGGGACAGGAGTTAATAAATAAAGCTGCTAATAATCCGTCAGCTCGCATCTCTATCCTTGAAAAGGGTTACTACAGAGTTCAGGGACCTATGGGGCCAGAGAACTGGGATGCCATTGATAAGACTGCCCAGTTTGCTCAGTGGGGATATGTGCTTCTTCCCTCCGGGCTGACCTTTGATATTGTAAAGGACTTTAATGCGGCAATATTAGGACAAATGGGTATAGATGAGGTAGTAGGAAAGGCAATAGACAGGGCAAAAGAGATTCTGGGAGAAGAAGGAGTTGCTTCTGAATGATGTTTAAATTAAAGGGGGATTCT
>DGDO01000065.1:9236-19054 GCA_002385475.1 Candidatus Sordicultor fermentans | reverse complement strand
AGAATCCCCCTTTAATTTAAGGAGGAAGGGATTCGTCATGGCTTTTAAAAAGGAATCTATAGTTCCATATCTGTATTTACTTCCCTGGGTAATAGGTTTTATCTTATTTACGGGAGGCCCCATAATTGCTGCTATCTTTATTAGTTTTACTAAGTGGGATTTGTTGTCTCCCCCTGTCTGGGTGGGACTTGCAAACTTCACCAATATGTTCCGGGCTGGTTCAGAATTCTGGGGCATACTAAAAGTTACTCTTATTTTCATGGTGTTCTCTGTGATTATCACTATGTGCTGGAGCCTTTTTACTGCTTTACTTTTAAATCAAAAGGTCCGGGGTACTGGTGTTTTTAGCTTTTTTTATTTTGCTCCAGCGGTGGTTCCCCTTATATCTTTAACATTTGTATTCCAGCTGATGTTCAGCAAAGAGCTGGGAATAGTAAATTATCTCTTGTCTTTGACTGGGATAGAAGGTCCAAACTGGTTGATGGATTCGAGGTTAGTGTTATGGGTTGTAACGGTCCTTTGTATTTATACTTATTTTACGGGGCAAATGATGTTGATTTTTGATAGCGCTCTGAAAGAAGTCCCCAAAGAGCTCTATGAAGCGGCAGAGATTGATGGTGCTAATGCTGTGGATAAGTTCTTCAAAATCACCATTCCTGCTATATCTCCTATTTTCTTCTTTAATTTAGTCACAGGTACCATTAACTCTTTGAATACTTCCTTTGCTCTCATTTATCCTCTTACAGGTGGTGGGCCTGGAAAAGCTACCCAGGTGATGAGTTTAGACATCTATGTTAACGCATTTAAAAATTTCAGGATGGGATATGCGAGTGCAGAAGCGGTGATTTTATTTGCCATCACTGCAGCGCTATCTCTACTGCAGTTCCGACTGGCCAAAAAATGGGTATATTATGAGGCTTGAGGAGGATGAGAAGACTATGAACGTAAGAGCAAGAGCACTAACAATAAAATTTTTTCAGTATTTAGTGATGGTCGTTGTTGCCATAATAATGTTCTTTCCCATTTTATGGATTATCGCTTCTTCTTTCAAGCCTCTTATTGAATTTAACTCTTATCCTCCATCTTTGTTTCCATCACATCTCTATTTTAAGAACTATACTGAATTGTTTCTCCAGAGTAAGATATTCATTTATCTAAGAAACACGCTAATTTTAATCATAGGAAATACCCTGGGGACTTTGCTATCGAGCTCTATTGTGGCTTATCCTCTGGCGAGGATGGAGTTTAAAGGACGAGACCTTATATTTGGGATTATACTGGCGACAATGATGGTGCCCAGCTTTGTTACCATTATTCCTCAATATCTTCTTTTTAGAGAGTTCAGATGGCTGGATACATTTTTACCAATGATAGTACCTGCTTTTTTTGCCTATCCCTATAATGTTTTTCTTTTCAGACAATTTTATAGGACAATTCCCAGGGAGTTAGACGAAGCGGCGAAAATAGACGGCTGTAATAGCTGGCAAATATTCTGGAGAATAATAGTGCCTCTTTCCCGTCCTATATTCATAACCATTGGGGTTTTGTCATCCATATTCTGGTGGAATGAATTTTTCACGCCTTTAATATTCATAGACTCAGAAAACCTGAAGCCTTTAAGCGTGGGCTCTTATAGTTTTTCACGGACTATGTTTATCGTAAGATGGGACCTTCTGATGGCTATGTCTACAATAATGATAGTACCCCCCATGATTTTATATCTCTTTACTCGGAGATACATAATGGAGGGAATTAAAACTACGGGGATAAAATAGATACATTTGTATACTGAAAACCTGCAAGAAACGGGTGTTTTATATTTTCTGTGCAGGAACTCGCATGCTGTAAAATGCTGTAAAATATCATCAATATGAGAAATTTAACTCAACTGTTATTGCTTTTGTTTCTTTTCCATGTAACCGTGGTGCCTGCTCTCGGCGACTCTGGTGAGGCATTGTCTGTGGTTTCCGGCGTTATACCTCATCACCTGCTGGCTAAAGAAATTATGGTGGATTTTTTCAGTTTTATTGCTAGAGGAGAGCAGCTTCCTGATACCATCATTCTATTAAGCCCGGACCATTTGAATAGCGCGGCTCTCGAGAGGGGCAATTCCTTTATCAGTGTTAATTGGGAATCGGACGATGTTGAGCTGGGTGATGTCGCTGTTGACAGGGAATTGTTAAAAAAGATAGCTACTAAAATCAGGATAAGGCCAAATCAGGGTGCGGTGCTTTCGGAATTTGGTATTATGAACCTTTCGCCTTTAATCAAAGAGTATCTTCCAGGAGTGAAAATTGTGCCTATTCTGATACCAGCCGACATTTCCCGGGAAGAGGTGGCTCAGCTGGTAAGTACAATTAACCAGACTGCTTCTCTTCAAACTATCATGGTAGCTAGTGTCGATTTTTCCCATTATCTTCCCTCTCGCGCGGCATCATTCCATGATACCAAAAGCATCAGGGTTTTATTGAATGGTGAGGAAGAGCATTTTGAAAATATAGAGGTAGATAGCTGGCAATCATTGTATGCTGTAAGGTTATTTGCCCGGTTGCGGAGAAAAGAAAACCCGGTTTTGATTGCTCATAAAAATTCTGTGGACTTCTTATCCTTTTCTCCGGATGAAACTACTTCCTATTTCAGCGTGGTTTTCGAGGAGGGAGAACCCAAGGATGATATCAGTGCAGAAACAATTTTGCTTGCCGGGGATATGATGCTGGGACGAGGAATAGCAGAGCTGAATAAAAAAAATGGTATTTATTATCCTTTTCAAAAAATTGGGCGATTACTTAGAGGCGTTGATGTTGTTTTTGCCAACTTAGAAGGTCCCGTTGGGGGAAACCCGCTGGAATTTGGGGGCGATAAACTACAATTTATCTTTCTTCCCCCGGTTCTTGAAGGGGTTAGCTGGAGTAGGATTAATCTCGTATCCTTAGCCAATAATCATATTACAGATAGGGGAGCAGAAGGCTTGCAAGAAACCAGAGATTGGCTGGATAGATATCAGATTTGCCATATTGGTAATCCTTTATATAGCTATCAGGATGAGCCAAATCCCTGTTTTTCTACTGAACACTCCGTTTTTCTGGCTTTTAATAGAGTGCTACCGTTTACCCATAAAGAGGAGGAAATTGTTAGAGAAATAAGGGTAGCCAAAATAGACAACCCGGGTAAATTTATAATCGTAAGCATCCACTGGGGAGAAGAATATCAGTTAAAAAGCTCGTCATCCCAGCGGCAATTGGCTCGTCGCATGATTGCTGCGGGAGCGGATATCATTGTGGGACATCATCCCCATGTGGTACAGGAAATTGAATTGGTACAGGGTAAGCCAGTCTTTTATTCCCTGGGTAACTTTATCTTTGACCAGCAAAGCATACCTGAAACTCAGGACGGACTGATAGTGGGCTTAACTGTTGAGGCTGATAAAGCTACCTGTTATCTTTTCCCTATACAACACCATTTAGGTCAGCCGATGCTGATGAGTAGAGGTAGGGTAGACGAATTTCTCCTAGGCGTGGCTGAGAAGTCTGATAAAAAGCTAGAGGAAGATATAAAGAGAGGTATAATAGAGATAAAAAGATAAATAAAAAAATAAGGAGGGGTAAAAATGAGAAAAGTAAAAAGAGATCATTTTTTAAATAATTTAGTAGTTACCCTAGTGGTTTTGCTGTTTCTTTCCTTGGTAGATAATGCCTGTGCCGAAGTTAATGTCGGTAAGCAACTGGTTAATCCGAAAGATTTTATAGGAGAGGAAACCGCAGTTTATCCTGCTATTCCCGGCCATTCCTTGCCTTTAGCCATCTCTAGTGTTACTAATTTTGAAGATTTTTCGGGAAAGATTCCCTTAAGTTCTACTGCAATAGAGTTGTTGCAGAAAAATGCCTTTGTGGTCATTCCCACCCCCCTTAATATAGGAGAACAGGAAATTTATCTTCCTCCTTCCTGGGAGGCAACAAATCCCAAAGATGATTTCGTTGCTTATTACAAAGTGTTAAAAAATATTGATGTACCAATTTTCATTACCTCTGACTCTCTTTTACATTATTACCATATCTTTTTTGATACCACGCTGATGCGGATGGAGAGAGATCTTTTCTATCAGGATATCTGGGCTATCAGCCGAGAATTGTTTGAAGCATCACAAAAAGATTATGAAAAGTCGGAGGGTGATTTAAAAGAGGCAGCCCGAAGAAATATGGCTTATCTTTCTGTAGCCCTGGAGCTTTTAAAGCCTGAGAAAGACCAGGTAATCAGTGATGAAATCTTAAAAGAAGAATACTGTTCTCCAGAAATGGACCCGGAATATTGTGAACTAATGATAGCTGGTGTGAAAGATGTTTACGGAGAAAAAGCCAGCTATCAATATTTCAGTGAGGCAGAGTTTGAGCGCTACCATTTTGAAACCCCCGAAATAGTTAAGGAGCTGGTGCAGTCTGAGATAGAGTTAATAGAAGCACACGAGAGTTGGGAATATTCTCCCATTTTTATCTATCAAGAAGATTATTCTCAGTACGCTCCCCGGGGACATTATACCAAATCAGAAAGATTGAAAAACTATTTTAAAGCGCTCATGTGGTATGGTAGAATGACAGCCTTGATAGAAGGCTCTCCTTCTTTATCGCCAGGAGAATCTCTCTGCGGTGGTCGGATAGAGGGAATTATTTCTGACTATGATGCCCGGATTCAGACACTGCAAGCGTTTTTGTTAGCCGAAAAATTTATCAACAACTCAGAGCTTCAGGAGCGCTGGAACAGAGTCTATGCTCTTACTTCTTTTCTGGTAGGCTTCTCCGATGATTTAGGACCCTGCGAATATGCTGAAGTGCTTCAAAAGATATTGGCTGAAGAAAAAGGAGCGGTTAATATAGATAAATTGGTTGAAAAATATGACCAGTTAAAAGAAGCGGTGAGAGACCTCCCTTATAACCCCAAAATATATAGTGGATTGGGAGCTTGTGAGTTGCTGATGCCCTGTCCTCCTCTCGAGGAAGATGATATTCAGGAGTTGCAAAAAGAGGCCGAAAGACTTCTATCTCAGACCAAGGGATTTCGCCTGATGGGTCAGAGGTTTACCCTGGATTCCTGGCTATTCTCTGAAATTGTCTCTCCTTATAGTGGAGAGTATAATGGCCCGAAACTTCCCCTTCCTACTGAGGAAAAACCTTTTACTTTCACCTGGAGCGATGATTATGAAGAGTTCAGAAATAACCGGCCCTTTACCTGGGTGAAGACTGATGTTACAGCTTGTCCTCCTCCGGCAGAGAGAGAAGTTCGAGGGTTTCCTCGAGGATTGGATTTAATGGCTTTACTGGGTTCACAGAGAGCCTGGGATATTTTAGAAAATTCTGGTGATACTCAGTATAGCGATTATGAAAAGACATTTTCCCAACTGAAAGATTATCTCGATTCTCTCCGGGCGGAAGATTGGTTTAGTAACCTTTATCTAAACTGGCTTTATGTGTTAAAATCGCTGCATGCCGGGTTTGGGGAGGGCTACCCCACCTTTATGCAGACCTCCGCCTGGCAAGATAAAGAGCTTCACACCACCCTTGCTTCCTGGTCCCAGCTAAGACATGACACTATATTGTATGTGAAACAGAGCTATACCATGGCTGAAATGGGAGGAGCTTTTGAGCCTCCTGTGGTAGGCTATGTTGAACCAGTGCCCGAATTTTATACCCGTCTTTTAAACTTAACTCAGATGACGCTCGAGGGATTTAAAAATTTAATTCCACCGGAAGAAATGGAAAACCTGATGATCGAAGCAGAGCTGAACAGATTTATCGAAATACTTACCAGATTGCTGGATATTTCCAGGAGAGAATTAGAAAATGTGCCCCTGGATGAAGAAGATTACGATTTTATTGAAAATTTCGGTAGCATCTCTAAGGATTTAATCGGTATTATATCGGGAGGAGACGTAGATCCGGAAGCTTTCCAGACTGTTTTAGTTACCGATGTCCATACCGAGGGAAATACCGAAAAAGTTTTAGAAGAAGGTACTGGTTTTATAAAAACAGCGGTTGTAGCTTATAAATTACCTCAGGGACACATCATTTTGGGAGCCGGACCGGTTTTCAGTTATTATGAATTTAAGCAACCTATGGATGAGCGCCTGACCGATGAAGCCTGGAGAGAAATATTAAATAACAATCCTCCACCACAGCCGGACTGGGTGAAAAGTTTTTCAGAATAATTTATTATTCTATCGGGGATGGCGGTTTAACGTTTTATTCTCTGGTTTTGATAGATACAGAACGGACAACGGTAAGCACCTTTTCCCGGTATTTTTCAAAATCATTGACCGGAGCATGAAAGCTAAAAGTGTAAAACAGGTCTCCGATGATGGCGCTATAGCAGATATATTGATGAATATCTTCGCCAATTTTAATAGTATATAAAGATTTGATGGCCGAATATCCAGAAAGGGTATCAGGAACAGATTCCTGGAACGTTGCACCGGCTAATTTCAGGTTTTCCATATTTTCCGCCCATAGTTTTTCTAAAGTATATTCTTCCCCGAAAAGAGGGGTGCCGAGAAGCATAATTGAACCTTTGGAGTCCGGGGTATCGATCAGGATTCCCAGCTCCTGAGAGGAATAGTTAATCCAGTCTTCGGGATAAAACAGGGAAATATCCAGAAAAGCATATTGATATTGGTAAAAAATGTATCCTTCCGGAATTTCCTGGGGTTGTGAAATTTCCTGAGTATGCAATGTCGGGATAAAATTAAAAAATACTATGATAGTTAAACCAAGGAAAATATATTTTTTCATATTTTCCCTCCTTTTATTTGTTATTCTCTTAAGAGAATAGTTTTTTATCAGCATTATTTCCTATAAAATGTCGAAAAGTCTCTTTTCAAAATGTTTTCTATCGGGTATGAGAGGTTTTTCTAAAAATCTATTCTTGTTTATTTACAATATAATCTGGCT
Organism: Candidatus Sordicultor fermentans; assembly: GCA_002385475.1. Taxonomy (GTDB): domain Bacteria; phylum Atribacterota; class Atribacteria; order Atribacterales; family Caldatribacteriaceae; genus Sordicultor; species Sordicultor fermentans. The sequence goes on along the minus strand of DGDO01000065.1, from coordinate 12,119 downwards.
GAATTTATAGAGCGACCTTTTATAGTCTGCTGAACTTTTGCTAAACCACCTTTTTATTTTGCAGTAATACGAGATCAAAAATCTACATGAAAAACATAAATTATAAAATGCAGCGATTTAGGTAATGCAGGTTCAGTTACAGGGGTAGTTGCTGTTACTCCTTTTTTCCACCGGGTAGCTCGCTTAAAAACCAAATGGCCAGCTAATGGCTATCTGGTGGGAAAGGCTTTCGAGATTTTCTATTTTTACCCTGTTGCTGGCGTATTATTTCGATAGCTGATTTTCCTCCCCGGTCTGGCTGAGGTGTTGTATTCCAGATGTTCATAGCCAGGGCAAGCCACTTATTTGCCTCCTCAATAGAGCCAATATTCTCCGCTCGCTGGTGAACTTCTTCACCAAAGCCGATAGCATCGTTATTTACCATATAGGATAGGACGATATTTTTCCATTCCTCGGGCGACATGATGAGATTCGGTTTTCCTTCTTTCCTGGCCATCTCAGACATACGGGCAACCGCTGCTTCAAGCGTATCATCTTGAGGATGTTCGACATTTTTTACCTCTTCCGGTGTTTTTGTTTTTTCCTGAAGGAATCTCTCTACTTCTATAGGATTAGGCTGAAAGAGAGTTTTTAACTGTGGACGCAAGTGTGGCCCTGGAGAAAATGGCCAAGTTAACCAGCCTGGACCCACCAACCATCGGCCTTGCCCGTTGGGTAAAATATGGGCAGAGACAAGCTGTCTTTTTTCCAAGATATGACTTAACATCGGGCTGTTCACTGTAAACTTCTCATCTTCCAGTTCCATATCAAAACCTCGATCATTAATAACTTTGGTGACCACGCCAGTTATATATCTTGCCTTTTGGATGGTATCAAGAGCGAGAAACAGTTTGGGTTCTTTTAGTATAGCCTGAGCTGCCAATTCAGCCGGATGTCGCCCATCAGGTAATTTAAAACTAAAGGTAAACCAACCCATAAACCGCCTCTATCGGCCGGCAAAGCTACCAGTATCAGCCAGATAATCACTCGTTAGCAATGGACTCATTCGTATAACACCATTCCACCAACCTATTAGTCATATAAATCACTCCCCCTGCAGGCTTATCCCTATGGCCTCAAGCCAGGAGATCGCTCTTTCCTTCATTCTCTCGTTCTTAAAACGATACCACCTCTCCTTTTCCTCGGGATAGCGAGCCAGGACATCTTTAAATCGGCGGAAGGCACCTTTACCGTCTATAGCTATCTCAAGTAACTCGATGAGATGCTCATCTTCCACAGTGGAAATAAAATCTACCATATCGTCATAATCCTCATAAGATTCAGCTTTAGGTATCGGTTCATAACGGTCCGGATTTTCATCAATTCTGTCCTTTAACTCTTCCAGGTTTGCATCATCCATATAATCAGAAATAAATATTACCTCTCCTGTTTCCAGGTCCAGATAATAATCAAGGTCGTAGTAATTATTCTCCATTGCCAAACAAAGCTCCTCTAAATCTATCTTTAACGCTCGTTTTTCATCCATATTCCAATCTCTCCTGCCCTCATCTTTTGTATACTAATCCATATTATAATCTAATAGTGGTTAAAAAACACCACTCAATTTTTATTTCAATATTCTATGAAAATGTCACCTAAAGGAGGTAGTTTTATTCTCATAAAATGTTATTACCTCCTAACTCGAGAGTTAAAACATACATTTTCATAAGTGCTCATCATCGCCAGCCAATCTGGAACTCAGAGTCTCTAATATTTCTTGAACACTGTACTGATAGTAGTTTTGGTTGAGGTGGGCACATTGCTCACAGCACCAATGGCAGCATTTGCTTTTTCAAGGTTGCGCTGGCGGGGGAGAGACACTATATTCTTTGTTTTGCTTACTTCGCTTATGATACTGTATGCTGTGACTCTAATTCCCACATTTATTTTATGGACAAAATTGGGTGCAATTAATACCTATTTACCTCTCACGGTTCCGGCATGGTTTGGAGGCAGTGCTTATTATATCTTCCTGCTCCGACAGTTTTTTGCCGGGCTTCCAATTGAATACGATGAAGCTGCATATCTTGATGGAGCGTCGCCCTGGCAAGTTCTGTGGAAAATAGTAATTCCTCTTTCCAAACCTGCTATGATTACGGTGGCAGTATTCACGTTTTTAGGGGTGTGGGGTGACTTGATGGGTCCTATTATTTACTTAAACGATGCAAGTAAGTATACTCTTGCAGTCGGGCTGACAATCTTTCGAGGAGCCTATAGCACAAAATGGAATCTGTTGATGGCTGCGTCAACTGTTATTATGTTGCCCCCGATAATATTATACTTCCTGGGGCAAAGGTATTTTGAGCAGGGAATAACTATGGGTGGAATTAAATAACCTCTCTAAAGAGAAAGGAGGATTCATGGTGAAATCCAGACACGAAGTAGTAAGTACAGAAAATAGCCCTTACGCGAAGCTGGTGGGAGTTAGCATTGCAAATGTAGAGATGTATGGATTTTTAGGTAATTATTTAAGAAAAGTTGCGACTTCGACATTGCCCAGGATCTATGAGTTGCTTGAAGAGACGTCAAGGCTTGATAATTTCAGGATAGCAGCAGGAAAAAAGGAAGGTACTTTTTATGGCCATCGGTTTAATGATACAGATGTCTATAAGTGGATTGAAGCGGTGTCATACCTTCTCTGTAGTCAGGAAGAGAAGAAACTTGAGGAAAGCGTTGAATTAGCCATTGAAGAGATTAAAGCTGCTCAGGACGAGGATGGATATCTTGATACTTACTATCCTCCTGAAAAAAGGAATGAGAGATGGACTGACCTTGCATGGTCGCACGAAATGTATTGTGCCGGGCATCTCTTTCAAGCTGCTGTTGCTCACAAGCGGGTAACAG
>DGDO01000065.1:0-8985 GCA_002385475.1 Candidatus Sordicultor fermentans | reverse complement strand
AAAAGGCCGGAACTGGACGGTCATCCTGAAATTGAAATGGCCCTGGTGGAGCTTTACAGAGAAACACGTGATAAAAAGTATCTGGAGCTTGCAGAATATTTTGTGCTGGCGCGAGGTAAAGGGTATGCAAGTGATACTAAGAAATACGGAGGTATTACCCCGGAGTATTTTGTGGACCATAAACCGTTCATTGAGCTGGAAAGCCCGGTTGGCCATGCGGTGAGAATGCTTTACCTGTGTTGTGGAGCAACCGATGTGTACCTGGAAACTGGCAATGAAGACATTAAAAAGGCTCTCGAGAGGATATGGAAGAGTCTTGTTAGCAAGAAAATGTATATAACCGGTGGAGCAGGGTCGCGCCATGAGGGAGAATCATTTGGTGCGGATTACGAACTCCCCAATAAAAGGGCGTACGCAGAAACTTGTGCCGCCATTGCAAACTTTATGTGGAACTACAGGATGTTGCTTGCAACTGCAGATGCCAGGTATGTAGATGTCATGGAACAAACGCTTTATAATGGTTTGTTGTCCGGAATATCTTTAGATGGTGTTCACTACTTTTATGATAATCCTCTTGAAAGTGATGGCAGCCATCGAAGAAGAGAATGGTTTGAATGTGCATGCTGTCCGCCGAACATTGCCAGACTGATTACTTCGTTGCCGGGCTATCTTTATTCAACATCAAAAGATAATACCGCTTTGTGGATAAATCTGTATGAAGATAGTAAAGTAGACTGGAAGACAGCACATGGAAATATGGTCTTGAATTTGAAAAGTAATTATCCCTGGGATTCTACAATATCTATCGGAGTTGCTGAATCAGATGTGTCTGTACCTGCTTCAATTTTCATAAGGATCCCGGGTTGGGTGAGAGATTTCTCGGTGAAAATAAACGGTGATAATGTGAATGATGAACCTGTTAAGGGTTACATCGAGCTCAAAAAGGTTTGGAAAGCCGGTGACCTCGTTGACGTTGTTTTTGCAATGAGGCCGGAGTTAGTGTTGTGCCATCCATTTTCCGAGGAAAATCGGGGAAGAGCGGCTGTCAAAAGAGGCCCGATGGTTTACTGTGCAGAAGGCGTAGATAATCGTGAGTTTGATGTCCGCACGCTTGTTCTGAACTACGATAGCGAAATAAAAGAGCAGATGGAAGAGATTGAAAGCCTGGGTAGGCTCGTGGCGTTATCTGGAAAAGGTTTGGCGCAGGACCTATCAGATTGGGGTGAGAACCTTTATATTCCTGCTAATGGACACATTTCTCGAAGGAAGCCTGTTGAATACAAGTTGATACCTTATTTCGCCTGGGCAAACAGAGAAGCTTCACCGATGGTGGTCTGGATGGATTTTGCATAAAAAAACACAAGATATTCGAAAAATGAAATGAGGGAAAAACAAGTGGACAGAGTAGATAAGCTTTTAGAGCTTGTAAGGCTAAATGTCGATTCTGATATTGATACGGTAATGATTTGGAATTATGAAAATTCTTCTTCGGCAAACACTTTTTATCTGTCGGGCTTTAAAGGTTCTTGCAGCGTTCTAATATTGCGTGATGATGGACGCTATATAGTTACTGACTCAAGATATTTTGAACAGGCTCAAGAGGAGAGTACTTTCCAGCTGGTAAAACATACGGGTGAAAAGTTAACCGATTCTGTGGCGTCTTTACTCAAAGATTTATCTGCAGAAGTTATTGGCTTTGAAGCAGAAAAACTGGATTGCAAAACTTACAATGAGCTGACAGAGAAACTGGATGTGAAATTCCTTCCTGTAGACAGGATGTTATGGCTGATGCGCTCGGTTAAATCTGAAGATGAGATCGAGGCAATACGAGAGGCAAGCAGAGTGGCGGAGCAATCGTTCCTTGATACTCTCAGTGTTATTAAGGAAGATGTCTCGGAGCTGGATATATGTGCTGAACTCGAGTATAGAATTAAGAAACGAGGAGGACAGGTAGGATTTGAAACACTTATCGGCACAGGCCCGAGGACTTCATTGCCACACGCGAAACCAACCAGCAGGCAAGCTAAAAGAGGGGAGTTGATACTGTTCGATTTTGGGGCCAAGGTTCGTGGTTACTGTTGTGATATAACGAGGATGGTATCAGTGGGGGAGGTAGAAGAAGAAATTAAAGAGTGCTATGCTCTTGTTAAGAAATCACTACTACAGGCTGTTGCTGAGGGTAAGGCGGGAGTGGTTGCCAGACAGGTAGATTCTGTAGCGAGACAAGTTATCCTGGAAAGTAAATATGCCGAGTTTTGCTTCAGTTACGGCCTGGGTCATGGAATCGGTCTTGAAGTTCACGAGATGCCTCGCATGGGGCCAAAGTTTGAAGAACCACTACCTACCAATTCGGTTGTTACAGTTGAGCCTGGTATTTACATGCCCGGAAAATTTGGAATAAGAATAGAAAATGATGTAGTTGTTCGAGATGGGGGATTTGAAACGATTACGAATCTTGATGATGACTTGATACAAATTTGACGGGATTTGTATTAGAATGGTGCTGGGTAGTGAGGTGAGTGATTATGGAGAAAACTGCTGTGAAAATTGCCGAAGAGGTAGAGAAAAGGCGCTCAGGGGTCAAACCAATCAACGAGCGAATCAAAAAGTTACGGGACCAGAGCGTCACAGCAAAAGTTAAGGTCTCGGTTGAGAGAGCAAAATTGATAACCGACTTTTACAGGGCTAATGCTCCAAAAACGGTTTCTTATCCCGTTTTGAGAGCTTTAGCCTTCAAGTACCTTATGGAAAACTGTAGCTTGACAGTGGAAGAGGGCCAGCTGATCGTGGGTATCCGGGGAACTGGCCCTCAGGAAGTTCCTACTTATCCGGAGATATGTGTCCACACTCTGGATGATTTTGAAACACTCGCCAACCGCGAGAATATGCCTTTTGAGGTTGATGATTTAACCCGGAAAATTTATGCCGAAGAAGTTATTCCCTTCTGGCAAAATTATGCGATGAGGGACATTATCTTCCAAAGCCTTCCCCGGGAATGGATAGATGCATATGAAGCAGGTATCTGGACTGAATTTATGGAGCAAAGAGCGCCCGGTCATACATCAGGAGGAAGTAGAGTTTTTCAAACCGGGGTTCTGGAGATAAAAGAGAGAATTACAGAAAAAATGCAGGAACTCTCTCCGGGCGACTCCGATTACTTTGAAAAAATGGAAGAGTTGAAAGCGATGGACATTGCAGCTGATGCAATAATGCTATACGCAAAACGCTATGCTAATAAACTGAAAGGAATTGCCCAGGAGGAGCCAGATCCATCTCGAAGAGCGGAACTATTGCAGATGGCCGAAATTTGTGAGAAAGTGCCAGCCCATGCTCCGGAAACTTTCTGGGAAGCTCTTCAGCACTACTGGTTTATTCATGTGGGAGTAACTTACGAAACGAATCCCTGGGATTCTTTCACCCCTGGCAGGCTTGACCAGCACCTTTATCCATTTTTTGTGAGAGATATTGAAGAGGGCAGGCTAACGCGTGACCGGGCGAGGGAATTGTTGCAGGCATTTTGGTTGAAGTTCAACAATCAGCCATCGGTACCTAAAGTGAAAATTACCGCTGAAGAAAGTTTCACATATAATGATTTTTCTAAAATCAATTTAGGAGGGCTGCGGGCTGACGGATGGGATGCTGTTAATGAGTTGTCGTATTTGATTCTTGAGGTACTTGATGAAATGAAAACCTTACAACCAAATACTGCAGTACTTATCAGCGATAAAAACCCGGATGAATTTCTCATAAAGGCTTTGCAGGTGGCCTCTTCTGGATTTGGAGAACCACCATTCTTTAATTATGATGGAGTTATTGTGAAAATGTTACGGCAGGGGAAAACATTGGAAGATGCAAGAGAAGCCGGGGTTAGCGGTTGTGTTGAAACTGGTGCGCTGGGTAAGGAAGCCTATATTCTGACGGGATATTTCAATCTTCCCAAAGTTTTGGAGATAACGCTCCATAGTGGAGTAGACCCTCGCACAGGAAGGCAGATTGGCCTGAAAACAAAAACACCGGAAACCTTTGAAGAACTCCAGAAGACTCTGGATGACCAGTTACGTTACTTTATAGACTTGAAAATAAAGGGAAATGACATAATTGAAAGTTTGTATGCGAGGTATCTCCCGGTTCCTTTCCTGTCATTGTGGATTGAAGGCTGTGTGGAGAAAGCCAGAGATTACAATGCCGGAGGAGCGATATACAACACCCAATACATGCAAATAGTTGGTCTCGGTACTATTACTGATTCTTTAGCATCGCTTAAGTGGAATATATTTGACAATCAGGTTTTCAATTTCGATTGTGTCCTCAGAGCTTTAAACGCTGATTTTGAGGGACATGAGTATATGAGACAAATTTTTCTGAATAAGACGCCCAAGTATGGTAACGATGATGACTACGCTGATAATATTGCCCGGGGTCTCGTTGATAATATTGTGGAAATGGTTGAAAACCATGCTCCTTCCCCGGTCAGGAATGCGTCACGCAGATGTTACTTTTTGCCCACAACTGTTCATGTATATTTTGGAAATATGACCGGTGCTACACCAGATGGAAGAAAAGCCGGTATGGCTGTTTCAGAGGGAATCTCACCTGTTCAGGGTGCAGATAAAAAAGGCATAGCTGCGGTTTTCCGGTCGGTTGCAAAATGTGACTGGGCTAAAACAGGTGGAGCGCTGTTGAACCAGAGAATAACTCCAGATCTGGTGCGGGACAGAGATAACCTGATAAAGCTCGGAAAATTGATGAGAATTTTCTTCAGAATGGGTGGGCATCACGTGCAGTTCAACGTTGTCTCCACAGAGCTTTTAAAAGAAGCACAAAAACGCCCTCAAGATTTCGAGGATTTGATGGTAAGAGTGGCCGGATACAGCGATTACTTTGTTAACCTGTCTAAGGGCCTGCAGGAGGAAATTATCATTAGAACTGAACAAGGAAAATTATAGCGTGCAAGGGCTTGTTTTCAACATACAGCGGTTTTCCATCCATGATGGACCAGGAATAAGGACGACTGTTTTTTTAAAAGGTTGTCCACTATCTTGCTGGTGGTGCCACAATCCGGAAGGGATATCTACATCTCCGGAGCTTATGTATAGCAGATACAAGTGCATTGGCTGTAAATCCTGTATAGCATCCTGTCCTAATCATGCTTTAACATTCAATGATAAACTCCACCTGAAAAGAGAGCTCTGCACTATGTCTGCTCTTTGCGTAAAAAATTGTCCCACTACTGCTCTTAAGATTGTCGGTGAATGGATGAGCGTGGAAGACGTTATCCGGGAGCTACAAAAGGATATTCTTTATTTTGATCAATCTGAAGGAGGGGTTACTTTTTCGGGGGGAGAGCCGCTGTTACAGATCGAATTTCTCGCTGAGTTACTACCCTTGCTTAAATTACGTGGCATCCACGTAGCTATTGATACCTCAGGCTATGTGGCGAGAGATGATTTAGAAAGGATTTTTCCCTACGTTGATCTCTTTCTATATGATCTGAAAGTGCTCGATGAGCATAAACACCTGCTACACACCGGAGTTAAAAACGATATAATAAAAGACAACTTACGATTTCTGGTGGAATCAAAGCAAAAAGTGATAATACGTATACCATTGCTACCCGGGGTTAATGATTCTATCGGAGATGTGCATGAGTTAATAGAATTTGTTACAGACCTTGATCCTGAGCTGGAGATAAACCTTCTGCCCTTTCATGATGTTTCAGAAAAATACGATGCACTCTGGAAAACAACTGTAGTAAGGCAGGGGGGAAAGATTTCCAACGGAAGATTGCAAGCAATACAGATAGAGTTTGAGACTCACGGTCTGCAGGCCAGAATAGGAGGGTAAATTGAAGGATGGTAGGTGATGGCTGTGCTGAGAGAAATATCGAGAGTCTGTTATTTTCATCATCAACTGATTATCTGTAAGATATAACTTTTGCAGAATAAGAGTAGAAAAGAAGTTAGAGACAGAATCAGTAGCTTCAGAATAAATGTCTCTGGAAAATCAGAACTTGCATTTCCCTGATTAAAGTAAGAAGCATCCCTCAGTATAAAGGGAAATATCCCCCCTTATGAACCCTTTTTTTCTGTCACCCCAGCGACTTTCGAGCCGGGGTGTATTTGGCAATATGAATTTGCAGCATTCCGGAAGTTAATTTTTGCAGCACCCTTAATTCCAGAATTAACAATTCATAGTAGAATGGGGCAAAGGGTAACTTGGTCCGGAAAAGACCGCTAAATAACTGTGGTGAATTAAACGGTCAATGGTCATTCCTGAACGCCTCTATCATCCCCTTATTTCTCATTCCTGAGCGGTTCTACGAGGAATCTAAATAATGGGAGGAGATGCTCCTATGGTTCCAAAAAGAAAAAAGCAAAAGCATGGATTCCCGATAAAAAATCTCGGGAATGACGAGAGAGGGAGGTCGTCACCCCTGAATGTTTCTGCGAGGGGTCCACAGTATTTAAAGCATTTGGATTCTCAATAAAGGACTTCGGGGATGGCAAATGATGTGGATTTCCGACTGAATTTTGGGAATGACGAAAGAGAGAGTTCCTCGACTTTTCTTTTCCCTCTCTGGGGGGAGGGTGAATCAACTATAAAAGGGGCTCTGCCCCCTTATAACCTCCTGAAAAATAACAAACAAAAGATAAGGACCCACTGGGGGAGGAAAGGCATCTTCCTCAGGGTTCGTAGTAACTGTGATAAATGTCAAGAAATGGATGATAGAATTTCCACACCTCCGGAAGCGAAAGTCCTTGCCAGGGAGTATTATCTTCTGCCATAGCATTAATGCTGGGTGAGAAACTTCCTCATATCAGAGGAGACAGAGAAAACGCTTCTTGGTGAGAACTGTCATAGAGGATGATAATGCCCGGATACCTCAAACTTCAGGGATAAAATTCTCGAGTTTATTATCAGTGAAGCTGTAGTGGAGTAAACAAAAAAGAGACTCTTTATTCCTTGATATATCAATGTTTTTAAATTATAGCTGTCAAAGTCAGGATAAAGAGACTCGTTTCCTTATCTCCAGTTGGAAAAAAATGAAAGAAACAACGCTGCTTGTGGAGGTGTCTTTTCCCCTCGATATTCGCAGTTAAGATAATCGTATCGATAACTCCGAGCGCAGAGCTGAACAGAATGAAAAGCATTGCCACAATTTTTGCGGCTGACCGCAATGATAACAAATTGTCGATACGATTTAGAGAAAAATGGGGAAGATACCTATAAACATGATTTTAAAAAGTCAAATGCTTTTCGGCCACTTATCTCGTGTCTTCCTTCAAATAGGTCAGTTTCGAATCTCTCCGGGCATCCCAATAGTTCGTACACCCTTTTTACCCTTGATACAGCAAATTTGGTGGCGTTGATGGGAAATATGTTATCTTTTGTCCCGCTTTCTACTAACAAGTATCTCGGCGCTATTAATCCTGCTATGTCATACATCTCAGCATATTTTAATATCCCTGGTACATAGTTGCATTCACAGTGATATATTGAAAGTATGCTATCTTTGAAGGTGTTCAGGTATCCACTGACTACGGCACAGTTTATCCTCTCATCCAGAGCAGATGAAAATAGAGCACTCATTCCCCCACCTGATATACCCATAACACCTATGGATGTCTTCATGACTTCTTTTCTGGTCTCGAGGTAGTCTATGGCTCTCATTACGTCCCAAACTCTCATTCCCAGAACCGTTTTACCTAATAACATGGCCCAGAAGGAAACTTTTCGGCAGGATGATTGGTATTTATCCCTGGCTATATCTTCGGGTTCTCTCCTTTCTCCAAAGCACGCCTGCTCAATAGCGAAGGTAATAAACCCATGCCTTACAAGAGAAATCCCAAAATCTTTCTGGTAACCGTCAGCGATGGTTCTCTCTGTTCCATCTTCCCATATGCCCACGATATCGTCCTTTCCATATCCATGGCCATGAAGGGCTATTACCCCTGGTGCTGGAAGATTTATTCTTTTAGGCACCAGTAGATAACCTGTCACGCTTATATCAGGTGCACTGTTAAATATTATCTTCTCCCTGGTATAATCTTCAAACCCCTTTTTTTCCACTATTTCTGGCTCCAATGGAACTCTTTCCGGAAACCCTCCTAAAAGCTCAATTAATTTTTCTTTTAATCTCTCTCTCCAGGCTTCCCATTCTTCAAGAGTTTCAGCTTTAAACTCATAAGCTCTGGGCTTTTCATAAAGGGTCAAAAACGGCTGAAGAGGGCGTAGATTTCTCATAACTAAACCTCCTTTTTAAAGTTTCTCATTTTTATATAATTCAGTGAACGGGAAGCTATCCAATTAATCAATCAGCACTCCCCGCTGGCCAAGGTTGAGTCCTGCTTTCCTGCGGCCACACAACTTTAACATGAGGTAAGTCCCTAGCGTCAAGACAAGTAAACTACTGATTTAAATGCCTATTTTCCTATTACATCAATTTATTGTGGCTATCAGATACAGAACCCTCTTTCTCATTCTGATGCAAGTTGTATTATATTACTACTCCAGAACTCGTTGGGTTCTCTCATTTCTAAATATTTTAATAAGTAAAAGTATTCCTTCCTTTCCGGGATAATAACACGAAGAGCGAAGGAGTTCCATAAGCTCACACTGCCTATATATCAATATCAGAATATTCATTAGCTCTATAGTTTTTTTGAGTCATTCAAGTTCTGTATTAAATTTACTTTTTTAAACAAAAAATAAGGAGGGTAATGTGAATGTTCAAGCTTTATTTTAAGATGGGAGGAAAAGAACAACGTACATGTAGCATGAAATAAAAAAATAACTACAGAGTATCAATATTTTTGATTGTTTTTTTAAAAGTAGAAAGGCCCAATATAATAAGCAAAATTGTAAGAATTTTCAAATTTACTTGACATATACAAAGCTTTATGGTATTTCTAGAATCAGAAATAACTATATTTGCTATTTTATATCAAATTTTTTTATATCAAATTTTTTTATATCAAATTTTTT
>DGDO01000038.1 GCA_002385475.1 Candidatus Sordicultor fermentans | reverse complement strand
AAATTTGCATAGTTAGAAAACCTCTATCCTCCTTTTCATCTGGTCAGCACATCCCATCTTTCCTGAGCCCTGGACACCCACTGGTCTTCTTGCCCGGTCTCAATAACAGCCCGGTAAACTTCTTTTGCTTCCTCCAACCTATCCAGATATTCTAAACAAACTCCCCACCAGTAACCAGCTGCAGTTTGATACTCACTCTGTCCTGCTTGAAACAAACGCTCGAAATAAGGAAAGGCCCGGGCAAAATCCTCCTGCCCTAAATATGCATTACCTAATCTATACCAGGTATAAAGTTTCCGCTGAGGGTCACTGCTCCACTCCATTTCTTTTAAAATTGTTATCGCTTCATCTAACTCTCCTTGAAACAAATAAAGGTCGGCTAAAAGAGAGGAAAGCTCCTCTCTGTATTTTCCCCCTGGAAATTCCGTCTGGTAAGATTTTATGGATTCTTCAGCTTTCTCCAGGTCGTCAGAATAATAAAAAGCCCAGGAAGCAAGATAAAGAACTCTCTCCCTTTGGGGGTCCTGAGGGAAAGTAATCAAAAATTTCTCTGCTTCTTTCCCGCACTCATTATAATCCTTTAGAAGAAACAGCTCTTCCACTAAAAGCGAAATTACAGAAGAAGAAAGGTCAGGGTCGTCCTGCAAACTTCTCAAAATAGGTATGCTTTCTTCATAGTTACCCGAGTAATAATAAGCTAAAGCCGCTCGAAAACGTACTGATGAGTCATCTTTATTTTTCATCTGAGAATAGGCTTCTACTACTTTATCCCATCTCTCCAGCTTATAAGCAGAATTAAAGAGGTAAAAGAGAGCCTCTTCCTTAAAGCTTTCCTCAGGGGATGCGAGAGCCCGAGAAAGGAGGTTAAAAGCCTGAGAGAAATCTCCCAGCTGATAACAACACTTTCCCTCCAGAAAGTCGATCATTGATTTGCTAATTAAAGGACTTTCCTCTTCCCTGAGAACTTTGAGGCGAGAAAGAGCCGAATGGTAATCTCCTCTCTCCATCAGGTCCAATATTTCCTGTGCTTCCTCTTTCTCAGGGCTCGCTAATATCTCTTCTGGATCTTTACCCGCCCGAGCGAGGACGTTTTTGGCTTCTTCTTCTTCTCCTAAGTTAGTGTAAGCCAGGGCTAAAAGTAAATAATATTCTTCCTCCAACTTGCTGCTTTCTTTTTCCAAACGTAGAATTTTCTCTTTAACCTCTCTCCATTCTTCTTTTTGAGCGTGTAACTTAATGCTAAAAGGCAAGAAATCTTTCTTGAACTTATTTTGTAGTTCTCCTTCCCATCCTCTTATGAGCTCCTGAGCCTTATCAGGATTACCAGTTTCCAGGTAAGAAGAAGCTAACTTAAACCGAGCCTCTAAAGAAAACTTACCTTGAGGATAACGGGAAAGGTAGTCTTCAAAAGAAGAAATGGCTTTCTTCCAATCTTTTTCTCGATAATAAGCATCAGCAGTTAGAAAATCTCCTTCTTCTCCCTCCAGTTGAGAAAAGTATTTTTGAGCTTCCCCTTCTTTCCCCAGATTTCGATAAGTATAGCCCAGCATCTCTATGGTAGAAGAGCGAAAGGAACTCTGGGGATAAAGGCGGAGGAATTCTTCCAGGAATTTTTGAGCATTTCCCCAGTCTTTAGCCTGATAAAAACTGGAAGCATACCAAAACTGAGCTCGCTCCAGGAAAGGACTCTGGGGAAAACGAACCAGAAATTGCTGGAAGCTACGTTGAGCCTCCTCATATTTTCCTTCTCTCACCAGAGCTTCCATCCTCATTACTTCTGCCTCTTCTATGAACTCACCATAAGGATAATTAACTACCAGCTCGTTCAAGAGGGAAAGAGACTCTTCCCAATTTTCTAAGTGAAAACTGGCTACCGCAGCTCCCCATAGAGCTAAACCCCGGGTTTCTCCTTCTAATCCTTCGAGAGCCTGAACATAATGTTCTCCAGATTTAGCCCAATTTCCTTTCTCTCCATAGAGCTCTCCCAATAAAAGATGAGCATCAGCTAAAGAAGGATCTTCTTTTATCGCTTTTTCCAGTGTTTGAAGAGCTTTTTCTTTTTCTCCCCAGGAGAACAGCTCATAACCCACTTGATAATATTGCCAGGCCTTCTCCTCTGCGTCTTCTAAAAGCTTAGCGCTTTCTTCTCTTTCTCTTACATATTCTTCGGTTTTTCCCAGGCGATAATAACAGCGGGCCAAATAATCATGAGCATCAGGAAACACAGGATTAACTTTTAGCGCCTGACGAAATAATCCTGCTGCTTCCTCATATAGACCCTTCTCGTAAAGTTCATAACCCTGGCGAAAATAATTTAGCGCTTCTCTACCATATTTTACTTCCTGCTGTGTTTTATCTAAGAACCGGCGAGCCTGGCTATGGAAGGGGTCAATTTCTAAAACCTTTTCCCAGGCTTTTTCTGCCTCTTTTGACTTTCCGGCGTCATAGAGAGTTCTTCCCAGCCAGTAGTAAGCTTCTTTCATTTCCGGGTTTAGATGAATAGCTTCTCGTAGATACTGTTCTGCTTTTTCCAGGTTTCCAGCAGCAAAAGATTGGTAACCAGCTACATAGGCTTCATAAGCTGACTTACCGTAGACTTTAGCTTTCCCTGCCAATTGGGCAAAATATTCAGCCTCTTTAAGGGAGGGATCCAACTCAAAAGCTTGAGAATAAAGTCTTTCTGCCTCCTCTATATTGCCATCTTCATATTCAATTCTCGCCCACAACAGATAAGGTTCAGCCCATTGAGGGCTGATTTCTACTGCTTTTTGTAAACTTTCTCGAGCTAAATTTAAATTCTTCTGATAGAAATAGGAATAAGCTAAGCGAAGATAAGTTTGGGAAATTTGTCGGTTGTCAACCTCCTCTCCTCTCTCCTCGAGTTTTTGCAAATATAGATCCCAGGTTTCCACCTCCTTAGCCCACCAGCTCGTTTTTCTATACATATAGGCAAGATAACTATAAGCATCTAAATACTCAGGCTCTTTTTCTATGGTTTCTTCTGCTAAAGAAAAAGCTTCTTTCCATAGAGGCTTATCCGGATACTGTGCCTCTCCATAAGTAGCAAGTGCCTCATCCATCTTTTGCACTCCCCGGTAGAGAGGTAAAAGGTTATCTATCGCGAAAGGGGGAAGATAAATCGGTGCTCTGTAATCCAAACCCATAAAGTATAAAGACTCTCCCACTATATATTCAACGAGATCTGGTAATCTATCGATATCAAATATTTCACTGGGTATATCCAGATAATCACCACTTTCTATCTCGAAAATACGAGCGCTTACTAAAATTCTCTCTCTACCTGCCATCAGACGATAACGAAAAGAACCGGTCAAAAGATAAGAACACCCAATCCTTTCCCCTATAATTTTAGCAGTAGAAGGCATCAAAACATCAGACCAGGAAATCCGTGCTTCTCTCACTATCTCATCAGCAAGCAGCGAGTCGCATATTTCTACCCCACCTTCACCTTCCAAACCCATTTTTATGATATCTCGCAAAAAATAGCCCCAATAAGCATCTTCTCTATCTTTTCCCACCAAAGGTAAGACAGCTACTTTTACTCTCTCTTGCGCTTCAACTATCCCAGAAAAGAAAGAAACAAACAGCAAAAGGAAAAGAAGAAATATTTTTATTCTATCAATGCTAGGAATAGCTTTCTTCTTCTGAGACCGAAATCGGAACATTCTCCTCTTCTCCTTCCTTCAGATTTTCACTTCCACTTCCTAAAGGTAAAGTATTAT
>DGDO01000110.1:2782-3086 GCA_002385475.1 Candidatus Sordicultor fermentans | reverse complement strand
GACGAGCAAGTAGAAGAAGAGAAGAACCCTGCAGAAATATTGGCTATGTTACAACTTATCGGAGAAAGTGGAAGCGGTATAATGATGTTAGATCATGAGTTGGGAGAAAGAAAAGATTGATTTGAACTCTGTCTTCAGTAGTTAGAAATTTTTTCAAAAAATTAATTTTGACCTGTTGACAAAGTTCAAAAGAGGTGATAAAGTATGATTACCACCGGTTCTGAGGAACTAGGCCAGAGGATGGAAGAAAGAGCCTCTTTTTTGAAAGATGGGAGGCTCGAAGCTTTTGAGTGGAAGTCCATCC
>DGDO01000110.1:0-2621 GCA_002385475.1 Candidatus Sordicultor fermentans | reverse complement strand
AGTCCATCCTGAAGTTTCTCACCCGAAAGGGTGAGAAAAGAAAAGGCTAATGTTCGTTAGGACCGGTGGCTTTTTTATTTGTGTTTTTTGATAGATTTGCAGCTTAAGGAGGGTGAGTTGTGGATACTATAAGTTTTATGGAGTTGTGCAAAACTGGAACTCTTGTGGATATCCAGAATGCTATTCAGTCTGGAGCAGATGTCAATGCTTTAGATAACCACTTACGTACCCCTTTAATGTTTGCCGCTCGTTTTAATCCTCATCCCGAAGTTATTTCTTTCCTTATTCAGTCTGGAGCAGATGTCAACGCTAAAGATAAGGCAGGGTGGACGCCTCTTATGTTTGCTGCTCGTTTTAGTACTTCTCCCGAAGTAGTAAAAGTTCTTCTGGAAAAGGGGGCAAACGCCAAAATGGTGGACAAGAGCGGGAAAAAAGCTATAGACTATGCCCGAGAGAACCCTGCTCTTCAGGGGACTGAGGTTTTATCCCAGCTAGAAGAGATGGGAAAAGGCTGAGATTTATTGTGGCTTCGAGCATATTTTCTTCTTGCTCTTTTTGTTGGGGTAAACAAAGTATCTACATGAAAAAGAGAAAAGGAGAGATTTAGCACCAACTGCAGAAGCACGGTAACGACGCCTTTCGGGGCGTTATAAAGGAGTTCTCCTGGAGTGTTATTGCATACATACCTAGGTGTGGTAATCTCTCCTTTTTCCTGGTGGTTTTTCTTAAGTCACAGGACGTCTTTTCAAATCGTGATTTTTTCTAAAATAGGAATGTGTTTTTCCCTCAATATCTTTTCAGCTTCTTCTAACTTTTCTACTCTCAACACTACATATGCTTTTCCCCCCTGGGGAGAAACAAAGGCATAGAGATATTCGATGGGGATATTTTGGTGGGTAAGAATACCTACTACCTCGGCTAATCCCCCCGGGCGATCTTCTACTCCTACGGCTAGAACTTCGGTTAAAGTAGCGGCAAAATTCTCTATTTTCAATTTTTCTACTATTTCTTCCGGATCTTCTGCAATAAATCTCAGGACCCCGAACTCGGCAGTATCAGCTAAGGAAAGTGCTCGCAGGTTTACTTCCCACTCTTTCAGTTTGTAAAGCACTTCATAGAGGCTACCTGGCCTGTTTTCTAAAAATACTGATATTTGCTTCACAAAATCTCCTCCTTTTTTCGTAGATCTATAACCCTTTTAGATTTTCCTTCGCTACGAGCAATACTTTTAGGCTCTAAGAGTTTTACTTCGCAACTTAAATTTAACTCAGTTTTCAATTTTTCTTCGATTTGTTTTTTTAATCCTTCCAGTACTTTTATCTGGTCAGAAAAAAATTGGGGTGTAACTTCCACTTGAATCTCAATTTGATCTAAAAAGTTTTCTCGGGTAAGGACAATTTGGTAATAGGGCTCCACTCCGTCAAAGCTTAAAACGATACTCTCAATCTGAGAAGGATAAACATTTACTCCTCTAATGATGAGCATATCATCGGTGCGAGAGAAAACTCTTTTCATTCTTACCAGTGTTCTTCCACAAGAACAAGGCTCGTAGTTGAGAGAAGAGATATCTCCAGTGCGATAACGGACTATGGGGGTTCCTTCCTTGGTAAGGGTAGTAAATACCAGCTCTCCTTCTTCCCCGGGGGGGAGAACTCTTCCCGTTTGGGGGTCGATTATCTCGGGAAGAAAGTGGTCTTCAGAGATATGCAATCCTTCTCTTTCTTCGCATTCAAAGGCCACTCCCGGTCCGATAACTTCGCTCAGTCCATAAATATCAAAAGCCCGGATGGGCAATTTTTTTTCTATGTCTTCTCGCATTTCTTCTGACCAGGGCTCGGCTCCAAATACCCCGATGCGCAGGCTGCTTTCTTTCCAGTTAATATTGTTTTCTCTGGCTACTTCAGCCAAATAAAGGGCATAAGAGGGAGTGCAAGCCAGCACGGTTATTTTCAGGTCTTTCATAATCTGGATCTGGCGAAGAGTGTTACCGGCAGAAGCAGGAACTACAGTAGCACCCAATTTTTCCGCTCCGTAGTGAATCCCTAACCCCCCAGTAAAAAGACCATACCCGAAAGAGACCTGGATGATATCTTCCTCATCTACTCCATAACTGGAAAGTGCTCGGGCAGCAAGCTCCGCCCAGGATTCTATATCTTTTTTAGTGTACCCTACTACTGTTGCTGTTCCTGTGGTGCCTGAGGAAGAATGAACCCGCACTACATTGCGCAAGGGCTCAGCTATAGCTCCGAAAGGGTAAGCTTGACGAAGGTCCTCTTTGGTAGTGAAGGGTAGATGGGAAAGGCAAGATAAAGACTTAATATCGTAAGGATTAATTTTTCTTTCCTCCAGTTTTTTACGGTAATAGGGCAGATTGTGATAAGCGCGGATAAGTATTTTTTTAAGTCTGCTAAGCTGAATTTTTTCCAGCTCCTCCCGGGGAAGGAGCTCGTAGTATTCATCCCAGAATGGCGTTGTTCTCACCTCTTTTTAGTTTATATTTTACCACTTTATTGGTGTTTAAGTATAACCTTACAAAAAACAGTTACGACGGCGACTATTTCTGGGTAGCTTTTTTTTGCTGCGAAAATTTTAATTTGAGGGATGCGGAATAACATGGTACC
>DGDO01000034.1:17300-17717 GCA_002385475.1 Candidatus Sordicultor fermentans | reverse complement strand
CCCGATGTCCTGCTTTAGCTAAGAAATATCCAGCCACAAGTCCCGAAGGCCCACCACCCACTATAGCCACATCAATATCCAAGTTATCCATCAACCTCTCAAAATAACGCTCCACTATCGCCTTAGTTATGGTGACCTCGTCTAATTTCATTTCTATCACTCCTTTTGTAATTCGTATGCTCCACGAACCATTTTCACAGCGCAAAGTTTACCGCACATAGTACAGGATTGCCGGTCAGAAGCTAAACTAAATTTACAGCGCACAAGCTCGGGGTCTAAAGCCTCCGCCATCATTCCTTCCCAATCCAGGCATTCCCGGGCAATGGAGATTCTTTTATCTCTTTCTATCGCCCCGGGCACATCTTTAGCTATGTCTCCCACGTGAGCGGCCACTCTCGCGGCCATAACACCCAGATA
>DGDO01000034.1:16918-17043 GCA_002385475.1 Candidatus Sordicultor fermentans | reverse complement strand
ACATCGTTTTCATCTGGCAAACTGAGGTGCTCAGCTGGCGTCACATAGCACAGAAAATCTGCCCCCGCTGACGCCGCCAGCGCTCCACCTATCGCAGAGGTAATGTGGTCATATCCAGGAGCAAT
>DGDO01000034.1:1272-16704 GCA_002385475.1 Candidatus Sordicultor fermentans | reverse complement strand
GTGGTCATATCCAGGAGCAATATCGGTGGGAATAGGTCCCAACACATAAAAAGGTGCTCCCTCGCATAAACGTTTTTGAAGCTGCACATGCGATTGAATATGAGAAAGTGGCACATGCCCCGGACCTTCAATCATAACCTGAACCCCCCTTGCCCTTGCTCGTTTTGATAGCTCAGCAAGGGTCATGAGCTCTTCAATCTGTGGGCCATCTATAGCATCGAGAATTGTCCCCGGCCTCAAGCCATCTCCTAAGCTCAAGGTTACATCATAGCGATGAGCAATCTCTAAAAGGTCATCAAAATGCTCGTAAAGAGGGTTTTCTTTACCAGTTTTCCGCATCCAGTAAAGATGAATTGAACCACCTCTACTGACGCAGGGCATAATACGCCCGGAAGAGTCAAGTTTACGAAAAGACTCACGCGTTATGCCACAGTGAACGGTGATGTAGTCTACACCCTGTCGGCATTGCTCTTCTATTGAGGTAAAAAGCATTTCTTCGGTCATCTTTTCCAGCGGTTCACCTCTTCGAGCCAGCTCTGCCGCCACAGCGTATATGGGTACAGCTCCCACCATGACCGGTGATTCCTCTAAGAAAAAAGACCTCAAAAGATGAAGGTCTCCCCCGGTCGAGAGGTCCATAATGGAGTCAGTTTGCGCTTTTATAGCAGCAGAAAGCTTGCGCTTTTCAAATTCAAGGTCTACACACTCATCACTCGTCCCCAGATTGGCATTCACTTTTGTCTTTAGCTTATGGCCAATTGCCTTTATGTGAGGGAAAGAATGATTCACGTTTTTGGGTAGAACCGCAACCCCTGCAGCTATGAGACGTGAGAGCTCTTCAGGACTTATCGCTTCATTCTGAGCGGCACAACGTACCTCTTCAGTTACAATGCCTGCCCTGGCAAAATCAAGCTGGGTTTTCAACATGCTATTCCTCCTGTATAATTTTAGAAGAGGAAAAAGCGACTGAAAAGAAGATAAAAAAAGCAGCTCAAAAATTAAACCGAAGCTATACTCTTAACTTCTTCCCGCCATTTCCTCCGCCAGTATTACCTGGATCAGGTTCAAGGGGTACATTCTCAGCCCGAGCTTCAAGAGCGCCCCCATGGCGACATACAAATTGCCTTCAGTAATACTACCACTGTTTCTTTTTTGCGTCAATCGACTACACCGACCAGATGAGAAGGAGTAAACTTTCGTAAACCTAAAAAAACATCTGGAAACATCACAACAAGAGCTTTTAGCAGGGAAACTGATATTTTGAATTTTTCTTTGCTGGTTTTGAAAAAAATAACAACTAACCCTTTACTGCTCCAGACAACAATCCTCCAACTATATATCTCTGAAAAACAAAAGCTATTAAAATCGGTGGTAAAGCTGCCAGAATGCCTCCAGTAGCCATCATTCCGAAATCTATAGAATGTCTTCCCGAAAACTCGGCAATAGCGACCGGTATGGTCTTAGCCTGAGGAGTAGAGGTAAGAATAAGAGCAATGAAAAACTCTTCCCATGACATCAGGAAGGCAAAAAGTGAAGTGGCAACAATTCCAGGAGCAGAAAGAGGAAAAATAACTCGAAATAGCGTACCTAAGTGAGAACATCCATCGATTTTTGCAGCGTCTTCTAAGTCTTTGGGAATAGTATCAAAATAAGTGCGCATTAACCAGATTACAAATGGAACTAAAATAGCCGAATAAATCAGAATAAGAGCCTGTTTTGTATCGAGCATCTGGTATCTACTAAAAATCCGATAAATAGGAATTATCACCGCAATAGGCGGTAGCATATAAGAAAAAAGTAGGACGAAAAGGATTTTTTCTTTACCAGGAAATCGAAGGCGGGAAAAAGCATAGGCAGCCAATGACCCCAAAGAGACACAGATAATGGTAACAAAAAGTGCTATAAAAAAACTATTCCACATGGTTTTTCTGAACTCACTTTCTGGTCCTTGAGAAAAAAGTATTTCTCTATATCGCTCAAAGCTGGGCTTCTCAGGAAGCCAACGTAGAGGTATTTTCAGGAGTTCCTGTAAATTAGCAATACTAGATATGAATAACCAGAGAGGTGGTGCCAGAATAACAGCAGCCAGAATTATTGAAAATATACCAATAATAACCGAACGAATCCTCTTTTGACGCTTAATGCCCATCCTGATTCACCTCAATATTCCACTTGTCTTTGCATCAGCCTAGTGTACACGAGAGCAATCAAGGCAACAAACATGGTGATAATATAAGCCAGAGCAGCTCCCTTGCCAAAATTCAAGAACTTGAACGCCTCTTGATAGGTCAGGAAAGAAATTACCTTGGTAGCATTCGCTGGCCCGCCTTGAGTCATGATGTAGATAATATCAAAAACCCTGAAAGCATCCAGAGTTCTAAGCACCAGAACCACAAGGAAGGTGGGAGTAAGCAAGGGGATAAGTATACGAAAAACGTATGACTGCCAGCCTGCACCGTCCACCATCGCTGCCTCATAAAGCTCCTTGGGTATGGTCTGTAATCCTGCAAGAAGCAATAAAGCAACCAAAGGGGTTACCTTCCACACATCAGCTACAATTACACAGTGCATAGCGCTCCAGGGACGAGTTAGCCAGGCACGATAAGAATCTATGATACCAATCTGGGTTAAAAAAGCATTAAGCGCCCCATAATTAGCATTAAAAATCCACTTCCACATAATGGCATCTACTGTAATAGGTAAAGCCCAGGGCAATAATAAAAGACTCCTCAACAAACCTCTACCTTTGAATTCCTGGTTTAAAAGCAAGGCAATTAGAAAACCAAAAAGCATCTCGAGACCAATGGACACTACAGTAAAATAGACTGTCCTTCCTATAGAATCCCAAAAATAAGAGCTACTCAAAACTTCGATATAGTTTCTAAAACCTATAAAAGGAGTTCCTATATCTCCCCGAGTAAGTTCAATCTGAAAAAGGCTCATACAAAAAGAGAGAATCATGGGATAAAAGATTATAATACCTATAAAAACAAAAGCAGGAAGGATAAGAAGCCAGGCAAAATATGTTTCTTTTTTTCTAAAGTTTTTAGGTCTCATGAAGGTCTTCTACAGAGGGCGGGGTTTTTCCACCCCGCCCAAATATTAGCGATATCTTTCCATAACTTCTTTACATCTGGCTACTGCTTCATCCATAGCTTGCTCTGGAGCTTTAGCCCCGCTGAGTGCTGCCTGCAATTCCTCAACCATAATCACAGAAAATTGTGAATACCAGGAAAGTTGAGGACGATCAAACACGTAGGGAATCTGCTCTTTGGCAACTTTGATAATTTCGGGCTGTTGCGCTATAAGTTCTGGATCGTCGTAAAGCGATTTCCATATAGGTAGAGCACTCTGGCTGTATTTTTTCTGAACCTCTCTGCTAGCAAGATAAGTCACATATTGCCAGGCTTCGTCCGGATTTTTACTGCTCTGCATAATACTCAAGCCCATACCACCATTGCAGGATGCACTTCTTCTTCCTTCTGGAAATCCAGGGACAAGAGTCAACACAGCATCTCCAGCAATCTGTGATTCTTGAGGATCGTTCACCAGGTTATACATATAGGTCCAGTTTAGAGCAAAAGCAGCCTGACCAGAGGAAAATACCCTTCTTACCTCTTCCGAGAAAGACTCTATACAAGCAGGATTGAAATAACCCTCTTTTGTATTATCAACCATAAATTTCAGCGCTTCGAGTGGAGCACCTTGATTCATAACCGGATTACCAGATTCATCAAATGGATACCCATCCATACCCACCACATATTGTAGCCATGCAACTACCAGTGATTCTGCCTGTCCCCAGGTATCGATAATAGGATACTGGACTATATTCGCTTCCTTGAGCTTTTTGGAAATTTCTATGACCTCAGGCCAATAAGCAGGAGAACTAGCTCCTACCTCCTCCAACATCTTCTTGTTATAAAACAAATACTCCCAGTCGTTGAGCCAGGGCATGCCATACAACCTACCCTTATAGGTTACCGCCGACAAAACTTCAGGGAAGATATCAGCTCGGTCTTCCTCAGGTAAACGGTCAGTCACGTCGAGAAGCCAACCTGCCCCAGCAAACTCGGCTGGCCAGATGCAGTCAACGAGAATTACATCGTAAGTGCTTACTCCACTAGCAGCAGAAACCACAATCTTATCATGAAGTTCCTCATAAGATACAAACGATAATTTCACTTCTATGTCCGGGTTTTGTTTAAGAAATTCATCAGTCATATCACGAATCTCGCTTTCCTGATATCCAGCCTGTTTCATAAAAAGCCCACTAATTTCAATCTTGGCACCGGCTGAAACAACCAGCAAGGCAACGAGAAAAATCGCCGTTGTCACGACCACAAATATTTTTTTCACAATACTCCCTCCCTTAAAAAGTTTTCAAACATGATAAATATGGAACACTAGCCTACACACAAATTGTATGTTAAGTTAGATTCCCATGTCAAGGCAAAAAAACTTTTAAGGTGGATCTCTCTAACCTGTTTGCCCGTATTTTCCTCCTCTCTTCTAACTCTCTGATTTGAACCCCTGCTTTCTTCAGTTCCTCAGCAAACTCATTGTAAACTGAAAACCCTGGTCAATTAAAAGGATGATATGCTCATGCTTCTTTCGGATATCACCCATTTTTCTTATCCTTCTCCTTTCTGTTTGCAGACTAAATACACCTTATTGCTCTGTCCAGTTTTCGGGGTCCATTATAAGACAATAAGATAAAGGAGGCTGGTATTGAAAAATATTTCGAGGAGGAAGATAACACATCACATTACGCAAACTAATTTTTTAGCGGTCGCCTTCCTTGATAGTCTTCTGGTTCTTCTCCAGTTTTGTTGCTCTCTGCAAAGGAGTTTTTAATGATTGAAGAGGGACATCCAATGCTATAAATCAAATAATGGATGAGGTCGTATACAGGACACCGCTTACTCTTCGGAGTTGACTCTACTTATATAAAACCTTACCCGGAAGGGCAAGCGGCGTCTATTTTTTATTTAACTTCTCTATCAACTATTTGGAAGGGGAACTTTTATTTTAATGTTTTCAGTTAACTCTCTTGCCTTAAACATCAAGGAAAATTCCCTCGTATTTTTCTCGCCTTAATTGTCCGATCAAGAGCCAGCATATAAGCAGCCTCCCGCATGGGCACTTTGTTTTGTTCGTGAAACTCCCATACTTCCTGGAAACTTCTCTCCATAATTTCCTGGAGAAAGCTATTAACTTTCTTCTCATCCCACATTAAACACTGAATATTTTGAACCCATTCTAAGTAAGATACTACCACTCCTCCTGCATTAGATAGAATATCAGGGACAACGGTTATGCCTTTTTCGTTGAGAATTTGATCTGCTTCAGGAGTAGTGGGTCCATTAGCTGCTTCGACGATAATTTTTGCCTTTATATCTCCAGCATTATCCTCAGTAATCTGGTTTTCCCGAGCCGATGGGACTAAAATATCCACCCCCAAAGTGAGTAACTCCTGATTGGCAAGGGATGAAATACCTTCTGCTTTATATCCTTCAATGAGATGAGAGGGATTTTTCTTTACATAGTTTGATAGATCCAGTATGTCAAGACCATCTTCTTTATAAATTCCTCCACTGATATCACTTATAGCTACAACTCGATATCCCTCCTGATAGAGCAATCGGGCTATCGCTTCTCCTACTTTCCCGAATCCCTGGACAGCAAAAGATGCTTTGTTTAAATCAATTCCCTTCTTGAGAGCAATCTGATTGATAGTAAATAACACTCCTCTACCGGTTGCATCTTCTCTCCCCAGTGATCCACCAATTTCTACAGGTTTTCCCGTAACTACTCCCGGAACAGTAAAGCCTTTAAACGCGCTATAAGTATCCATAATCCATCCCATAATCTGGGCATTGGTGTTTACATCAGGAGCAGGAATATCTTTTTCTGGCCCGATTAAAGGTAGAATCATCGCTGTATAGCGGCGGGTGATTCTCATAAGTTCCTGAGAAGAAAGTTTTGTGGGGTCACATTGCACTCCCCCCTTGGCTCCACCATAAGGGATATTAACTACAGCACATTTCCAGGTCATCAAAGCAGCCAGGGTTCTCACTTCATCAAGGTCGACATCTGAAGAATAACGTAATCCTCCTTTGCACGGACCCCGCACGCTAGAATGCTGAACCCGGTAGCCAGTAAAAACTTTAACATGTCCATCATCCATTTCCACTGGTATAGAAACAGTGAGCTCTCTCTCTGGATAACGTAGAGGAACATAATCATCCCAGCAAACTCCCAGCTTTTCTGCACAAGCATCTAACACTTTGAGCATATTCGCATAAGAGTGATTTTGCTCTGGCAAAGAAGAATCACAACACTTTTGTTCATTTTGAACCTCAGTGTGACCGCAACGATTATCTAAGCTCAACTAATTTACCTCCCTCATTCTCTCTAATTGTATACGTTGTATCTTTTGCAATAAATATTCCACATCACAGAAACCATCTTCCAGACAAACAATATTGATAAACCAGCTTTCCCATACCTCTTGAATCAACCAGAGGCATTTCTCTCCTGCCCCAGAGCGAAGATACCTCAGCATTATAGGCAAAACGAAAAGCCAAATCCTCAACTCCATAAATAACTTCTGGGAAAAAAGAACTGGAGATATGGGTAACCATAAGAGTTATGATTCTACTCTTTTTCCTGGTGGGCTAACTCCTCTTTTTGTTTCCTCGCTTATTGCAGAACTGCCATTAAGTGTCCTCAAAACAGTAGAAGGAGAAACACCGCTTCTCCGACATAGCTCATCCGTAGTTATTTTCATTATGCTGCCTCCATTTTCTGTGCTTACAATAGCACAATTTTTGAAATTTGCAAGATATTACAGGCTCTATTAAAGTGTGTTAAAAAAAGCACCTCGTGGTATAGAAAAGAAGAGCAGTTTTTTACCTCAAACCTGAGGTATTTTCTCTTAGCATATTAATTTTGGCAGGCAAACTCTGCTGCATTCATTGTAGTATCCCGCAAAACCTATTATAATTGCTATTTTTTACAGGAAAAAAAGCGGAATAACCACACACGCTGGAATTATATCATCAAAATAATTAAAACAAACTCTAAAAGTAGCTCAAACCTGGTATATAAATGGTAAGATAAGCTCTCAGGTGGAGTGCGAAAGCTTTTATAGCCAAAAGCTCGGTGCGGCCAGACACAACCCGGGAGATACTGTATCTCTATCTTCCGAGGAGCCAAATATGTCTTGACAAACGAGTCGTGCTACATTTAAATCTAAAATGAAAGGAAGATAAAATGAAGTGTACTCGATGTAAAAAAGAAGCTCTGGTCAAGCTAAAAAGGCATAATGCCAAATTTTGTGGAGACTGTTTTGAGGTTTTCTTCTCTCGCCAGGTAGAATCAGCCATAAAAAGAAAAAACATGTTTTCTGAGGAAGAAAAAGTATTAGTCGGGGTATCCGGGGGGAAAGACAGCATGTCTCTGTGGCACTACCTCAAAAAAGCAGGATATGAGGTAGTGGCTATTCACTTTGACTTGGGAATAGAAGAACACTCTCAGAAATCTCGCCAGATAGTAGAAGAATTTGCTCGTCAAAATTCCTTTCCTCTGGAAATTATAGAAGTTAAAAAAGAGGTAGGATTTTCCATTCCCGAGATAAAAAAGAGGATACCCTATCGTCCTATCTGCTCTATGTGTGGTCTCATTAAAAGGTATCTTTTAAACTTCTGGGCTTTTAGAGAGCATTTTTCAGTTTACGCCACCGGTCATAACTTAGACGATGAAGCGGCTACCCTTTTAGGTAATGTGTTGCACTGGCAGATAGATTACTTATCTCACCAGCACCCCACTCTTCCCAGCCCTCATCCTAAAATGGTGAAAAAAGTTAAACCTTTTTACACTCTCACCGAAGAGGAAATAATGATTTATATTCGCCTTCATAATATCCCTTTCTTAGAAGAAAGATGTCCGCTCTCCCGGAGAGCCAAGAGCTGGGACTACAAAGAAGCGCTGAACTTCTTAGAAGAGAAGTCTCCAGGCACCAAGCATATGTTCTGGCTGGGATTTTTAGAAACCGGACAAAAATACTTCCGGCAAGAAGAACCACCTCTTCATCTGGGAGAGTGCTCTATTTGTGGTATGCCCACCACTCAAGAGGTTTGTTCCTTCTGTCGGTTAATACAAAAAGTGAAAGAAAGGGAGGAAAAATACCTTGATTATAATGGCGGTAAATAGTGGCGGTTCATCTATCAAATATGAACTCTTTTCTATAGAAGAAGAAAAAGAACAATCCCTATCCCGGGGAAGTGTAAAGAGATTGTACCGTCCTGATTCCTTCTGGGAAGGAGAAAAAGAAGGGATAAAGAGCAGAAAAGAAGTCCCTGACCTCGACCACGAAAAAGGCCTGCGCTTAATCATCGATATTTTAACTCAGGAAGGACCCCTGCATAGTATCCAGGAAATTGAAGCAGTGGGAATAAAGCTTATCAATGGGGGAGCAGAAGTTACTCAAACTTCTTTTATCGACTCCGGTGTTGTTCAGGCTCTCCAGGACCTCTCCGAAGTAACTTCGGTTCACAACCCCCCTTCTCTTTTAGCTATAGAAATGTTTCAAAAAATTCTCCCCCAAACTCCCCTGGTAGGGGTCTTTGAAACCACCTTTCATCTCTCTATACCCTTACCCTACCGCACCTATGGCCTACCCTGGGAATTAAGCCAGAAATATGGCTTAAAAAAATTAGGATTTCACGGTAACTCCCACCGCTACATAGCAGAAAGAATCGCTTCTCTTGCTTCCCGAGCTCAAAAAGTAATAAGCTGCCACTTAGGGAGTGGATGTAGTGTTTGTGCCATCAAAGAGGGAAGGTCTTTAGATATCTCGAGCGGCTTCACTCCCCAGAGCGGAACAATCATGTCCACTCGCCCTGGAGATTTTGACCCGCAAATAATTACATATCTTGAAGAAAAAGCAAATTTTTCTCCTCAGGAAATCAACCGTATTCTTACCAGAGAATCAGGGCTTTTAGGAATATCAGGATTAAGTGGAGAAATGTGGGAATTGGAAGAACTATCTCAAAAAGGAGAAGAAAGGGCAAAATTGGCGGTAGAAGTATTTGTCTATCAAGTTAAAAAATATATTGGAGCTTTCGTTGCTCTTTTGAATGGTCTGGACAGCCTGGTTTTCACTGGAGGAATAGGAGAAAATGATAGTTTTATCCGAGAGAAAGTTGGCAACAACCTCGATTATTTAGGAATAAAAATCGACCGGGAGAAAAATCAAGAAATTAAAGGAAAAGAAGGAAAAATAAGTTCTTCTACCTCTCCAGTTGAGGTATGGGTTATACCCACTAACGAGGAATTAATGGTCGCTCGAGAGACGGCCAAAATAGTCAAAGAAAGGAGAAAATAAAATGACTTCTGGTGAATATCATGACCAGGGATTTAACTGTTGCGAATCTACCCTACAAGGTTTGGGGGATTACCTGGGAGTAAAGAGTGATTTAATTCCCTCTATTGCCACTGGCTTTGGAGGAGGAATCGGGCACACCGGAGGAGTGTGTGGAGCAATAACCGGAGCAGTGATGGCTTTAGGGATAAAATATGGAAGAAGAGACCCCCAGGATAAAGAAAAAAGAGATTGGCTCTACCAGAAAGTAGAAAATTTCCTGCAGGACGCAGAAAAAGAATTAGGTAGCCTTAATTGCCGGGACCTCATTGGCCTCACTCTAAATACCGATGAGGCAATGAAAATTTACCGGGAAAAGAACCTGCGAAAAAAATGTCACCAGATAATCGAGCAGGTAGAAAAATTAGCTCAGACCTATTTATCTCTCGATTAAACTTAACACCTTTCCCGATAAAAAGAAGCTAAAAGGGGAGGAAGCTCTGCATACCGGGTAAAAAGCTCCTCATATATTTCTCTCTGAGAAGAAGGTTCCCACACTGTGGTTTCTATTTTTACCTGACTTCTGGCTTCCTCCAGGTTTTTTACTATTCCCGCTCCCACCTGAGAGAAAAGAGACGCTCCCAGAACAGTAGCTTCTTCACAAGAAGTGGTAACCACAGGAAGATTTAATACATCAGCCCTGATTTGATTCCACAGCTTGTTTTTAGCTCCTCCTCCCACTACTCGCACCCTTTTAGGGGTATAACCAAAAGCTTCCTGAAGAGCTAAAACGGCTTCTTTTAATTGAAAAGATAAACCTTCTAATACAGCACGGAAAACCTGCCCCCGATCAGAGGTCAATTCCAATCCCAAAATAGTACCTTGAGTGTCGTAAGGTTTGGTAGGGCCAGAAGGCATAAAAGCAGGAATTACCACTATGCCTCCTGCACCAGGAGGAATAGAGCGAGCAGACTCTACCATTACTTCATAGATATTTTTCTCATCCTTGATATCGGAGAAAAAATTCCTCCTCACCCATTCCACCACTCCCCCGGCTATCATAAGCATCTGGGGATTCCACAAGTTCTCTTCAGCATCCAGCTCTGTTAAGCCTCCCCGCTCAAAAAAAGAAGAAGAATCCCGATAATAAGGAAGGCGCAGCGCGGAAATCTCCCAGGTGCCAGAACTCAATACCAGCTCTTCGGGAGAAGCTAAAGAACCCACTATGGCAAACTGTGTATCATGCCCGGTTACGACCACTGGCGTACCTTGAGGAATTCCGGTTTCTTCGCTTGCTTTAGCCTGAACTTTTCCAATTACCTCTCCGGGATGTTGAAGAGGAGGCAAAAAAGAAGGTGTTAGACCTGCCAGGGAAAGCAAAGGTTCAGACCAGCATTTTCTCTCTATGTCCAGCATCATAGTAGTGGAGGCAGAGGTAAAATCCATGCTTGCTTCTCCACAAAGCTTGAAACTCAGGATACCCGGCATCATCAAAAAAGTATCAGCTTCATCCAGAGAACGAGGAGCATTGTTTCGCAGCCAAAGAAGCTTGAACAGGGTGTTAAAAGGTATTATCTGATATCCAGTAATGCGAAAAATCTCCCGAGGGCTAAGAAAGTTGGTAATTTCTTTAGCCTGAGGAGCAGTCCTCTGACACTGCCAGGAAATAACTGGATAAGTCAGAGTCCCATCTCTCCGGACGGGCGCTCCGTCTGCTCCAAAAGTAGTAACTGTAACAGCAAAAATCTCTTTTCCTGCTTCAGCAATAACCTGCCGAATGGCCAGAGTAAATTTTCTCCAGATTTCATCTACATCCCAGATAAGAAAATCTTTTTCTCCTTCCTGAGGAGAAGGGGCATTGGGAAAAGAAGAAAGATGCAGTATTTCTCCTTTTTCACTCACTGCTACCGCCCGAAGACTGGTAGCTCCACAATCCAGAACCAAACAATATCTTTCCATCATTTTCCTCCTCAAAGAGAATATATTCCGTACTTTCAGGCAGCCACTACATTAGAAGGGAGAACATCAGGTAAAATATCATGCACCCGATTAAAGAGAAATCCTCCCCCCTCGCTCTAAAATATCTATTCTTTCTCTCACCGGGCTTCTTGTTTCCTCTTCGACACTATAAAGAAGTATCTCTTTTTCCCAGAATACCTAATCCCTACCAAACTCTTCTTTTAGTTTGCGAGGGTCCATATCTTTAGCTCTATGTAGTCTGCACCGGGTTGAGAACCTCCACCCCAATTTTATCTCCCCTTCCATTCCCAGATATTCTTTTAGCTGGAGATAAGCCAGAACATAGGCACCGGTAGAGCGCATTGTTCCAAAATTAACAGGAATCTATCCTTCCTCGCCACTCAGAGTCAAAAGCGCTATGTCCCGATAAGTCAAGCTACCCTCATCTTTCCTTCCTCAAATTTTGTATCGCAGAAAAGCTCCAATGTGAGAGATCTCTTCCAATCGGGGGTTATCAGTAGCAATATGTTTAATCTCCCCTCTTTGTAAAAGAACTTCTTCCATTGCTTCTTCTATCACATCTTCCACCGGAAGAGCTTCTTTTCCACAAAAGGCACAATTTCCCTCTTCCAGAGCTAAATAGGCACAATCTTTACACACATATCCTGGCATATGATAATCATCATCTACCACCAAAACCTGGCAAGCCCCGAGAGGTATGGACCGCAAAACATTATCTATCCCTTTTATAGCCAGTCCTCCCCTATTCAAGGTCTCCACAAGATTTTCCAGAATCTTGTTTTCTTCCTCTTCTTCTATTTCCCTCTCTGCTTTTAGTGCCGCTTCGATTATGGTATTAATGTGGTCTTTAGGACCGATATCCAACCTTCCTTTCACTCTGGGTTGCAGATAGCTGTGGAGAAGAGGAAGGAAAAGAGAGTAATCTTCTGCTCTCATACCTATAAAAAGATACTCAAAGTGCCCCACTCTAAAGTGTTCCAGAACAGCATCAGCTACTCTCTGGTAATGCTGTATGACTTTATTTTTAATACTTCTCTCAATCCGGCGCTCTTCTAACCCATACCATCCTCCCTCTTTTACTTTCCCTCGAACATCGGAGTAATAAGCTTTATGCTCTAATATTTCTCCCATATAGACTTCTAACAAACGAGCTTCCCGTTGATCGAGAAGAACCAGCATCAGCCGATGGTATTCATCCAAAATCGCTACCAGGGGACGAATATAAGGATTAGGGTCCACCACTACCCGAGATTTAACCGGTTGAGCAATACGATAGACCTGGAAAAAATCATGTGCTGCATCAGCTATTATTACCAGTCCTCTAACTCTTCCCTTTAACTCAAAATGATTGACAACAAAATTCTCGATTTTCTTGAAATCTTCTCTTACACTATCTAACAGCCCCTGCGGCCAATCTTCTTTCTCTAAAGATTGTTGTTTCTCCCGAAGCAAATTACGAGTTAAAGTGGTAAATTTGCTAGCAGGAACATGGCGGGGGTCCACATTAAGATAAAAGGAAGTGACCAAAGCCTCCTCGGGTTTAAATTCTAAAAGTTTTCTAACATCTTCTATGGTAATTATATTATTATCCATTTTGTCTTGCCTCCGTTTTCCAATTCAGTAACACCTCCTCAAAAGGAGGATAAACAATACCTTTCTCGGTAATAAGTGCAGTAATTAAATGATGAGGAGTGACATCAAAGGCAGGGTTTCTTACTCCTACCCCGGGAGGAGTAATTTTTATCCCTCGAGGAGCAATTACCTCTTCCGGGTCTCTTTCTTCAATGGGGATTTCCCTACCTTCTCTTATAGAGAAATCTACACTGGATAAAGGAAAAGCCATATAAAAGGGTATTTTATGATAGTGAGCCAGAACGGCTAAGGAATAAGTGCCAATTTTGTTAGCCGCATCGCCCTGTAGAGTAACCCGGTCTGCCCCTACTATCACTTTATCTACCAATCCCTGAGACATCAAGTAACCAGCCATGTTATCACATATCACCGTAACCGGGATGGAATTTTTCATAAGCTCAAAAGCAGTAAGCCGAGCTCCCTGCCACAGAGGTCGGGTCTCATCGGCGTAAACCTGGATTTTTTTCCCTTCTTGCAACACCGCCCAGCTAATCGCTCCTAAAGCTGTTCCCCACCCACTACAGGCCAGAGATCCGGTATTGCAATGGGTAAGCACTCTATCTTCATCCTGAAGGAGCTGAGCACCATATCGGGCGATGTTTTCGTTGTTTTTATAATCTTCTTCTTCTATTTTCTTTGCCTCATCAATGAGGGAGTTAACTACCTGACGAGGAGACCAGTCCTCCATATCCTGCTCCCAGATCTTCTTCAAGCGATCCAGAGCCCAGGAGATGTTTACTGCTGTAGGGCGGGAGGTGCGCAAATCAACATCTACTTTTTCTAAAAAGCTAAAGAAATCTCCAACCTTGCCTTTTTCTCCTTCCAAAGCTCCAAGACAAAGACCATAAGCTGCTGTTACTCCCAGAAGAGGAGCTCCCCGGATTTTTAACTGGCGGATAGCTTCCTCCACTTCCCGATAATCAGATGTTTCTATGTATACCTCTTCAAGAGGCAAAAGAGTTTGATCTAAAAATTGAAAAGTCTCACCTTTCCATTCCACAGCTTTCAGCATAATATCACCTACCTCATGAACAAATAATTACCACCCAGTACTGCTAAACTGACTAGTATTGTAGCCATAGCCAGGCCTCCTAATATAAAAGGTAAAGAATCTCTCCAGGATAGACCAACAAGAAAGCAAACTACTGATCCAGTCCACACCCCAGTGAAAGGAAGGGGAATACCCACAAATAACATTATCCCCCATTTACCCCATTTTTCATAGTTCTTAAACCGATTTTGCGCTCCGGTTATATATTTAGACCAGAAATTACTGAACCATTTCCAGCGAAGAAGAAATTTCAAAAAGAAACTCAGAGCAAACATCACCAGGAAAAAGGGCAAAAGATTAAAAATAAAAGACACTATTACTACCCAGGAAAAGGGTAAATTCCTCACCAATACCCCGTAAGGGAGAGCTCCCCGGACCTCACTTACCGGTAAAGCAGCCAACAGCGCTACTTCCAGTAGTTCTTGTACCATAAATTAGAGGGTTAATCTCTTTACTACTTCTCTCGTAATTAAAGTAAGCTTGGGTTCAGCACTATTGGCTGCCTCCACTATATCTTCAAAGCTCACTTCTTCCACCACTCCATCAATAGCCAAATCGGTAATACAAGAAATTCCCAGAACCCTCATCCCCGAGTGGCGAGCTACGATTACCTCAGGAACAGTAGACATACCTACTGCATCAGCTCCAATAGTAATCAAAAAGCGATACTCAGCTGGAGTTTCTAAGTTTGGACCAGCTAAAGCCACATATACTCCCTGATGCACATAAATTCCATTATCAAGAGCGACCTGCAAAGCAAGATCCCCGAGTTCTCTATCATAAGCCTGAGACATATCAGGAAAACGTGGTCCTAATTCCGGGTCATTGGGGCCACGGAGAGGATTATCTCCTAGGAGGTTGATGTGGTCTCTTATAATCATCAAATCTCCTCTTTTCATATAGCGATTCATCCCTCCTGCTGCATTGCTTACCAAAAGAATTTCAGCTCCTAACTTTCTCATCACCCGGACAGGAAAAGTTATCTGCTTCATATCGTATCCTTCATAATAGTGAAATCTACCCTGCATCACCACCACCGGTTTACCCTCTAAATGTCCTAAAACCAGATTTCCTCGATGAGTCTCTACAGTAGAAATTGGAAAATGGGGTATTTCCTCATAAGGTATCACCCGCTCAATTTCTATATCATCCACCAGAGCCCCCAAGCCTGTTCCCAGTATAATTCCCACTCGAGGAACAAAATCAATTCTTTCCTTGATAAACTGATAACTTTCTTCAATTTTTCTCTTCATATCGTCCATGTTATTTACCTCCTTTTCTATTTCCGGGGAAAAGCCCGATCATAGGTTTCCCGCAAAACTTTTTTGCTCACATGAGTGTAAATCTGCGTAGTAGAAATATCGCTATGCCCCAAAAACTCCTGTACCACTCTTATACACAT
>DGDO01000034.1:509-971 GCA_002385475.1 Candidatus Sordicultor fermentans | reverse complement strand
AAGATGAGTAGCAAAAGTATGTCTCAAAGTGTGAGGAGTAATATCCTCACGCAAGTTAGCCCGCTTGGCGTACCTCTTTACCATATTCCAAACACTCTGGCGAGTCAAGGGACGAGCGGAAGGTCCGTTTATAAATAAATAATTGCTCGAGCGACCTTTCAAAATCTCACCTCTTCCCTTCTCCAGATAGAGAGAGATAGCTTCATGGGCTTCTTCTCCAAAAGGGACCATTCTTTCTTTAAATCCTTTACCCCACAGTCTCAACATTCTATTTTCCAAATCCAGATGGGAAAATTCTAAAGAGACCACCTCTCCCACTCGTAAACCGCTAGAATAAAGAAGCTCAAGAATTGCTCGATCTCTCAAACCCCGGGGTTTGGTTTTATCGCAAGCGGAAAGCAAAGCTTCCACCTCTTCCAGGCTCAAAACCTGGGGGAGGTTTCTTTCCAAGCGAGGTGTATC
>DGDO01000034.1:0-361 GCA_002385475.1 Candidatus Sordicultor fermentans | reverse complement strand
AGAAGCCGAGCCAGATTCTCTGGTACTTCTTTTTCTCGAACCAGGAAAGAGAAAAAAGTGCGTAAAGCAGAAATCTTTCGAGCTAAAGAAGTAGCTTCCAGCTCTCTATCTGATTCCTGACTCACAAACTCCTCCAAAACCAAAAGAGTTACTTCCCCGAAGGAGGCAATCTCTTTCTCTTTCAAAAACTGGACAAATGATGATATGTCTTGACCATAAGCAAGTATGGTGTTATCCGCTACTCTCTTTTCCCAGAAAAGGAAATCTAAAAAAGCCTCTACCCAGGCATCAAGACTCCTTTCCATATCTTTTAATAACCTCTCGAAGAATTAAAGAACAAGCTACGATTGATAAGCATGCC
>DGDO01000041.1 GCA_002385475.1 Candidatus Sordicultor fermentans | reverse complement strand
TACCCCCCTTAACATACAATGACGAGAGAACTATAAGGGAGACAAATCTCCCCTATTAGCCCTCAAAAACAAGAGAAGAAGCCAATAACAACACGGAGGCTCTTCCCCCGTGTTGTTATTCCTGAATGTTTTAAAACAATAGAGGTGTCCCTTTTATAGCTCTATAACACTTGCTCTACCGACTTTACCTCCGGCACTTCCTCTTTTATCACCTGTTCAATACCATCTTTAATGGTAAACATAGCCATAGGGCAAGCGCTACAGGCACCTTTCAGTCTGACTTTTACCACTCCATCCTCTATATCCACCAGTTCCACATCTCCGCCCTCAAATTGGAGATAACCCCTTATCTTATCCAGAGCTTTTTCAACTTTTTCTCTCATTTTCTACCTCCATAGTATAGTTTCTCCATAAGTAAACCACCTTTTTATATTTTATTCCCCGTTGGTTATTTCGGGATACAGAGGAAATTTCTGGCACAGTTCCTTCACCTGGCTTTTGACCTGGTTGAGAATCCGGGAGTCATCTCTTCCTCGCAGGGCCTTATCCATGCATTCAGCAATGATTTCCATTTCCCTCTCTTTCATACCTCGAGTGGTACAAGCAGGGGTACCAATTCTGATGCCACTTGTTACCGCAGGTTTTTCCTCATCAAAAGGAATAGTATTTTTATTAACCGTTATCCCCACTTCATCCAGAATTTTTTCTGCTTCTTTTCCCGTTATCCCTGCCTTCCGCAAATCCACTAAAAGCAGATGATTATCAGTCCCTCCCGAGACCAGACGATACCCCCGCGAGCGGAGGCTCTCTCCTAAAACTTTAGCATTCTTAACTACCTGTTTTTGATAATCCACAAACTCGCGAGTCATTGCCTCCCGGAGCGCTACTGCTTTTGCGGCAATAACGTGGAGAAGAGGCCCACCCTGGATTCCGGGGAATATAGCCCGGTCAATAGCCGAGGCAAATTCTTTCTGACAAAAAATCATTCCTCCCCGAGGACCCCGGAGGGTCTTATGAGTGGTGGTGGTAACAAAATGAGCGTAAGGGACAGGGCTGGGATGAACTCCCGCCGCCACTAACCCGGCAATGTGGGCCATGTCCACCATAAAATAAGCGCCTACCTCATCACAAATATGGCGCATCCTTTCAAAATCAATGAAGCGAGGGTAAGCACTGGCTCCTCCCACTATCAAGCGAGGCTTAACTTCTTTTGCTTTTTTCTCCAGGGCCACATAGTCTATGGTTTCCGTGGAGGGGTCTACTCCATAGGGCACGAAATTGTATAACATTCCTGAAAAATTGACCCGGCTTCCGTGGGTGAGATGTCCTCCGTGAGATAAATCCATCCCCATCACTGTATCCTGAGGCTTAAGAATGGCGAAATAAACCGCCATATTAGCTTGAGAGCCAGAATGGGGCTGAACATTGGCATGCTCTGCCCCAAAAAGAGCTTTAGCTCTCTCTATGGTGATATTTTCCACCTCATCTACAAACTCGCAACCCCCATAATAGCGCCGATTAGGATATCCTTCAGCATATTTATTGGTTAAAAGAGAGCTCTGCGCTTGCATCACTGCTAAACTGGTAAAATTTTCTGAGGCAATTAATTCTAATTTATTTCTCTCTCGCTCTAACTCTTTTATTATCCAGTAATAAACCTCCGGGTCTAATTCTTTTACTAACTCCCACATGGCTTATTTTCTGACCCCCTGAAAAGACCCGTATTTTTTGAAATATTCCACCAGTCCCCCCTCCCTCAAAATATCAACCATAACCGGAGGCAGAGGCTGAGCTTTAATCTCTATTCCCTGAGAGTGGTCTACTATTTTTCCGGTAAGAAGGTCAATTTCCAGTTCATCTCCATCTTCTATTAGAGAGGTATCACATTCTAAAGCCGCCAGACCACAATTTATGGCATTGCGAAAGAAAATACGGGCAAAAGACTGAGCGAGGATCCCCCGGATTCCCGCTGCAGAGAGGGCTCGAGGAGCCTGCTCCCGGGAAGAACCACAACCAAAGTTTTTCCCCGCCACTATAAAATCGCCTGGCTTTACTTTCTCATAAAAATGAGGGTCAATGTCTTCCATCACATGTTTAGCCAACTCATTCATGTCTAAAGTTTTAAACTTATATTTCCCGGAGATAATATAATCGGTATTGATATTATCTCCGAACTTATGAGCTCTACCTCGCAAAATCATTTTCTCTCACCTCAGATATTTTCTGGGATCGGTAATTTTACCCTCTAAAGCCGAAGCCGCCACTGTGGCTGGAGAAGCTAAATAAATGAAAGATTGAGCATTGCCCATTCTCCCTTTAAAATTACGGTTAGCAGTAGAAATAACATTCCACCCATCTCCCGGGACTCCCTGATGAGTTCCCACACAAGGGCCACATCCGGGGGTAACAAAAACTCCTCCGGCAAGAACGATTGTCTCTACCCATCCTCTCTTTATCGCTTCCAAAAAGATTTCTCGAGAAGCAGGAGCAACAATGAATCGCACTTCTGGATGGATTTTCCTTCCCTCCAGAATACGAGCAGCCACTTCTATATCTCGCAGTCTTCCATTGGTGCAGGTCCCTAAAAAGGCTTCTTGAATGGGA
The DNA here is from genome assembly GCA_002385475.1 of Candidatus Sordicultor fermentans. Lineage (GTDB taxonomy): Bacteria > Atribacterota > Atribacteria > Atribacterales > Caldatribacteriaceae > Sordicultor > Sordicultor fermentans. The sequence continues at coordinate 1,011 of DGDO01000041.1, read as the reverse complement.
ACTTCTCCTACCTCCTCTATTGGTTTTACATTATCCACCTGATGAGGAAGAGCCACTTGAGGAGAAAGAGAAGAACAGTCTATATCTATAACCCGAGAATATTGCGCATCAGGGTCAGGAAAAACTGGTTGAAACTCCCGATTGGTCCTTTCTCTCACCCACTTTATAGCCTTTTCATCGGGAACCATAAGACCAGCTTTTGCTCCCACTTCCACTGCCATATTAGAAATGGTAAAACGTTCCTCTACTTCTAAGTTTTCTATAACCGGTCCGTGAAACTCCAGAGCCTGGTAAGTGGCTCCATCAGCTCCCAATTTGCCAGCAAGATAAAGAATAACATCTTTAGAAAATACCCCCGCTGGTAGTTTACCTTGCAGGTTCAAGCGGATAGTTTCTGGCACTTTAAACCACAATTCTCCAGAAAGCATTACCACTGCTAATTCAGTACTGCCCACCCCGGTAGAAAAAGCTCCAATCGCTCCATAAGTGCAGGTATGGGAATCAGCTCCCACTACCAAATCTCCTGGCACCACAAAACCCCGGGATACCATCAGTTCATGGCACACTCCTTCTCCTATTTCCATAAGCTGCACTCCAAACTTCCGGGAAAAGTTGCGCATCAGGTCATGAAGCCGAGAAACCGATTCTAAAGGGCTGGGAGCATTGTGGTCTAAAATCAGAATTATCTTCTCCGGGTCAAAAACTCGCTCTCCCTTCATCTCTTCAAAAGATTGGATAGCTAAGGGAGTAGTACCATCTTGCCCCATAGCTCTATCTACCGGGGCTATAACCAGGTCTCCTGCTTTAACCGGAAAACCAGCTTTGTTTTCCAGTATCTTTTCTGCCATGGTTTTTCCCATAGTATCGCTCCTTATCTAAGCTCCTTTTTACATTTTCCCATAATACAGCAAGGTTTTTAAAAAAGCAATGAGAATATAATAGGGGTTAACTACAAAAATTTCTACGATGATACTTCTATCCCATAAAGATAAGAGATGTTCTACTATCAGG
>DGDO01000108.1:615-9961 GCA_002385475.1 Candidatus Sordicultor fermentans | reverse complement strand
GCTCTGTCTCTAAAAAAAAGACGGCCTTGCTCTTTGTAGAGAGGGGGAAAGGGCGTCAGGTTATAGGGGAAGCGTCTTACTGTGGTTCTGTGGTTATAAGGCCGAATAAAAAAGCCATCGGTTCTAACAAACCTTAGCCTTTTCTTTCTCACCTTTTTGGGGTGAGAAACTTCAGGATGGACTTCCACTCAAAAGCTTTGAGCTTCTTATCTTTCAAACAGAAGCTCTTTTTTCCATCCTCCGGCTTAACTCCTCAGAACCGATGGCAAACATAATATATCATCTCTTTTTGAATTTGTCAATAGGTAGTTAAAAAAATTTTGGAAAATTTTAAAACAATATACTCATTCTCTCTCTTCTTTTTCTACCTAATTGTTGTGATGGCTGTGTATACGCAATTCAAAGTAAGATCACCACGGGAAACGTAAATGCGACCCTTAACTATGATAAAAAGAGACAGAGTGTTGCAAGCTGCTACGCTTTGCCGTAGGTTGTTCTTGACAAAAATGGTAAACTAACTTGATGTAAAGGAAAAGGTATTCTTGATGAGTTAAGAGAGAAGAGGATAGATAAATACTAAAATGCCATTCATAAAAGTTCCCCTTCTGAATCGAGTTTGGGAAGTAAAAAGAGGAGAGAATCTGTTGGAAGCCCTGCGGCGGGAAGGAATAGAGGTAGATTCCTACTGTGGAGGTATGGGGTCTTGCGGAAAATGTGTGGTAAAAGTTAAAGGAGAGGAGATATCTTCTCCTAATTCCTTAGAGGAAAAACATCTCAAAGAAAAAATCAAAGAGGGATTTCGTCTGGCCTGTCAGGTGGAAGTATATGGAGAAGTAGAGGTAGATGTTTCTCCTTCTCTTACCTCTTATGGAGAAGTGATGGTAAAAACTCAGGAAGCCCGGCGGGAAGAACTTCCTGTCTGCCAGGCAGAGGTAAATGTGACAAAACCTCCCATAGATGGAGTGTCTTCTCTTCAAGAAATCCTGTCTTCTCAGCTGCAAGGAAAGGGTAAGAAATGGTCTTTAGCCTCTCTTTATCATCTTTCTCACCTCGGGGAAGAAAGAGAGACAGAATTTGAAGTAATAACTGATGAAGAAAAAATCCGGTATGTTAATAAACTTTCTTCTGATAAATCTTTTTTAGGGATGGCTTTTGACCTGGGTACCACTACTGTGGGGGGAGAGCTGGTAGACCTCACCACTGGCACTTCTCTTCATCGTCTGGGAGCTTTAAATAGACAGACTCAATTTGGAGCAGATGTCATATCCCGCCTCCGGGCTATCCAAGATGACCCCTATAGTCTCCATCGTTTACAGGAACTTCTGGTACAAACTATGAACGATTTAATCCAGGAAGCCTGCGAAAAAGTGAACAAGAACCCGGAAAGGGTTTTTGCTGTTACTGTAGCTGGAAATACCATAATGGAGCACCTCTTTCTGGGGGTTTCTCCTCTTTCTATTGGAGTAGCTCCTTACACTCCAGTTTTTCGAGAAGAACAGGTGCTTGACGCCCGGGAACTTAAAATAGTGGCCAATCCGGAAGCTCAGGTTTATTTATTCCCCTCTCTGGCTGGTTATGTGGGAGGGGATATTCTATCCGGGGTGGTAGCCTTTGATTTGATAGAAAGAAAAGGTTTAACTCTTTATGTAGATATAGGGACTAATGGAGAAATTGTTTTGATAGATGGAGAAAATATTTTTTGTTGTGGAACGGCAGCCGGTCCTGCTTTTGAAGGAGCACAGATCAAACACGGGACTCGAGCTACACTGGGAGCAATATCGGCGGTAGAGGTAAAAGATGGAGATATAAAGATTTACACCATTGGAGATTTAGCTCCTCGGGGAATATGCGGCACTGGCCTGATCGATGCTTTAGCTTGTTTCTTGAGGGAAGGGTTGTTGAGTCCTACCGGAAGGTTCAAAGAGAATGATAAATGGAGCAATCGACTGATAAAAGAAGGAGGTAGCCAGACATTTCTTTTGAGCTATGACCCCCCTATTTTTATTACTCAGGAAGATATTTCTCAGCTACAACTGGCAAAAGCAGCCATTCAGGCCGGCAGGGAAATTCTCTTGAAAGAGGCAGGAAGAAAAGAGGAAGAGATAGAAGAAGTAATACTTGCGGGAGCTTTTGGTAGCTTTATTAACCCGGAAAGCGCTAAGACAATTGGTCTTATTCCTCAGGGAGCGAAGACTACTTCAGTAGGCAATGCTTCTCTCTATGGAGCCAAAAAAGCTCTTCTCTCTCGGGATTTTCGCCGAAAGGTTAAAGTGCTATTCCAGAAAGCCCGTTATATTGAACTTTCAGCAAGAAGTGATTTTTCTGATTATTTTTATCAATCTTTGATTTTTAATTAGACTGGAAAAGGAGATAGGGAAGATGGCAGTAGTTAAACCGTTTCGAGGTTATTTTTATTCTTCAGAATTTATTAAAAATCATCCCATTGATCGTTTGGCAGCTCCTCCTTATGATGTAATATCGGAGAAGGAAAAAGCCCGGTTAGCTGAAGAGCCTTATAATTTTGTCCACCTCACTCTGGGAAAGGTAGAGAATGGCTACCAAAAAGCAAAAGAGCTGCTTCAATCCTGGATAAGAGAAGGAGTGATAGAACAGGATGAGACTCCCTCTTTCTATATAGACGAACAGGAATTTCAGCTCAATTCCTCGGGGCGAAAAAAAAGGACGGGTTTCGTAGCTCTGGTGCGTTTAGAAAGCTGGGAAAAGAAGATAATCATGCCTCACGAGCGGACTATGCCTAAATATTCTATGGATCGATTAGAGCTTTTGCGAGCTACTCGAGCCAATTTGGAGCAGATATTCGGGATTTTTAATGATTCTTCAGGAGGAATCGATGAACTTTTAGAAGAAAATAAAAAAGAAGAAAACTTTATGTTTCAGTTTACTGATTACCAGGGGGTTACGCACCGATTGTGGAGGATAAAGGAAAAAGAAGTAATAGATAAAATAAAAAGAATACTGAGTCCTCGCACCATTATCATTGCTGATGGTCATCATCGCTATGAGACCAGCCTTATGTATCGAGAAGAGCGAAGGAAAGAGCTGCAAGACCCCTGGGAAGAGATACCAGAAGATTATGTGATGATGACTTTAGTCAACATGAAAAACCCCGGACTTTTAATCCTTCCCACTCATCGATTAGTGCACGATTTGCCCGAGGAAAGAGTGAGAGGGTTTTTTGATCGGTGCCAGAGTCATTTTATAGTTAATAATTTCTCTAACGAGCGGGAAATGGAAGAGTTTTTGCGTACTGCTCCTCCTCACACCATTGGGGTTTATGATAAGGTGGAAGATAAGTGGGGAGCTATAACTCTAAAGGACTTAAAAGTGATGGACGAAAAGCTGGGAAAAGATAATGTGAATCGCTATTTAGATACGACTATTTTACATGAAGTGGTGTTTAAAGAAATTTTAGGAATTAACAAAGAAGGCAAAGGAGAGAGCGAATATGTTGATTATCTCCGGGGGACTAAAGATGTTTTTGCTTTAGCTCGGGAGGAAAATCACTACCAGCTGGTCTTTGTTATGCGCTCCACTCCCTTAGAGAGAGTGGAAGAAGCGGTTGCTTATGCCCAGCGAATGCCCCAGAAATCCACCTACTTTTACCCCAAGGTGTGGAGCGGGCTGGTTTTTCGTTTGCTGGATGAGGAGGAGTAAGCTATGAAACCCCGCTTTCAACTGGCTCTGGATATTGTGACCCGGGAAAAAGCTAAACAGCTTGCCTCTTCCCTTTTAGATTATGTAGACATCATAGAGGTGGGAACCCCTCTAATTCTTCGTTACGGGCTTTCTATAGTTACAGAAATAAAAAGTTTAGTGGGAGAGAAAAAAGTTTTTGCTGATACTAAAATTGTAGATGCTGGAGGCTGGGAGACAGAGGAATCTCTGAGAAGTGGAGCAGATATGGTTTCGGTGCTGGCTGGTGCTTCTTTTTTCACTCTGCAGGAGGCAAAAGAAGTTTGCCAGGAAAGAGGAGCGCAGTTGGTGGTGGATACCATTGATTTTTTCTTCCCCTGTCCTGAAAAAATGAAAGAAATAAGGGAAGTTAATCCCGATTTTCTTTCTCTCCACCTTGCTTCTGATGCTTTTCAGAAAGGGGAAAGCTGGTTAGAGGTGATGGAAAAATCTCCTTTTCTTCGAGAAGGGGGTTACTCCTTCATGGTAGCAGGAGGAATAAGCGCTGTTTCTCTGCCGCAAATAATGAAAGAGGTTTCTCCCGCTGTGGTAGTGGTAGGCTCAGCCATTACTAATTCTCCACATCCTGAAGAAGAAGCTCGAGAGATAAGGAGGATAATCGATGAATTTGAGTTTTGACCAGGCGACGGAGGTAGTCCTTAAAGAGGCTCATGCTCTTCTTGCTACTTTGGATGCCGATAAAGTCAAAAAATTTATTGCTCATGTGGAAAAGGACTGGCCTGAGAAAAGGCTTTTTTTCTGGGCGCGAGGAAGAAGCTTTTTGGTGTTGCGGGGCTTTGCTATGCGTCTTATGCACATGGGCTATGAAGTGCACATTGTAGGAGAAGTGGATTGCCCGGCCATAGGAGAAGGAGATGTTTTAATAGTGGCTTCGGGTTCTGGCGGGACATCATCGGTTTTGCTCATGGTAGAAAAAGCCCACCAGTATGGAGCAGAGGTGGTGGCTATAGTGGGAAGACCTGGTTCTCCTCTTCAAGAAAAAGCTGATGAGGTAGTGGAGTTTAACCCGGAGAAAGCGGGAGATAGCGTTCAGCTTTATTCTAACGGAGGTGGGACCCGGTTTGAACATTCTTTGATGCTCTTTTTTGATAGCATCGTCTTGAGTTTGGTTTCCTCCCGGCGGGAAGAAGCTTATCGAGAGATGATGAAGCGCCATGCTAATCTGGAGTAGTGCTATTTCAGTTTTTGATGGCTGATTAGAATATGCTCCTGAATACGGGTGATCATGAAGTGCTCCTCCAAAAACTCGCTTAGAGCCGAAAGAGTCTTTTCATCATGAGGATCAGCTCTTGCCCATTTTCTGAACTTAACCTCCAGAAAATGTGATTCTTGCATATTAGTTGCCAGAGTGAAGATTGAATTCAATTTTCACTCATTTTAAATTTTTTACCCGATTTCTTTGTAGAAAAACAATCCATGTATTTTATGCAGAAGGCTATAATATAATGAAAGATGATAATAGTTAAGCAAATGATAGTAAGTTCAAGAAGTTAAGTATTTCTTTCATCGTCTTTGTTGGTATTTGATGGGGGGGAAAAGATTTAGATGGGAAGAGGGGATTAAAACTATAGAGCTGGAGGAGGAGCAAATGTCTGAAAAAAATTATCTGGTGTTTGATTTTGGTGCCAGTAACGGAAGAGCAATTGTTGCTAACTTCGATGGGGAGAAAGCAACCACCGATGTAGTTCATCGGTTTGAACATGGCCCGGTATATGTTACCGGAACTCTTTACTGGGATATTCTTTATCTGTTTTCTGAGCTTATGAATGGTCTTCAGGCTTCCCTGTCACAGTATCCAGATATTCGATCTCTGGCCATTGATACGTGGGGTTGCGATTTTGGTTTTATTGATGAAAATGGGAAATTGGTTGCTAACCCGGTGACCTATCGAGATAAAAACCGAATAAGTCGGTCCTTGTTATTATACGAAGTCATTCCTCAGCGAGAATTGTTTGAATTATCAGCGGGTGCAACCAGCGAAATCATGGGAATTTTCCAGCTTTTTTCTTTCCAGTATGACAACTCTCTGGAAATAAGAAGTGGTCGGAGAATGCTTATGATACCTGATCTCTTAAATTATTTTTTAACCGGGAGAATTTATAACGAGTACACTAATGCTACCATGACCCTTTTATGTGACCAATATAACCGCACCTGGGAGAGGAGAATTCTCGACCGTATGGGAATATCTCCCTCCATTCTCAATGAGCTGATTATGCCTGGTGATAAGATTGGAGTGATACAGGAGGATATCAGGGAACAATTTGGAGTTGGCCCGCTTTCCGTTGTTGCTCCTGCAACTCATGATACTGCTTCAGCTGTGGCTGGTATTCCAGTAACTGATTCTCGAAAACATTGGGCGTTCATCAGTTTGGGAACCTGGGCTATTATGGGTTTGGAAACTCTAAAGCCTGTTGTAACTGATGCAGTTTTTGCATCGGGCTATGGAAACAACGCTATCCCGGAAGGTAGGAATATGTTGGTAAAATATATCGCTGCTTTGTGGATCATCCAGCAGTGTCGAAGTCGGTGGAGAAATGAATACCAGAGGAACTTAAGCTGGGACGAAATCGTCACTGCTTCAGAAAATGCTGGACCGTCTAAAGCCTACATTGATGTGGATGACCCCCTGTTTGGTCAACCTCAGGTGGATATGCCCGGGATTATCCAGGAATACTGTCAACAAAAAGGACAAGAAATCCCAAACTCTATGGGTGAAGTTGCCCGATGTTTTTATGAAAGTCTGGTTTTGAAATTTCGCTATAACCTGGAGTTACTGGAGAAGATAAGCAATAAGAGCCTCGAGTTGCTTCATATCGTGGGTGGAGGATCGCAGAATAAAACTCTCTGTCAGTGGATTGCTGATGCCACAGGAATTTCAGTGGTTGCCGGACCGGCGGAAACCACATCAATGGGAAATTTGATAATGCAGCTAAAAGCCGATGGCGAGATCAGAAACTTAGAAGAGGGCAGGGAGATTGTGCTTCGCTCATCATCCATTGAGCAATATGAGCCAGGTGATAAGGGTTACTGGGATGACGTCTACGAAAAGTATCTCCACCTCTTTTCTTTTAGCTCATAAAGGGCTCATCTGTTTGATGGGCTGATTCATTGTCGAGGGCATTATCTATAAAAACCATGTTTAACCCATGTAACTTTCTTTCTCTCGAACGGAATTATTCCAAATCTTTTTCATCTATTGTGCTTTTTAATCTTACGCCATAGGCTGTCTGTTTTTGCGACCCTCGCGATGACAAAAAAAGAAGAGGTCATAAGGAGTCTGGACCCCGGCTTAAAAATTGCCGGGGTGACGGATGAGGAGAATTATTGCAGCGACAGAAAAAAGCAGCAATCCCCCAAACTGTCATTAGTATGATTACTTTAGCTGGTTTAATATGGTATAAAAGTAAAGGGTATGGTGGACCGACCGTCATTTGGTCTTTGTAGACTGTCTGTTTCCCTCTTTTGGGCGGCGCTCCCTTATAGTTGATTCACCCTCACCCTAACTCTCTCCGGAAGCTCTCTAAACCGTCATCGCGAGCACGGCGTATCTTGCCGTGCGTGGCGTCCCGAGCTTTTAGCACGATGTAATTTGCTTTATAAAATGGCAAAAAAATCACCCTCACCCTACTCCTCTCACTCCGAGGGCTTCTCTTTTTGTCATGCCTGAAATTTAGCGAGGCATCCATGTTTTTTAAATACTGTGGACCCCTGATAAAACCATTCAGGGGTGACAAACAAGGGGTAATAGAGGCATTCAGGGAATCCACCCCCCACCGTCATTCCCGAGATCTTCAATCGGGAATCCATGCTTTTGCTTTTTTCCTTTTGGAACCATAGGAGCATCTCCTCCCATTATTTAGATTCCTCGTAGAACCGCTCAGGAATGACCTCTCCCTCCGTCATTCCCGAAATTCAGGCGGGAATCCACTGAGGAAGATGTTTTCCTCATCCTCAGTAGTCTTTTGCATTTTCTGTTTTTCTTTTAATCTTTTAATCTTACGCCGTTAGGCTGTTTTCTCTTTTTCTGTTGACATCACTATTATAATATCTAAGGATTGGAGAGTGATAAATTGATTAAAGCAATTATTTTTGATATAGATGGAACCATTACTGACACCAACCCTCTATTCTTACGGAGCATCTCTCAAACATTTCGGGAGTTTATGGGGGTTGAGAAGCCAGAGAATTTTTTTGTTTTTACTGTGGGCATCCCCAGCCCTGAGACATTAAAGGCTTTGAATATTCCCCCCGAAATGGAAAGAGCTTTTGTGGCTCGCTGGCAGGAATTAATTCGGGAAGGTATGAGGGAAGTACGACTTTTTTCAGGAGTTAGAGAAGTAATAGAAGAACTGCACCAGGAAGGGCTAAAAATGGCACTGGTTACTTCTAAGATTCGCTCTGAAATGTCTTATCAGTTTGACCACTTCATGATAAACCATTTTTTTGAAACTATAATTTGTGCTGAGGATACCCCTCGTCCTAAACCTCATCCCGACCCTCTTCTCTTGGCTCTGGATAGATTGGGGGTAAAGAACAAGGAAGCTATTTTTATAGGTGATAGCATTTATGATATTCAAGCAGCAAAGAAAGCTTTGATTCCCTTTGCTCTGGCTTCCTGGGGGACACTGGAGCTGGAGAAAGTTCTGGAGCTTCACCCCGAATTTGTGTTAGAAGAACCGGAGGACATTGGAGAAATAGTGAGAGGAGAGCGAGATTTAACTCCGGCACTTTGAATTAATTAACGGATAATGAAAGCGTTGGAAACTTTTCTTTCTCCCAGAGGGTCAGAAGGTTGATTAAGGATTTGACCTTGAAGATAAAAAGTTGTGGAGCCTCCGCCATCCAGGTTGAGCGCGTTAACTACCCGGTAATTTTTCAATTCTTCTACTAATTCGGGAATAGTTAGTCCCACGCTATGAGCAGGATTTCTGCCATCCACCACTAAAAAAAGAATCTTCCCTTCTTCAGTTTGGGCAATGACAGTGCGAGGATGTTTTTCAGTTACTATTTTTTCGTTGAAATTACCGAACGGCCCCGGCTGTCCATTTCGGAAAAGAAGAGGGCCAGAACTTAAAATGTACCTTACGTCTTTCCATCTCTCCCAATCCTCATCTTTAGGGTATATCGACATTTTGACTTTAACTGAAGAGCCGGGGATGAGATTTTTCCACATCCACTGGCTGGCTTCTCCCCTGCCTTGTAAAATAAACCCATCAGTGGGAATAACCGTTCCCCCCTGGCTACTTTTAGTTTCTATAACTTTTCCTTTAACTATAATACTTTCTATTCCTTCTTGCTTTGGAGTTTTCTCCCCTAAGAAATGGTCGTAAAAAACTAATTCTTTTCCATTATTACGGCGATTGATTCCGGTAATGGAATAAGTGGCACCATTTTGTGCCTGTGCCTGGGCTTTAAACTTTAGCTCTCCGAAAAGCAACTGGTTATTTTCGGTGATACCGACGCTATACCACCCTTCTTGAGGCTCACTGAGGATTCTCCCATCTATCATTAGAGTTCCTAAAGGATCGCCATCCTGGGCAAAGAAACCTGCATTTACAGCAAAAATTGCTCCTTTTCTTTGGGCAATTTCGCTGGTTTTTTCTTTCTCTAACACTTTATCTTGAGCCAG
>DGDO01000108.1:0-605 GCA_002385475.1 Candidatus Sordicultor fermentans | reverse complement strand
GTCTGTTGTTATTTGATAAGATACAAAGCCCTGCTTTTGTAAACGAGCACTAACTTGAGAGGCCTCCTCTTTAGAGTAGGGACCTATTCTTACTTTGAAGAGGTCTCCCTCCTTTTTCACTTGAGCTGTTGTATACCCCAGTTCTTTGAGCCAGGTAGCTGTTCTCTCTGCTCTCTCCTGGTCTTGAAATGCTCCTACTTGGAGCATTACCTGTCCACTTAACGGTCCTTTTGCCTGTGTGGTTTCTAAACTGGGAGAAGGAGAGAACCCTTCTTTCTTTACTAAGAGGGTAATATACTGATTGATAACTTTCTCCCTTTGCCAGCTTACATCTCCCCGGGCATAGCGGGATATCTTTTCTTTTAGTTGAAGGAATTCACTTTTAGTGAGGGGGTCTTTAGGTCTCAGCTTCCCTGTGCTATCTCCCTGGAAAAGGGGAGGCTCTAAAGTACAGGCAAGAATCATCCACTTCTGGTCTTCGGAAGAGAGGTTGGATAAATCAGAAAATGCAACGCTTTTTGTATCTACAAAGGAGAGCAAGTCTTGATAAGAAAGAGCCTGGATCACCATTTTTGCTGCTTCAAGACGGGTTATGGGCTTTTCTC
>DGDO01000107.1 GCA_002385475.1 Candidatus Sordicultor fermentans | reverse complement strand
AGATGTGTATAAGAGACAGCATTGAAGATCGTCCGCCGGTCAAGCTTAGTCATCGAGCGAGAATTAAACGGAGCCTGTTAGGTAGCGGAGCCATCATAGACGGGAGCGTGGAGGATTCGGTAATTTTTAGTGGGGTTTATGTCAGTAGAGGTGCAGAAGTTCGCCATTCCATTGTAATGAGTGATACTTTAATAGATGAAGAGGCGGTGGTAGACCGGGCTATCTTAGATAAACGCATAGTAGTGGGTAAAAGAGCTAAAATAGGATATGGTGAAGATTTACGTCCTAACAAGAAAATTCCTGATATGCTCAAAAGTGGTTTGACTATAGTAGGGAGAAATGCTCGCATTCCCCCTGAGGCAATAGTAGGTAGAAATTGTCGTATTGGAGTAGACATTAAGGAGGAAGATTTTACCTCTCTTATTTTGGAGAGTGGCGAAAGTATAGAAAAAGCTGAGGAGGGATAAAAGTGAAGAAAATTAGAGGAGTTCTATTACTTATCTTTTTCCTTTGTAGTGGCTGGGCTGGAGCTCAGTCTTTTGAATTTGATGTTTCTTCTTTTGAGATAAGTCAAATTGATTCCCTGCCTCTTTCTCCTTTTATATTTTTGCTTCCCGATCGAGGAGAATGGGGTCTCTATTACCCTGGAGAAAATATTGTTTTACAGTATGGTAGCTCTAAAGATGGCTATGTCAGCATATTTGACTACACTCCTGATGGGAAAGCACGCATTATTAAAAACAATGAACCCATAGCAGAAGGAGTGCAGCGAAAAATTTATGGGGTGGTCTCCGGGCCAGAAGGAGTAGAAAGGTTCTTGATGGTACTTTCTGATAAGATAATACCAGATCGCTTACTGGTAGAGGCAATGAGGAATCCCTCTCGAATAGAGGAAATTGTAGGGTATCCAGTGCTTTTGCATTACTGTAGAATTCAAGTGGTGACCGAAAGGAGAACGCTAGCTCCTTCTTATATTTCTTTTGACGAGGTGCCCGGCGAAATCCCTGCAGGAGGAAAGCTAAAAGTACGAGCCTTTTTGTCTGATAGAGAAGGGAATGCTTTATTTAACCGACCGATTTACTGGGAGGTCAATCAAGGAACTCTGGATAATTATGAGACCCAAACTTCTACCTCAGGTGCGGTTGAGGTTTGGTATAGCGCTCCATCTTCTCTCGAGAGCACAGAAGTGATATTAAAAGCTTATTTTCCCGGGGATACCATTTATGAAGAAGCAGAGGGGGAAATTCGTTTTCTGGTCATCCCCGAAAAGATACAAACCACCATTGTTCTCACTCCTAAATCTTTTCACATAGCCGGGGGTGAGGTTCTCGATTTTCAGGCAGAACTCCGGGATTTGCGGGGAAAACCGGTAGAAGGAAGAAGTGTCAGGTGGGAAGCGAGTATTGGTAGCTGGGAGCAAGAGATAACTTACACCGATGAGGCGGGTATAACCACCAATCGTTTATATGCTCCTAAAGTGGCGGGGCAAGAAACGGTGGAAGTCAAAGTGTCTTTCGCCGGGGTGAAGAATCTCCTTCCCTCAGAAGATTATGCCTACGGCACAATAAGCGGATTGGAAGTTTATCCTAAAGAGGGATTGTATTTTCTCGACTTTACCTCCGGTGAGCCTTATACTAATTTTGAGCATTTAACTTATTGGGGGGAATTGCTCTCTGGTTACGCGGTTAATCCTGCCTGGGTTCTTTCTTTGCTCGATGGAGAATTCATAGAGGTAGGATTTTCTCTTTCCCAGCCTCTTCATCTGGGAGCTTTATATCTCTGGGGTAAAGCCCAGGATGAGGTATTTCTTAAAATTATTCTCAATGACCAATTGATTTTTTCAGGTAGAGCTGCAGAAGGAATGGTTTCTCCCTCTGAAGCTCAGATGATTTACATCGCTGATTATTTAAAGTTGGGCAATAATTTATTACGGATAGAAGTAGAATCTTCTCAGGGACTTTATCATTTGCAGAGATTATTGGTGGTGTTTTAGGAGGAACTTATGAAAAAAGACTTTAATAATTGGTGGGAAGAAATTAATTATTTTCAAAAAGAGATGCAGAAGTTTATGAAGCATATCTCTGAGGGGAAAGTAGGATTTACCGAATTTGGAGAAGAAACCTGGGTGCCATACTGTGATATTTTTGAAACCCCTCAGCATGTGGTGATAGTAATAGAATTGGCCGGTGTTTCTCCTCAAGAGGTAGAAGTAATAATAGAAGGGAAAAAGCTTACTGTGAAAGGGCAAAGAAAAGAGCTGCCTTATTCCTCTAAGGAGGCTTACCATTTGATGGAGATTCGTTTCGGTCCTTTCTATCGAGAAGTTAACTTACCAGAAGAGGTAGAGGAAGTTAGAGCTAAATACTCCGATGGTTTTTTGATCATTGAAGGATTAAAAAATATTCGGGAAAGAAAAATTTCCATAACTCAGGAGATATAGAGATGGAATGGAGTAATGCCTGGTTTATTTTAGAAGAAGGATTGATGGAAGAAGAAGAAAGTGCTAATTTTCTGGGAAATTCTCCTTCTTCAGAAGAAAACAAAGAAAATGAATTTCCTGAAGAAATATCTATTCTACCCCTGAAAGATAACGTTCTTTTCCCCGAAATTGCTTTGCCCTGGGTAGTAACGGGAGAACCATGGGTAAGACTGATAAATGATGCGGTTTTAGATAAAAAAATCCTGGGAGTGGTTTCGCTACGAGGAGAAGCAAAGAGAGAAAAGCTTTCTCCGGAAGACTTTTATGATGTAGGAGTTATAGGAAAAATCTCTCGTCTTATCAAACTTCCCGATAATGCAGTACAGGTTTTAATTCTTGGTCTGGTTAAGTTTCGAATTAAGGAATGGATAAGGTGGGAGCCTTATCCGGTAGCTAAGATAGAGGTAATAAAAGAAGAAGAAGTGCACTCTGACGAGATAGAAGCTCTGATAAGAAATGTGGTGAGCCTTTTCCAGCAGGTAGTGGAATTAGCTCCTTATCTTCCCCGTGAAGCTTTTGTAACAGCTCTAAATATTAAGAGACCTTCTCGTTTGGCCAATTTTATAGCTTCCAATCTTAACCTGGATGTGGAAAGTAAAATGGAGCTTCTGGCTGCTCCCGATTTATCTACTAAACTTACCAGGTTAAGCTTTTACCTCACTCGAGAGTTAGAAATTCTGCAGATTGGTAGCCGCATTCAATCTCAAGTTCAGCAGGAAATGGCTAAAACTCAGAGAGAATATTTTCTGCGAGAGCAATTAAAGGCCATTCAGCAAGAACTGGGAGAATTAGATGAAAAAAGCCTGGAAATTAAGGAACTGAGAGAAAAGTTGGAAAGTCTGGATCTGCCCCCTGAGGTACGTAAAGAGGCAGAAAAGGAAATAGAGAGACTTTCCCGCCTCTCTCCTAATTCTTTTGAATACCCGATAATTAGAAACTATTTAGACTGGATAATCGAACTTCCCTGGAACGTTAGCACCGAAGATAACTTAGATATAGATTTAGCTAAAAAAATATTAGATGAAGACCATTATGATTTAGAAAAAGTAAAAGAAAGAATTTTAGAATATCTGGCGGTATACAAGTTAAAAAGAGATATTAAAGGACCGATACTTTGTTTTGTTGGTCCTCCGGGAGTGGGGAAG
>DGDO01000109.1 GCA_002385475.1 Candidatus Sordicultor fermentans | reverse complement strand
TTGACCGGCGGACGATCTTCAATGTAAGTGTATATAGGCCATCGCTTATCGTAAAGGTCCAGAGCGGGCGAGGACCCGAGTAGTTCCATATTAGCCTCCCAGTAAGCATCTATAGTTCCCACGTCTTTCCAGTAACCAGAAAAGCAAAATCCATACACTTTTCTTTGTCCAATCATCCTAGGGATGATATCTTTACCAAAATCAAAAGAAGTACCTTCTCGGAGAGCTTCTTCTTCCACTTCTTCTTCTAAAACGTGGCGATCGAAGACATATACCCCCATATTGATTAAATTGCTACGGGGGTGGGGGGGTTTTTCTTCAAAATCAACTACTCTTCCTCTCTCATCAAGAGATAACACTCCAAAACGATGAGCTTCTTCCCAGGGAACCTCCATTACCGCTATAGTTAAATCCGCTTTTCTCTCCTGGTGAAAGCGAATCAATTGGCGATAATCCATTTTGTATACATGATCCCCGGAAAGAATGAGCACCAGATAAGGGTCCTGGTCTCGAATAAAGCGGAGGTTTTGATAAACGGCATCCGCCGTTCCTCGATACCAGTGGGTAACGATATCACTTATATAAGGCTGGAGAAGAAAAACTCCGCCTTCCATCCGGTCTAAATCCCAGAACTTACCAATCCCAATATGCTCGTGAAGAGAACGAGGATTATATTGTGTCGGAATCCCAACACAATATAGACCAGAATTGACGCAATTACTCAAAGGAAAATCAATGATCCGGTATTTACCCCCAAAAGGCACCGCCGGTTTAGCTCTCTTTTCCGAGAGAATATCCAATCTTTTACCTTCCCCTCCAGCTAAAATCAGAGCTAAAACTTCTCTTTTATACACTCTTTTTCCCCCTTTGCTAAAGCCCGCAAAACACTATGTATTAAATAAAGAAAATGCTGGCGAAAGCTTTCTTTCTGAGACGAGGGATTATCGTCTCCTAACCACCAGAACCAATCGCTACCTTCCGCCTGATATATGAGATCTTGTATTCTCTCTCTTTCTCCTTTTGATAAATATTCCTTCTCCCTATCCCAGAGTTCCCTCACCCGCCGCAGTTCTTCCCAGGCCCAGTTTTTTTCTGGGTGTCCGATCCAGGTATTTAGATTGCCGCAGATCCAGGAACCAGGCACAATACGAGAAATTTGAGGAAGATGGGAAAAATTCCCCAAATACTCAAGAGGAGTAGTAGTTACAAACTCCTCACTCTCAGAGAGTGTCTGATATAGAGAGGTGATAAAAGGCAACCCGTTGTCTACATAGTATTCCCAGGCATTTTCTCCATCTAAAATGATATTTACCAGATAAGGTTTATCTTCGGGGAGTGCTTCTCTAATAGCTCTCAAATGATTCATAAAGTCTTTCACCGCTTCTTGAGGAGGAAAATGTTGATAACTAAACCCGATTAAGTCTGATAGGCCAGTATCCCGGAAGAATACAGCTATCTCTTTTCCGTCTTTAGCCCAGACATGGGGGAGATAAAGTTCTTGCCAGGCTGTTTCCTTTTTCTTCCCCAAAGAACGAAACAAAATCTCTTCTCCTGTAGCTAACCATTTTACGCCTTCCTGGATAGCTAAATAGATAGCTTCCTCACTTACCGCTCCCTCAGAAGGCCACATTCCCATAATATCAGAACCCCATATATCTTGAGAGAAATCTTTACCCTTATTTATTTGCTCTCGAGCATCTTCAGGGAAAGAGAAACGATGAGGCAAAATGGTAGAAGGGTTAGCCTCCCGAGCTACATCCGTATTTATAAGGAGAGGTAAAATGGGGTGATAAAGGGGAGAAAAAGAAATTTCTATCTGTCTTTTTTCTAATAATCCTCGGTAGCAAGCAAAAATATCTTTAAATATTTCTTCAGTAGCTTTCCATATTTTTTCTTTATCTTCTTCTCTATA
Source organism: Candidatus Sordicultor fermentans (assembly GCA_002385475.1). GTDB lineage: Bacteria > Atribacterota > Atribacteria > Atribacterales > Caldatribacteriaceae > Sordicultor > Sordicultor fermentans. Next base: position 12,287 of record DGDO01000109.1, on the reverse strand, counting down.
ATTTCTACCCCGCTCCCATAATTCTCGACCTACTGGATTTTCTTCTCGCCACAGAGGGTCAAACCAGATAAGTTGGTAGAGAACTTGAAGGTCTAATAAATCCTGAGAGGTAAAGGACTCCCAGGGCTTTTCTTTTAACTCAGCAAAACGAGGCCACTTCTCATAGGTGCGAGGAGAAGAAACAATAAAGAATTTTTCTTTTATTAATTTTTTATCTTCCTCGCTAATAGCAGAGGCTTTCTTTTTAGCCAATTTCATTACCAAATCTTCTTCGCCTTCCAGATAAAGTTGAAACTGCCGAAGGAGACAGGGAGCAAAGTTGAAAGTAACCCGGAGAGAAGGAAATTTCTCTACCAATTTAGCCATAAAAAGGTAATCTTTGGTGGCATGAAATCTCACCCAGGGAAAATCAAAAACTCCCTTTTTTTCATTCCAGTAGAAGGGCTGATGCATATGCCAGGTAATGTTGACCATCAATTTTTTCGCCATTTGTTTCACCTCAATCCACTTTTAATATTTCTGCTTCAATTATTTTCCCCTCTCTCAATTCCATAAAACCAAAAGAGAAATAAGGAGCAAATACCCAATCAGTAGGACTCCCTGGATTAAAGTATAATACTTCTCCTCGCCATTCTTTACTGGGTTGATGAGTATGACCGTATACTATTACTTGGAGATTTTCCCCATTGAATAACTTTCCCACTCGCTCTTCTATCCCCGCAGGAGACCCTTCCCCATGAGCAATCCCTATTTTTACCCCCTCTACTTCTACAATTTCTTTATCGGAAAGTCTCTCCCGGACCAGAGGAGAATCCATATTGCCCCTTACTGCTCGCACCGGGGCATACTTCATTAACTCTTCCAGAAACCACCACTCTGTTATATCTCCAGCATGAAGAATGAGAGAAACTCCTTCCAAAAAACGAAGTAAATAGGGAGGGAGGTTTCTCCCTCGCTGGGGGATATGAGTATCAGAAATTACTGCTATTTTCATCCCTCTTCACCATTTTTAATTTTATCATGGTTTTGCTTTTTCTAAAACACTTCCCTTCAAACCACACTCTTTATTTCAAGCATTCTTTCGCTGTAAAGCTCTTTCTGCTGCCTTAACCGTATTAGCCATGAGCATGGCAATGGTCATGGGACCTACTCCTCCAGGAACCGGACTGATGTAGGACGCCACTTCCTTCACTCCCTCAAAATCTACATCTCCCACAGTCTTATCCCCAACTTTATTGATTCCCACATCCACCACCACCGCGCCCTCTTTTACCATATCCGGGGTAATTAAACGGGGCGAGCCACAAGCAGCAATTAAAATATCAGCCATCCGGGTATAAGTTGAAAGATTACGAGTTCCGGTATGGCACATAGAGACAGTGGCGTTAGCTCCTCTACCTTTTTGGACTAACATCATAGCCAGGGGTTTACCCACAATGTTGCTTCTACCCACAATTACTACATTTTTCCCTTCGGGGGACAAATTATAACGCAACAACAATTCCTGCACTCCCCAGGGAGTGCAGGGAAGGAAAACCGGGTCGCCAATCATCAATCTTCCCAGATTATAAGGGTGAAAACCATCTACATCTTTTTCCGGAGAAATATGATATAGAACTTCTCTCTCCTGGATATGAGGAGGAAGAGGAAGTTGCACCAATATTCCATGAATGCGCTCATCCTGGTTCAAATTATTTACTAATTCTATCAGCTCTTCTTGAGGAGTGGTGGCAGGAAGACGATGCTGAACGGAATAAATGCCCAGTTTTTCACAGGTTCTTTCCTTGTTTCGCACGTATATCTGGCTCGCCGGGTCATCCCCCACCAGAACTACCGCTACACCCGGCTGACAACCCTGCTCAGTAAGGTAAGCAATACGAGGTTTAAGCTCTTCTTTAACCTCTGCCGAAGTTTTTTTCCCATCTAAAATTTGAGCACTCACTTTTTACCTCCTCTTTCTATTTAAAAATTTTTCTATATTATCTCTACTGGAGTTGAGCACCCGTTCAGGAGGAAAACCCACTTCCTCGAGCAAGCCCTGGGCTTCTTTGAATTCTCCCACCGTCTCACAGAAATGAGCATCGCTGGAGACCGCTACCCATCCCCCTTGCTTTTTTACCTCCTGAGCGATCAAGCGGCAATTTTCCCTGCTGCCTCTTCTGGTTATTGTAAAAGAGCTATTATTAATCTCTATAACCTTTCCTCGACTAACTGCTGCTTCTACTACCCTTTCATAGTCCAGAGGATAGCGAGGATTCCCGGGATGAGCAATGATATCTACCAGAGGATTTTCTATCGCTCGGAGCAGCGCTTGAGTATTTATCTCTCGGGAAGCAGGAGGAAAAATTTGAGGATGAAAAGAAACAATCACAATATCCAACTTTTTCAACAACTTTTCATCCAGTGCTAAATTTCCTTTTTCATCCAGTATATCTGCCTCTACTCCAAAATAAATTTTTACTCCTGCTATTTCCCGAGGAAAATGGCCGTGGGATTCAAAATAAATAGGCAAAGGACCACCAGGCATCTCGGGACTGTGGTCAGTTATCGCCACTACCTCCAGTTTTTTCCTCTTTGCTACCTGCGCTATTTCCATAACTGTACTATATCCATGACCACTGGCCACTGTATGGGTATGTAGATCTCCTACTAAATTCAGGTTCATCACCTCACTGTTTTTTATTAGAAGCGAGCAACCTCCATATCTGGTTATCAAACTCCGCTACCGGAGGGTCGCTCCATAAGTCTAAGCCTCGTAACCAGGCATTATAGGAAACAAGATACCGCACAAAAGTCATCAACTCTCCTGTTGTTTGAAAATCGGGTAAATAATATTCCCATTTTAGAAAATCTTTTCCTTCTTTATACAACAGGTTCTCCACCACCCGGCACTCTATCTCTTTTATTTCTTTCCAGGAACCAGAGGTAGGTACTGACCCTTCCGGAGAAAAAAGATCTATTCTTTTGAGAACAGAAGGAAGAGTAAATTTGATTTTATTAATCTTTTCGCTTTTTACCAGGATGAAAATAGAGTTGTCAGACAGAAATAATTGCCCATCTCGCATCATAGAAAAATCAAAAGCGCGAAACTCCATCTTCCCTTCCCCTTTACAACTGTATTCCAGAAGAGGAATAAAACTTTGCAGAATAGAAAGGATAAAACTATTATCTACCAAAAAATTAACTCTCTCTATTCCCTTTTCCTCCATTTCCTTGATAAAAAGAGAAAGAGCTGCTGCTTCTTCCCGGAGATAATCACTTTTTTTAAATCCTTCCTCCAGCTCCTCTACCGGCAGGTTAAGACTGATCAAAGGTAGATATAGAAGAGCACTCCTTTGCCAGAAATAGTGGTGATAAATTTCGGTAGGTAAAAAGGGAAGAAAGAGGATTTGAGCACTTTGAGCCAATATACCATAGTTACTCCCTACCAGCACCTTTTCCCACTGGGGAAAAGAAAAAGCTAAAAGCAAAAGTTGCAACTCCTCCAGTGGTCGAGCCAGAACCACAAGGGCAGTATCCTTGGGAGGCAATTTCTCTTTCCAGTAGAGAAGGAGATCAGACCTTGAACTGTCAACAAGACCTATAAACTGTTCTCCCCGGGAGCTTACCTCTTCCATTAGAAAATTCCGGAGAAAAGAAACCACCACAGGTGAAGATAAAAAAATGAGGTTTTTTTTCTCCCTTAAAACTGCTCGATAAAAACTAAAGAATTGCTCTACAATTACCTCTTCTTCCTCAAAAAGAAGAGGTAATTTATCTAAAAGCTCAGCTCTCTCTTCCTGAGAGAAAAAACTTCCCTTTTCCCCCTGAGAGAAAACTAAGCTTTTTTTTCTCTTCGCCATAACCCATATTTTATGCTATCAGTGAGCGCTTGCCAACTAGCCTCAATTATATCAGCAGACACTCCCACTGTTCCCCAGGAATCTCTCCCATCAGTAGATTGGATTAAAACTCGTATACGAGCTGCTGTACCTTCTTTTTCATTCAAAACCCGCACTTTATAATCTGACAACCGAATTTCTTTCAACAACGGATACATCTCTTCCAGCGCTTTCCTCAAAGCATTATCCAAAGCGTGAACCGGACCATCGCCTTCTGCTGCTGTATGTATCATTCTCTCGTTCACTTTCACTTTAATGGTGGCTTCGGCTACTGTATCTTCTTCTCCTCTTTTTTCCACAATTACTCTGAAACCTTCCAGGTCAAAAAACTCAGCACTTTCTCCTAAAGCTTCTCGCAACATGAGCTCAAAAGATGCATCTGCTGCTTCAAACTGATAGCCATAATTTTCTGCTTCCTTAATTTTCTGTATCAGGGTAAGCAGGCGAGGGTCTTTAGGATCTAACTCTATTCCCAGCTCTCTGGCTCGATAAGTGAGATTGCTCCTTCCCGCCTGTTCTGATACCAGAATCCTTCTCTCATTACCTACCGATTCAGGAGAAGCGTGCTCATAAGTGGCAGGATAGCGAGAAATGGCACTGACATGAATTCCTCCTTTATGAGTGAAAGCACTTCTTCCTACATAGGGGTCATAATCATTAGGTCTTAAATTAGCTATTTCACTTACAAAATAAGAAGTCTCTCTCAGTTTTCGCATTTCCTCATCAGTGATAGGATGAACATTCATCTTCAATTTCAAATTGGGAATTATGGTGCAGAGATTAGCATTACCACATCTTTCTCCATATCCATTGATAGTACCCTGAACTTGCTGTGCTCCTAGATGCACTGCTATTAAGCTATTAGCTACTGCTACTCCACTATCATTGTGAGCGTGAATGCCCCACTTTATCCCTTCGTCTCCACCAAAGAATTCCTTCATCCGGTTGATGATTACTTCCATCTCTAAAGGAAGAGTCCCACCGTTCGTATCACACAAAACCAGAATCTGTGCTCCCGCCTCATGAGCAACCTGGAGAGTTTTCAGAGCATACTCCGGATTATCTTTAAATCCATCAAAGAAATGTTCGGCATCATAAACTACTTCTCTTCCCTGTTTCACCAAAAAACTTACCGAGTCTTCTATCATGCGTAAGTTTTCATCCAGAGTGGTTTTAAGTGCTTCGCGAACGTGAAGAGTCCAGGACTTACCAAAAATAGTAACTACTGGGGTTTCAGCTTCTACTAAAGAGCGAATATTTTTGTCTTCTTCCACCTGAATGTTAGCTTTTCTTGTGCTACCGAAAGCGCTAATTTTAGCCTTTCTAAAAGATATCTTTTTAACTTCCTGAAAAAAAGCGGCATCTTTAGGGTTCGAACCTGGCCAACCTCCCTCTATGTAATGAACTCCCAGTTCATCTAATTTTTGGGCAATTTGTATTTTATCCTGTACTGAAAAATTGATTCCTTCGGCCTGCGAGCCATCACGCAAAGTAGTATCGTAAATCTCAACCGCCGGCATTATTTCACCTCTCTATTTTGACTTAACAATTCCTTCAAAACTCCTAAATTTTCTACCACCATATCTGGCCGGGCGCTAAAATGAGCAAGGTCTTCTTTTTTACTCACTCCAGTCAAAACCAGAATGGAAAAGAGACCAAAATCTTCAGCTAACTTTATATCAGTATCTAAACGGTCTCCTACAATCACCGTCTCTTCTTTTTCAAAACCAGTAATTTCTAATAAAAACTGCAGAGATTCAGGATAAGGTTTTCCAAAAACCCGAGGTTTTACTCCTGAAGATACCTCAATAGATGCTAAAATCGCTCCACAACCCGGCATAAAACCGTCTTCAGTAGGAAAAGAAGGATCAGGGTTGGTGCCGTAAAAAGATGCTCCATTTAATATACATCTCATAGCATTGCTCATTTTTTTAAAATTAAACTGGCGGTCCATCCCCACCACCACTCCATCTACCTGATAAGGAGGAACTTCCACCAGATTCATTCCTCGTTGACCAAGCTCTTCCCGTAACCCTTCTTCCCCAATCACATAGAGGGAAGCTCCCGGGTTTTCTTTGCTCAAACAATAAGCAGTGATTAAGCCAGAGCTCACAATCTCTTCTTCTCGAGCTTTGATGGCCATATTACTCAATTTCTCCACATATTGCTTCCGGCTAAGGGTAGAGTTATTGGAAAAGAAAACTACTTTTGCATCTATTTCTCGCAAGAAATTTATAAATTCTGCACTGTGAGGTAAGGGGGTATTTCCCCGGTAGATTACCCCATCCATATCTATTATAAAATTCTTATAGCGTCTATCAACAAACACACTCTTTTTCCTTTCTTCTGGTTATTAAATCTATTATATTACCAGAATCGCTTTAAAAATTCTATTCTTCTAGTTGCCTGGTGCAGTGTCAACCCTTTTTGTTTTCCCTCCGCTATTCCCCATTCGGTATTAGATAATATGAACAGCCCATTCAGGAAAGGCCTTTGGTTAAACTCTCGGAGTCAAGAGAAATTAGTAACCAGATTTATCAAGAACAGGGACATTAAAACCTCGAGCTTCTTCAGCCCGGACAAAAATATTTATATCCTATAAATCCGTCCTGTAGGCACCAACTAATCTTGCCAGAGCAGAGACTTCCTCAGGATGGGCAAACAGAGCACAGGGTACGCCATCAGTTTCCAGCAGGTGTTCATTCTTGCATATTTCTTTAAATAATGGACTGGCCAGCCCTTCCCTTAAGGTAGAGTTAACAAGGTTATGAGTGGCAATATTGGATACCGGACAGGGAGTAAGGTCTCCTGCCGGAGTAACGTGGACAAAACCTCTTCCTGCAGATACGCAACCTCCGAAATATTCTTCATCACCCGGAGAATGAATAATAAAAACAGGTTTTGTTGAGCGGAATGCGAGAACTTGTGACCTGAATTCCTCTCTTTCTTCCGGCCGAAGCAAGAGAGCATGGTCGTTTATCGATTCAGACAGAGTGTTATCCAGAGAAGATGCTGCTAAACAATCAGCTAATTCCGTCCCTGCTTGAGGCAGAGGTGATTGGGGAATATATTCAAGAAAAAATAATATTCTGATATTCTGTCGAATTAACCTATCGATATTATCAGCGTCCATCCAGTATCTAAAATTCTCCCGGGTGATGGTGGCAGATATTCCTGCAGGCACACCTATTCGGTCAAGACACCTGATAGTTTCCAGAGCTTTCTCGTAGACCCCTTCTCCTCTTCTTTTGTTGGTATATTCACAGCTTCCCTCCACGCTTACTACGATAGCCAGGTTGGTGGAGCGTTTTAACCTGTCATAGTCGGCTTGAGTGATGGCGGTGCCGTTGGTAAAAATTACAAAGGCCTGCTCTTTAAACTCTTCACAAAGCTCTATTAACCCCGGAAACAAAAAAGGCTCTCCACCGGCAATTATATTAACGAATATGCCCAATTCTCCTGCCTCTTTTATTATTTTTTGCCATTGTGTAACGTTCAGGGCAGCTTTGGTTTTTAAATCGTCCGTATGCTTGATGTGGCCGGCAGCCGAGGCATAACATCCCTCACAACGAAGATTGCAGCAGGGAGTGATGCTTATAATTAAGACGGGCGGGACTTGTAATCCATTTTCTAATTCTTTTTTCCGGATCTGCTGAGCATTGTTATAGGCTTGATACAGATGAAAAAAGCTTTTCAGATAGCGAGGGTGTCGCAGACTCCAGGAAACTAACTCTTTCCTGATATCCGGATTTATTTTGCTGAGCATATCTCTTGCTACCTTTAATCCCTCTTCGTCAAGATTTTTACTCATAAATTTTAAATTCATTGTTTTCTCCTTGTTTCTAACTCCCCGCTGCTTTAACTCCAATAAAAACATGGAAGATTGTATTTGATATCCTGAATAGAGTCAAGCAATCGAACTGGCCAGCGTAGTGTGAACCTGCAGGGTATTTTGTCTCCCCCTTATTAGCTTCCAACCATTCCAGCATCTCTCATCTTCCGGATAAGAAAGAAAAGATAGTCTTTCAAAAACAGGAAAGGTACAAAACCTGTATTTTCTCTAAAAACCAGATTGAAGTGCACATGATGCTCTCTGGAACAGCACCAGGGCAGGAGATGAATTGTTCTTATGAAAGCATTACAGAGCCTATGAAGTAAAAACAGGATAGTCTCTAAATACTCACGAGGCTATATTCGGCACTCCTTATTAGAAGATTACAGAACCACATTCAGGAGTCCTCCCACAAGTAGCGACAGAGAAACCATAATTACAGTAGACTGGAGAAGCCGTTTCCAGCCTAACTCCCGCAATATTATCACAAAAGTAGCCACACAAGGGAAAAACATAGCCAGCACCACACTGGATATAATCAGTTGCTTTGGTGAAAGCCCCAGAGGAATGAGTAAACCCATAGCCAGATCTTTACGCAAAAAGCCCAGAAACAAAACGAAAATTGCCTCGCCGGGTAACCCTAACCATCGGGAAAGAAAAGGGCTAAAAGTTTCAGCAAGGTGAGAGAAAACATTAGTAGTATAGAGAAGATTAATCCCCAGAACTCCCAGTAGAACAATGGGAAGAGCATCTTTCAAAAACTCTCGAACTCTCATCCACAACTTAGAAGCCACCGCTCGGGGATAAGGCAGGCGATAGGGAGGAATTTCTATAATCAGCGCCGGGCGATACCCGGGAACCACGAACTTCAGGAAAAGAGCGGTAACCACCCAGACCAGAAAAAGAACGGAATATACTAAAACCACCGGACCTATTCCAAAGTCACCCAGCACTCCCACAATGAGAGCCTGTTGAGCAGCACAGGGAATCGCTACCGATATAAGAGTAGCTACAATAAACCGCTCCACTTCGCTTTCTAAAACCCGGGTGCCTAAAATCCCCGGGACGTTACACCCCAAGCCAAGTAAAGTAGGCACAATAGCATACCCATGCAAACCAACTTTGTGGAAAAAGCCATCAAGTAGAACTGCAAGCCGAGGAAGATATCCTATATCTTCTAAAAAACCTAAAATCAGATAAAAAGCCAGAATATAAGGCAGAACCACTGCTATGGGGATATAAATTCCGGTAGATAACACTCCCAGAGACTGTTCGAAGTCAATAACTCCTTCGATTCTCTGACCAATTAGAAGACTCTGAAGAAAAGGAGAAAAAGAAAGCAACTGGTCTAATTTTTCCAATAAAGGAAGATAAAAACGATCAAAAAGAGGGTCAAAAACGTAATTAATTATCCCCTCACCAATTAAGCGAATCAAGAAAAAAGACCCTATCAAAACCCCTATTCCAATTAATAGTCCTCCCACAGGAGATATGGTAGCCCGATAAAGAAAATCGACCCACTGTGGTTCTCGATAGGAAAATCGCTGGACCTTCTTCAGTAAATTCCCGATTTCTTCCCAGCGTTTTTCATGGTCCTGAGGAACCAATTTGGGAACTTGAGCCCGATCCAGGGCACGAACCAAATCTTTGATTCCCTCTCCGGTGGTAGCTACTACTGGAATAACGGGCACCCCCAGAGCTTCTTCTAAAGCCTCGCGGTCTATTTCAATTCCCCGCTTTTTGGCTTCATCCCACATATTCAAAACCAAAATCATGGGCTTCTTTTTTTCCAGAAGTTCAAAGGTGAGATAAAGATTCCGCTCCAGATTAGTAGCATCTACCACATTTACCACTATATCTCCTTCTTCAATCAACTTCTCGGCTATTTTTTCTGCCTCGGCTTCAGCAGAGAGAGCATAAGTGCCTGGAGCATCTATTAACTCAAACCATGTATTGTTTTTCCGAACTGTACTTTTAGAAAAATCAACAGTCGTGCCCGGATAATTGGAAGAAATAGCATAAACCCCGCTTAATTGAGTAAAAATGACACTTTTACCCACGTTGGGGTTACCAGCCAGAACTACTTTTTTCAGCGAGTGACTTCCACTATCACCTTCTGAGCCATCCCTCTTCCCAGAGCCAGCTCTTGATTTCCCACTTTTATGACCACCGGTCCCTGAGCGGGTAGAGAAGCTAATTTTGTTATTTTTCTTCCCGGAAAAATCCCCATGACCCATAATCTATTCACCACCCCTTGTCCACCATCAATTGCCACTACTGTTCCTTCTTGTCCTGGTGGCATCTCTACCAGAGACATCTGTTTCTTTTCCAACTTTACCCTCCGCCTTTCCGCTAACCCTGCTAACCATCACCTTAAGATTCAAAATTTGATCGGCAACTCTCACACAATCCATAAAAATATATCTGGTGAGACTGGATTAAAAAATCATATTTGCTACTCAGCTCTCTCTCCAGGCGATCCAAAAACTCGTGCTCTTCCCTTACTAACTCGCTATAATCTATCACCTTACCACATCGGGTACAAACTAAATGATGATGATGCTGGGGAGGTGAGACCCTGGTCATCTCATAGTGTTCCCTGCCATCGCCAAAGTTTACCCGGTGCAGAAGCCCCATCTGAGATAGCAAATCCAGATTGCGATAAACTGTGGCTATTCCTACTTTCTCTCCCCTTTCCCTTAAAAGCATATATACTTCTTCCGCCGAAAGATGCCTTTCCTCTTCTTCAAAGATTTCCATAATGGCTCTCCGGCAAGGAGTGATTCTTTTATTAAAATAATCAAATTCCTTCTCCCACTCCTTCTCTACCTTGTTCTTCACAATCTTATCTCCTTGACAATATTTTGATAACGATTATCAATATCATTCTTTTTAGTATTATACTACTGCCAGGATAAATCAGCAAGATAGGGGAAATAAAAAATGGGGCAGGAGCTGGCAGTCGCCCCGGACAATCTCTCTGTATTGGATAACTAAAAAGATTCCTGCTGAACTCCAGCGCTTGAAAAATAAGCTAAAGCTCCCTCACATAGTTCAGATAAAATAATTTTATCATTAAGTGCGGATGCTTGCAGGTGGCAAAAAAAGAGAAAGGCAACCACAAAATAACCACCTAATTTTCTGTCGACCTCCGGTAGCGTAAAAACCCCCGGGGATCGACAGAAAGAAAAAAACCTTTCTCCTTTCACTTGACAAAAGGATAATAATAGTTTTTAATAATTTCAGGTGCGCACCTTGAAAATTAAATAGAAAATTAAAAATCCTTATTTTAAGCCCCAAAAACGGGTTTGTAGCCTACCTACGAGGGATTGAAACAATAGATACTCCCTGCATTTTCACTACCTCCTTTTAATATGTTTGTAGCCTACCTACGAGGGATTGAAACACCTTTCCCTTTTTGTCATTCTGACACATCCTTTCTGTTTGTAGCCTACCTACGAGGGATTGAAACCCTGGCTGAAAATGCCGCAAAAAGTCGACCAATTCTTTTGTTTGTAGCCTACCTACGAGGGATTGAAACAAAAGATATGCTGTCTTGCGTGTGTGTGTGAGCATAAAGTTTGTAGCCTACCTACGAGGGATTGAAACTATAAGTATCCGGTTAGTTACAGAAATAGCTATATATGTTTGTAGCCTACCTACGAGGGATTGAAACGTTTTCCGAATTGTTTTGTTTCCTATGGCATTCAGCCATGTTTGTAGCCTACCTACGAGGGATTGAAACATTCTTTTCTCCACCTTGGAGGATATATTCCTCCAATGGTTTGTAGCCTACCTACGAGGGATTGAAACCTGGCAAGCTGGTTTAATAGCCAGCTTGCCATAAAAGTTTGTAGCCTACCTACGAGGGATTGAAACTATTTTCTGGATAGGAGGTGAAGAAGATGACTGAGTTTGTAGCCTACCTACGAGGGATTGAAACAAAATATCTCTTCCATATCTTCTCGAGGTTCTAACCTGTTTGTAGCCTACCTACGAGGGATTGAAACTTTCTTCATCTGTCTTATTTAGTATATTTAGAATTTGCGTTTGTAGCCTACCTACGAGGGATTGAAACGCTGACGGTCTGGGGCTGGGAATGAGTAAACTCTTCTTTTGTTTGTAGCCTACCTACGAGGGATTGAAACAGGGTACTTCTTGCCAACAGGTGGAGTTTGGAATATAGTTTGTAGCCTACCTACGAGGGATTGAAACATTTGCAGAAAATCGAGGTAGATGAGGAAGGTTTCATATGTTTGTAGCCTACCTACGAGGGATTGAAACTCCGTAGCTGTTTTTAAACAAAGCTTATTGTCAGGTTTGTAGCCTACCTACGAGGGATTGAAACCCTTTTTGATACCATCGGTAATGGAAAATCCGAATTGTGAGTTTGTAGCCTACCTACGAGGGATTGAAACAGTGCTTGCTGGCATTCATATACTACCATAGTCAAGGTTTGTAGCCTACCTACGAGGGATTGAAACTATATAGTTTTACTAGGTTTTGCTATACGGATAGAAGTTTGTAGCCTACCTACGAGGGATTGAAACGGTGTGACTCCTCCCCACCTTCAT
>DGDO01000068.1 GCA_002385475.1 Candidatus Sordicultor fermentans | reverse complement strand
GGAAAATACTGAGGAAAGGAGAAGGACCTCGAAGATGGATAACTGAATTCCCCGAGGCCCCCCAAAAGGTATGATTATTGTATCACACTATACCAAAGAATGGGATAGCAATCACCACTTTTTCTGGTGACGGGGAGGGAAACCATTCACTGTCCTTACTGCCAGGGAGAACTAAAACCTTATGACCGGAGAAAGAGAGTTCTCTTAGACCACAATGGGAAACGCTGGGTTTTCTCTCTCAGAAGATTACGCTGCCAGAAGTGTAAGAGAATGCATATCGAGCTACCCGATATCTTTGTTCCCTACAAACGTTACAGTGCCGCAGTGATTGAATCAGTGATAGAAGAGAAAACAAGTGGTGCTCCCTATGAGGAGAGAACCAGACAGAAAATCTGCTCCTGGTACAGAAGAGTGAAAAGTCATCTTTTAGGAGTCTGGCAGCAGCAAGTGAAATTAGGTTTGGCCTCCCCTGGTTTTATTCCTCATCTGGTTTCTCTGGTCAGAGCATCCCTCAGTAGGGCGTTGTCCCCTTATAACTCCGACTATAGGGGAAAACCCCCTATTCCCCCCTTATGGGTGAAGGTGAAATTCCCACAAGCTTGTCACCTCTGAATGTTTCTATCAGGGGTATAAACAAAAGCATCTCTCAGCAAAAATCTTTGGATTCCCGATTAAAGATTTCGAGAATGACGGATGAGGCAGATTGCCGGCTAAATTTCGGGAATGAAAAAAACAACCTGCGGCGCTAAAAGCAAAAACATGAAAGCAGAACAAAAAGACAAAACCCACTGAGGGACACTTTCTCCCTCAGTGGGTGGAACAACGATCCCAGGAACTCCCGGACCAACAGGAGAAAAAAAGCCCTTCAGGATTATCATGTTTTTTGCAGCTAACAACCTTAATCTTTTTTCACTAAATCACGGGCGGTCAACTCATCAGTTATGAGCACATTAATTAATTTACCTCGCAATGCTCCTAAAATCGGCTCCAACTTACTTTTTCCTCCAGCTACACCGATAACTACAGGTATTTTTTTTAAATCTTCCAAACTAATAGAAATCCTTCTTTTATCAGCTGAGCTCTCCACCTGATTACCCTCAATATCGTAGAAATTACCACAAATATTACCTACCGCTCCCTCTCTCAGAAGCTCTTCTCGCTCTTGAGGATAAATTTCTCCCGTATCCATAAGGGTAGAAACAGGAGAGACTCCACCAATCCCTACCAAAGCAATATCCACTGTTTTAGCCAAATCCATAACTCGTTTTATCTTCTCCTGGTTTTCAATAGCCTCTTTGGCTTGAGGATCCTGAGCAAAAGCAGGAGCTAAAAGATAAACTACGTCCCCCTGAAAAGCTTCAGCAATTTTTCGAGCCAATTCAACGGCCATTACTTCCCCTTTTAACTTACCATATCCTCCCATGATTTGGATAACCCGCAGACCCATAACCGGATTATCAGGTAAAAAATTAGTCATTTCAAATAAGGTCCGACCGTAAGCCACTCCTAAAGAAATATAAGGTTCGACTTTTTCCTTGAGGTAAGAAGCAGCTAATTGAGCTACTTTTTTCACTACTAATTTTTCTTCTGTGGCAAAAACCCGAGCTACCTCTACTTCTTTCAAACCAAAATCTTCCCGGAGGGCGTCCTCTATCTCTGAGTCAACCCGAGAAGACCCTTCTACTCTAATTTGAACTATTCCCTCTTCTTTAGCTCTTTTTAAAATTCTCCACACTTTCTGTCGGGAAAGACCTAATATCTCGCCAATTTTATCTTGGGTAAGCTCATCATAATAATACATTCGAGCAACTTCACCCATCAAGTCATATTCACTATAATCATCAACCACTGTTTACCTCCCTAATTATAGTTAACCATAAAAATCATTATAACTCCTCCCCTCCACGGAAGATAGTAGAACTCTCTTTAGCCAGGAACCTAAAGATTATAAAAACCTCCGAACGTTTGATAGAAACACGCAGGGATGACGGATGAGAGCAATAAGGGAAATTCCCTTATTGCCCCGCTTATTTTATAAGTCTTTACCCGAATAACTACCAATTTTCCCTATCGGTTGATCGTTTACACTCCATATATCTTCTACTTTAACTCTTAGCTCCCGGTAGACCTCAAATTTATCCTGGTAAAACTGATGATTTACTAAATCAGGATAAAAAACTCGATTGACTTCAAAAGTGGCTTGATGAGCTTCTGGCAAGCTAGAGAAAAGCCCTACTCCCACTCCAGCTATCAAAGCTACCCCCAAAGCTCCCAACTCTTGAGTTTTTGGTACCACCACTTTAGTAGCTAAAGCGTCTGCAATCAGTTGACACCAAAAAGGGCTTTTGGACCCACCACCGGCGAGCTTCATTTCTTCAAAAGATAAGGAAAAAGCCTGAAAACAATCCATAACTGAAAATATTACCCCTTCGTACACTGCTCGCAAGAGATGAAACCTGGTATGATTATAGCGTAAACCAAAGAAAACCCCCTGCGCATGAGGATTAATAAAAGGAGCTCTTTCCCCTCCCGGACTAATGTAAGGAAGAAATATCACCCCTTCCGATCCGGGCGGGATCTTTTGAACTTCGTCTTCTAAAAAAGAAAATAATGAACTTTGTTCAGAATAAGATTCCTTTTGATCGGTTAAAAACCGGGCTATGAACCAGTCTAAACTCAAGGTTCCCGCCATAGTTCCCATTGCCCGAAGATAAGCATCTTTTAAGGGATAAGAGACAGTAATCCCCACTCCTGGGGGTTCAAAAAGTCGACTGGATTTCTTGCTCAAAAAAGCGTTAAAACAAGTAGTGCCTAAAATAGAATAAACTTGGTCAAATTCCAAAATTCCCAAAGCAATAGCACAAGAAGCTACATCTACGACGCCATTAACTACCGGAGTACCTACCTCAAGCCCAGTAACTGCGGCTGCTTCCTTTCCCACTTTTCCTATAACTGCAAAAGCACTTTCTAAGGGAGGAATAATTTTCTCTAACCCAGAGAGATCAAACATCTCCAATAGGGGAAGAGTTTCTCCCTCTATAGGCTGAGGGAACATAAATAAATCGGAAGAATCAGTAGTTATGGCCCCGGTCAATTTAAATTTTATCCAATCTTTAGCAAACACAAGATACTTAGCCTTTTCTAAGACTTCTGGTTGGTATTTTTTTAACCAGGCAAGAATAGCTATTGGCGACCCGGTGAAGAGACAGTTGCTGGTCATATTAAAAACTTGGCCATGCCTTCCGTCAGCTTTCCACTCGTCAATCATTTCTGCCGCTCTACCGCTGTCTCTTATACACATCT
>DGDO01000036.1 GCA_002385475.1 Candidatus Sordicultor fermentans | reverse complement strand
GAGGAGTGGGGTTATATTTAGCTAAAGAGGCTGTGGCGCGGATGGGCGGGAGAATCAGTGCTCATTATGGGGAAGGAGATTCGGTAATTTTTCGGGTTTTGTTGTGTGTTGAGGATAAAAACGAAGAAAACTGATTGAGCCGAATCTACAATTTTTAAACTTATTTACATTCCCGATTACTGACTTCGGGAATATCGGAAACAATGAAATCTCAAAAAAAAGACTCTCCTCTCCTAGAAAAAAAGAGAGGAGAGATAGGCGTTTGATAAATAATCTGGAAATAATGCGGAGAGTAACTTACGTTACACTTTACCCTCTGCGCAAGAGGCAATTATACATTCCCTTATCGCTTCTTTTACTTTGCCTTCTATCCCCTGTAAAATTTTACCCACCATGAGCTCTTCGGGATGGTTCGCTAAGTATTCTTGGAAAGCACTTAAGTATTGCACTCGCAAGGCGGTGCTAAAGTTTATCTTTCTCACTCCCAGTTGCGCTGCCTTTCGTAGTTGCTCTCGAGGTGTACCGCTTCCTCCATGAATGACGAGAGGTAAACTGGTTTTCGCTCTGATTTCTTTAATGCGCTCAAATTGGAGCTGGGGTGTTCTCCCTTTGTATAATCCGTGACGAGTTCCTACTGCCACAGCCAGCATATCTACTGGTGCTTTACCAGTAAACTCCTGCGCTTCTTGAGGGGAAGTAAAGAAATCCTCTTCTTTGCTTTTCTCTTCCCAGCTTTCATCTCCTTCTAATCCTCCTACTCTTCCTAATTCTCCTTCTACTAGTACCTCCACTGGATGGGCAATTTCTATTACTTTATTGGTCAGACGAATATTTTCTTCTAAAGGTAGACGGGAACCGTCGATCATTACCGATGAAAAACCATTTTGTATGGCTAAAAGAATATCTTCTAGGTGATGAGCATGGTCTAAGTGGAGAGAAAAGGGTATAGAAAATTTCTGAGATAGAAAAAGTAACGTTCCATAAAACATCCTTATATCCAGGGCTTCATATTCCACCGGAGCTACCTGGATAATCAGGGGAGCACGCATTTCTTCTCCTTCTTCCAAAACCCACAAAATAAACTCAGGTATAGGAACGTTGAAAGCAGGAAGAGCAAAGTTCTTCTCTTCAGCTAATTTTAGAATAGTTTGAGTAGAGACTAAAGGCATAAATAAAGCTCCTTTCTTTTTGGCTGTTCTGAAATTATAACAGATTTTTTCTCTTTTCCTGGAAATATTTTTTCAATGTTCAGAAGAGCTCATCATTTCTTGTGATGGGGACAGAAACTATTTACTATCCTTATCGTAAGGGGGTATTTTGGAGGTATAAAACACAAAAGGTGTCTACCAGGCGGTAGACACCTTTTTATAGCAAGCAGAAGTTAAAGATTTTTTATTTTTTCTTCTCTTTCTTGTAATAGTTTCTCGATGGCTTCTATATCTTCAGCGGCTAACTCCCAATCTCCAGCGGGAAATGTTTCTTCAATCTGAGAAGGACGTCGGGTTCCAACTATAGCAGCAGTAACCTCCGGACGTCGTAATACCCAGGCAATGGCCAGTTGAGCCAGGGTTCTTCCGTGTTTTTCAGCGATGGGTTTTAATTTCTCTACTAATTCCAGGTTGATACTGAGCAAGGGTTCATTAAATTGGGGGTCACTCCGGCGATGGTCATCAGGAGGAAGATTTTTCACCCGCTCCGGGGTAAATTTGCCAGTTAGCAATCCCTTTTGCATGGGGCTATACACTATTACTCCCATATTTTTTTCTGCACAATAAGGCAAAATCTCTTTTTCTATATCTCGCATAATCATGCTGTAGGGGGGTTGCAGAGAAGCGATGGGATGGATTTTTTCAATTCTTTTCATTTGTTCCACGTTAAAATTAGAAACCCCAGCGTAACGGATTTTCCCTTCTTTTACTAAATCGGCCATGGTGCTCCAGGCCTCTTCAATATCGGGGTCGGGATCTGGCCAGTGGATTTGATAGAGGTCTATCACTTCCACTTCCAGTCGTCTGAGGCTGTCTTCTACTTCTTTGCGAATGCTGTCTCTTTTTAAGCACCCAAAAACTTCTCCCTTCTCATTCCATACCAATCCGCATTTAGTAGCAATAATGGGTTTTTCGCTCATACCTCTTAAGGCTTTAGCTATAATTTCTTCTGAATGTCCTAATCCATAAACAGCGGCAGTATCTATCCAATTTATGCCTAAATCTAAGGCTCTGTGGATAGCAGCAATGGACTCCTCATCGTCTTGAGGGCCCCACCCGGATTCCCACCCTCCTCCTCCTAAAGCCCAGGAACCAAAGCCTATCACAGTGAGTTCGAGATCAGTCCAACCTAATTTCCTTTTGCGCATGTCAGACCTCCTTGGATGATTTTTTTTAATTATTATACCTTATAACCCAAGTTTGCTTAAAAGCTACGAGGAGAGCATTCTTTATCTTTTCAAATTCCAATCTCTTTTTATCTTTCTAATACACAGAGGATGGCTTTGTGCTATCTGAAGCTTATTGCTCTTATCCGGTTTCCAGTGTTTTTAATCACCTTTTTCCAAAAATGTTTCCTGATTGGTTAGAATTAATACTTATTCATTGCTAAATTGATAGGAAGTTTTTCCGATTGTTATGGAATTTGAGTAAATATCAGGAAAAAACGGATTGACTTATCTAAAGGGTATATTATAATTAATATTAACCAAATACATGGTAAAGGAGGAAGGTTTTATGAAAAAGTATCGTTTTTCCATTGTTCTCGCTCTGGTGTTTCTTTTAGTTTTTGCTCTGCCGGTTTTTGCTCAGGAGAAATATAAGATTGCTTTTGTGCCTAAGTTAGTTGGTATTCCTTACTTTAATGCTATGGAAGAAGGAGGGAAAAAAGCGGCAGAAGATTTAGGAGTGGAATTCATCTATACCGGTCCAGTAACTGCCGATGTTGCAAAACAGATTGAAACTATTGATAATCTCATCACTCAGGGAGTAGATGCTATTGCTGTTGCTCCTAATGACCCTGCAGCTATTACTCCAGTTCTCGAAAAAGCTAAGGAGAAAGGTATCCTGGTTTTAACGAGTGACACTGACGGGGCTCAAGAGGTGAGGGACTTATTTGTGAATCAGGCTATAGAAAAAGAAATTGGCTACACCACTATGGATGAGTTAGCTAAGGCGATGGATTATGAAGGGGAATTTGCCATCGTTTCTTGTGGCCCTACTGCCTGGAACCTCAACACCTGGATTCTTTACGAGCTGGAGAGGTTAGCTGAATATCCTGATATGGAATTAGTTACCATTCGCTATGCTGAAGAAGATGTACAGCTGGCCATTAATGTAGCTTTAGACCTTATCAATGCTTTTCCTAATCTCAAAGGTATTATTGGTCAGTGCAGCACTTCGGCTCCCGGGGTAGCAGAAGCAGTAACTCAGGCGGGGAAAATTGGAGAAATCGTAGCGACTGGAGTATCGGTGCCCTCTATGATGAGACCATATGTCAAAAATGGTGCAGTTAAATCATTTGTATTGTGGAATCCAGTAGACCTGGGTTACTTAACCGTGTGGGCGGCCAAATATCTTTTAGATGGTAATCAATTTGAAGAAGGAATAGAATATGAAGTTCCCGGAATTTCTACCAAACCTCGTTATGCAGCAGAGAGCAAGATGCTGATTTTGGGACCACCAATGGTTTTTGATGCCAGCAATGTAGATGACTTTGATTTTTAGCCTATAGTTTATGAATCAACTTTGGAGAGGGTCTCTGGCCCTCTCCTTTTTATTATAGGGAGTTGAAATATGGAAACTACTATTCTGGAGTGCCGGGAAATTTCCAAATCTTTTGGAGGAGTTAGGGCTTTAAAAAAAGTGGATTTTTCTCTCCGGCAGGGAGAAGTACATGCTTTAGTGGGAGAAAATGGAGCCGGAAAATCTACTTTAATTCGAATCATATCTGGAGCTCTGCTTCCTGATGAGGGAGAAATCTGGTACGGAGGCCAAAAAGTAGAAATAACTTCTCCTCGGTTGGCCCAGGGGATGGGGATTTCTGCAGTTTATCAGGATCCGCTGATTTATCCCTATCTTTCAGTGGTAGAGAATATTTTCCTGGGGAGGGAAATAAAAACGCCTCGGGGTAATATTGACTGGAAACGGCAAGAAGAAAAGGCCCAAGAATTATTTGCTTCCTTGAACATTGCTCCTCATTTCTTGAGGCAACCTATGGGGGAGCTGAGCGTCGGCCTGCAGCAATTAGTTTTAATTGCCAAAGCTCTGGCCTATGAATCTCAAGTAATTATTTTTGATGAACCTACTGCTATTCTCACCGAGCACGAAGCTGAGAGATTGTTCCAAATTATTGAAACATTAAGAGAGCAGGGAGTGGGAATAATTTATATAAGTCATCGTCTGGAAGAGATTTTTCAGATTGCTGATAGAGTCACTGTTATGCGGGATGGGGAGGTGGTAGGGGACTATCCTCTCTCTGCAGTAAATCGAGAAATGATTGTGGAATTGATGGCTGGTAAACATCTGGTAGAAGAAATAGAACATGGAGGGGAGAAAAGCGAGCAACCGGTACTGGTGGTTAAAAACCTTACTAAAAAAGGGAAATTTGAGGATATAAGTTTTGAAGCTTTCCAGGGAGAGATATTAGCTTTTTCCGGGTTAGTTGGTTCAGGAAGAACTGACGTGGCGCAAGCCATCTTTGGTATTATTTCTCCGGATAGTGGAGAGATTTATTACCGAGGAGAAAAATTTAAAGTCCATTCTCCTCGTCATGCTATGGAGCAAGGGATAGCTTATCTTCCCGAGGACCGCAAAAGCCAGGGTCTTTTTCCTATTTTGAGTGTTTCCTATAACATCACTGTTTCTATTTTGAGGCAAATAACCAATCATCTCGGTATAGTTAATACCAGAAAAGAAAGAGAAATAGCAGAAAAATATGTAAAAGAGCTTAGTATTCGCACTCCTGGATTAGAAGCTAAAGTGTTTAGCCTAAGCGGAGGTAATCAGCAGAAAGTAGTTCTTGCTAAATGGTTGGGGGTTAATCCTCGGATACTTATTCTCGATGAGCCCACCCGGGGAATAGATGTGGCAGCCAAAGCTGAAGTTCATCAGATGATTGCTCAGTTAGTGGAAAGAGGTATTGTGGTGATAATCATTTCTTCTGAGTTGCCCGAAGTATTAAAGTTGGCCGATCGGGTAATAGTGATGCATGAAGGAAAAATTACCGGAGTTTTTGAAGGAGAAGATATAAGTTCTACCAACCTTGTTAGAGCAGCTACCGGAGAAAGAGTACTTCCCGGTAAATCCGATTAGTGGGAAGGGAAAACCATGATTAACTTCCAGAGAATAGTGAGAAGAAGAGAGTTTACTGTTTTAGTTTTGATTTTAATTCTTAGCGCTATTTTTTCTTTTACTACTGAGAGATTTTTATCGGTGAGCAATATTACTAACCTCTTGTTACAACTATCTGGAGTGGCCATTACCGCTATTGGAATGACTATGGTAATAATAACTGGAGGAATAGATGTTTCAGCGGGTTCTACTCTGGGGATGGCCTGTGTAGTTAGTGGATATCTTCTTATGGGAGGTTATTCTCCCTTTTTAGCTTTGGTGCTTGCTGTTTTGGTGGGATTGGGCATTGGCTTTGTGAATGGAGCTATCATAGTTTGGGGAGATGTTCCTCCTATTATTGCTACTTTAGGAATGATGAATTTGATCAGGGCTTTGATGTTCCAGACTCTGGGGGGAAGGTGGATATCAGGTATTCCTCCTGCTTGCCGAACCATAGGTCTGGGTAAATGGTTGGGTGTGCCTATTCCTATGTGGATTGCTACTTTCCTCATTATTGTTTTTTCCTATTTCTTGAGTTATCGACCCCTGGGTCGTCATATTTACGCGGTGGGCAATAATCCTGAAGCTGCTCGAGTATCAGGAGTCAATTTGAAAAGCACTATTATTTTTGTTTATGCTTTAACTGGAGCTTTAGCAGGATTTGCCGGTCTTATCAATGCTGCTCGGACAGGTATTGTTCAGACCAACAGCGGTATGGGCTTTGAACTGGATGTGATTGCAGCGGTAGTTTTAGGAGGGACCAGTGCCTTGGGAGGAAGGGGAACTATCATCGGAAGTCTACTGGGAGCTTTTTTGGTGGGTATTATAAAAAATGGAATGGTGCTACTCAATGTACCGGCGTTGAGTGAAGGCTTAGTGATTGGAGCGCTAATTATTATCTCTGTATTAGCTGACATAATAAGAGCCAGGAGAGAGACGAGATGAAAAGAGATATCTGGGATACCATAATTGGCAATCGGGTATTTTTTCTGTCTTTGCTTTTTGTTATCTTATTTATTTTATTGTCTTTTACTGTTCCCGGTTTTTTAAATCTCTATAACCTAACTAACATGACTCAATATGGAGTGGAATTGGGCCTTTTGGCACTGGCAGAAGCTCTGGTGATTCTCTCCGGTGGGGGAGGGATTGACCTCTCGGTGGGGTCAATGATGAGTCTAGTAGCTATAGTTATTGGAGTTCTTATTGGTAGAGTAGGATTGTCTCCTTCTCTGGCTGTGGTGATTGGTATGTTAACCGGTTTAGCTGCAGGTTTATTTAATGGGTTATTAGTTAGCGTGGGCAAGATACTTCCTCTTATAGTTACCTTAGCTGGTATGTATATTTATCGTTCTCTGGCTCTAATCATTGCTGTAGACCCCCAGTTTGGGCCTAACCCTATGCCAGTTTCCAATTTTTCTAAGTCTTTTTACTTCATAGGACAGTATAGAATAGGGGGAATACCTTTCCAGGTTCTCTTCATTTTTGTTCCCGTCCTTCTGATTCTCCACTTTTTGCTTTCCCGCACAGCCTGGGGAAGAAAACTTTATGGTGTGGGAAGCAATGAGACAGCGGCAACTTTTTCTGGAATTGATGTAAGTAGAGTACGGCTTACTGTTTATGCTCTTTCTGGGTTACTGAGTGCTTTAGCTGCCTGGGTAATTACTTCTCGTATTGCCAGTGCTCGACCGGATATCGGAACAGGTTATGAATTGCAGGCTATTACTATTGCAGTTTTGGGAGGTATTAGTATTCAAGGAGGAGAAGGAACAGTAGGAGGAGTGCTCTTGAGTGTGGCTATCATAACTATGCTTAATAATGGTTTACAACTGGCTGGTATTCATCAGATCTGGCAACTGGGAGCTTTAGGATTAGTTTTGATAGGCAGTGTTCTGCTTAACCAATTTCTCATTCGCCGAAGAAAAATTTGAAACGTTATTTTTTATTATTAGTTATTCTCATAATTCTGGGAGGGGGAAGCCCGCTTCCGGGGCAGGAGGCTCCTCAAGTATTGCTTCTTTCTTCTTCTCTCGATTATTTTTCTACTTTTTTAGAAGTTCATTTAAGAAGGCTCCTTTCCCCTTCTCGGGTGCGTTTAATTCCTCTTTGCTCTTTAGAAGAGCTATCTCTGGGCTTTCCCCCAGAAAAGGCTTTTCTTATAGTGTTTTTGGGTGAGGAAAAATATTTTTCTTCTATTCTGTCACAAATCCCTCAAGATAAAGAACCCTTGCTTCTTTTCTGGGAAGGGGTTGCGCCTCCTTTGGGGTTCCCTTCTTGCAAGATAAGGGTGGAGGTAGAAGAGGTAATAGAAGTTTTCCGAAGAGAGGTAGTAGAAAAGCTTTTTCTGGATGAACACTTCACCATCTGGGGAGTGGGTAAAATTGCTCCACACCTGAGGCAGGGGCTAAATGAAGAGTTTTATCCCCGTTTCAGAGAGATAGGAGAAAATGATAAAGATACACTCGAGCAGTTGATTTCCAACAGAGAAAAGTCTTTAATAATAGCAGGAAATGCTGAAGCAGGGAGGCAGTTGATTGATAAATTTTCTGAGGTCGAATCTCCTCCACCCCTTGTGGTATTGGAGGCTTCTCCGGAGATGCTTTTTGCTCTGCTTCAGGGAAAGATAGAGGCAGTGGTGGATTTTAAGCCCTCTCAACTGGCCCAGGAAATAGCAAATTTGATAGATTGTTTTTGTGCAAATAAGCCTGTTCCTGAATTTATTACCATCCATCCTCGTTTGATACTACCTCATAACATAGAAGAGGCCGATGGTTATGAAGTGATTTCTCGGTGCCTTATGTGTCAGTAGTTTTATTTTTTTTTAATATATCTTAATTATTAATTCTATCAAAAAGTAGCATTCTAAGAGTTCGAAAGCCATAGCTAATACCGGGATTTTGTGATAATTATCGTCTAACCATTAGCTACTTCATCGTAAGGAACGGGGGTCAAAAGCTCCCTATTTTCTGTATAATCTCTTTGAAATAGCTTCAAGAGACGACGAAATACTGGCCCCGGTTTTCCAGTACCGATGACTTTCTCATCATATTTTACTATTGGCACTACAGCAATTCCCACAGTAAAAGCGAACATCTCCAAGCTATTGTAGGCTTCTTCCCTGGAGATATCGCTGCTGGAAATTGATTTTAATTCTCCAGCCTCAACCAGCTCTTCAGCGAGTGCCACTGCCCGGAGTAAAGTAGTACCTTTCAGGGTATTATCCAGTCTGGGGTATTTAAATATTTTTTGATGGTCCACTATGGCTATACTTTGAGTCGGTCCTTCTGCTAAGTAGCCTTGCTGGTCGAGCATAATCGCAAAATCTGCTCCCTTTTCATGAGCTTCTAAGTGAGCTAAGGCATTGGGGAGATAATTGCAAGACTTCACTTGAGCAAAAAAGGAGGCTTTGGTAGGTATGCAACTCGTTATTGCCGATGCTCCGTCGGTATAATAATAAGGTGGAGGAACGCTTTCTTTTAATACCACAATATAGAGTTGGCTTCTACAATCTACCGGGCTACAACTAAATGCATTTCCCAGACCCCGGGAAACATAGATGCGTATTCTGCAATCTTTCACTCCTGCAATAGCTACCGTTTTTAAAGTGATTTCTTTAATAGTTTCCAGATCGAAAGGCAAGTTTAGAGAAATTAACCGGGCAGAATTTTCTAATCGGGATAAGTGAGCATCAAAATTATAAATATGTCCCTTAACACACTTGAAAGCTTCAAATATTCCATCTCCCCGGTGGACCATGTGGTCATCTAAGGGAATAAGCATTAAAGCCGGGTCTTTAACAATTCCTCCCCAAAGACTTGAATACATGGCAAAATAATCGGGAGCTTCTGGTTCAAAACGCCATTCTGGCCGGGGTGAGAAAATGTCCTCTCGAGATAAAACTCTCAAATCCATGCCCTTCTTCTCCTTCCTAAAATATTGATAAACGATATAAGGCTTCAATATCTTGCAATAATACTTTAACAGTATATCTCCAGAGTGCAAAGAGTGGAAATACAAAACATGACTGTCAGGAATTATAAGTTTAGAGCCTGTCAAGTTTTCAGTTAAAAATATTTTGGCAGCTCTTATAAAACTCTATATCCCTAACACAGCAGTTTCTATATTTTCTTCTGCCTCGATATTTCTTGAGCATTTCTGGAATCAAAGCATATCCCTTAATTCCCCTGAATTTTCTTTCACAATTCGGGAGAGCTGATACCAGCAACTTCTGCATCATGCTACTTCCTTTATTATATTTTTACATCGTTCTCTGTACCCTCGCTATAGAAAATATATTCTCTAAGGGAATTGACCTCTTGCTCTCATCTGCATAATTTTGTGTTTAGGAGAGCTACAAAGGCTTTTCCCCCGTAGCTATAACGCTATCATAAAATAGCCATAAAAATAAAGTTTGATTCTTGCAAAAACTGCTTTGAGCTATTATACTGCACACGGACGCTGAAAAGTAAAAAAGTAAGCGTGACATATAAATCATGGTGGGTGACGCCTGTTAATGGACAGAACTAATCAAGTTTGGGAGAGAGCTATACCAGTTAGCGAAGAAGAAATTATTTCTCTGGTGAAGCAGTTTGATACTCCTCTTTTTGTAGTCAGCGAGGAAAAATTGTTGCAGAATTACCGTGCTTTTCAAGAATTTTTTCCGGGCATAGAAATTTTCTATGCTGTAAAAGCTAATCCTCATCCTTTCATAATCAGAACCTTGAAAGAGATAGGGTCTTCTTTTGATGTGGCTTCCTTCCAGGAAATAGAGCTGGTTTCAAGCCAGGGAGTTCCCCCGGAGAGAATGATTTTTGCTAATACCATCAAAAGGAAAAAGGGTCTTCGCTATGCTCGGCAAATAGGGGTAAACCTTATGACATACGATAATGAGGAAGAACTGAAAAAAATTGCCATGGTTTATCCTGAAGCCCAGTTATTGGTCAGGATAAAAACTCCTTCTAACGGGTCTCGAGCCAATCTTTCCTACAAATTTGGTGCCGAGCCGGATATGGCTCCAGAACTACTCCTTCAAGCAAAAAATATGGGACTTAAGCCAGCAGGTATAAGTTTCCATGTGGGTTCTCCCTGCTCAAATGTTAATAATTATCTTTATTCTCTGCAAAAAGTCAGTGAAATTATAGAAAAAGTTTCGGGAGAAATCTCTATTTCTGTCATAGACATAGGGGGAGGTTTTCCTCTTAGCCTCTATGAGGAAGAAGGAGATGAAAGCCTGGAAGCATTTAGTAAGGCCATTAATCCCCATCTTCAAGAGTTTTTGAAAGATGGTTATCGAGTTATAGCTGAACCGGGGAGAGTAATAGTGGGTAGTGCAGCTTTTCTGATAACCAAGGTAATTGGAAAAGCGGTACGCTCCGGGATTACGTGGTACTATCTGGATGATGGAATATACGGAACTTTTTCTGCCATTCCTTTTGATAAAGCCACTTTTCGTTTCTTACCTTTGCGAGAATCAAAGGAAGAGTTACCAGCTGTTCTGGCCGGTCCTACTTGTGATTCTTTAGATGTGGTGGCAGAGAATGTTTTACTACCTCCCTTAGAGCTGGAAGATCTGATTGTGGTTCCTGATATTGGAGCTTATTCCTGGGCTTCAGCTACCAATTTTAATGGCTTTGAAAGAGCACAGGTGGTGATGATTTAGCCTGGAATAATAAAGTGTTATAATTATAGCGAAGGTGATGGTATGTTAGAAATTAAGGAGTTAGGAGTTAGAGTAGGAGGAGAAGAAGTCCTCCAGGATGTAAATCTGGAGATTGGACCGGGCGAGGTCCACATTTTGCTCGGTCCTAACGGAGCGGGTAAAACTACTCTTTTAATGGCTATTATGGGGATGCCTGGATATGAGGTAACGAGAGGGGATATACTTTTTCAAGGGGAAAGCATTCTCCCTTTAACCGTGGAAGAGAGGGCTAAGATGGGGATAGGTATGGCTTTTCAAAAAATGCCTGTCATTCCCGGGGTTAAGCTTAGGACCTTAGGGGAGATAATAGTTAATGGGGGTTCTTCTCTTATAGAAGAAGTAGCGGAAAAACTTAACTGTACCTATCTTCTGGAGCGCAGCATTGGCTTGGGTTTTTCGGGAGGGGAAGCTAAAAGGGCGGAGCTCTTTCAGCTTTTTTTGCAGCGTCCTCTTCTTTCTCTCATAGATGAGCCAGAATCAGGGGTAGACCTCGATAACATTGCTTTGATTGGAAAAGCTTTAAGTGAGCTTTTGGAGAGAGAGCAAGTAAAGACGAAAAAGAGGTCGGGCCTGATAATTACCCACACTGGATATATTTTAGAATATTTGAATGCTGATGTGGGGCACGTCCTTATGGAGGGGAGAATTGTATGCCGTGGTAATCCTCGAGACCTTTTTGTTGATATTAGAGAGAAAGGTTATCAGGAATGCTTGAGGTGTGAACGATGAAAGTAAAAGAAGATTACTTGAGGGAAATAAAAGAAAGGGCAGAGAAAGCTTTAAATAAAAAAGCACCTTTAGGTCCCGATGTAGACCTTAATGAGTTTTATCTCTGTTCTTCTCAGGAAGAAGTAGATAGCGTGGAAAGCATTTCTGCTTCTCTCCGGGAAGCAGCCCTTTATGCGGGAGTGGAGTTAGAAGAAAACAAAAGCTCAGCAACTTATCTTCAGGTAGACCGCTCGGCAGTTTATCAGAAAATACAGGATGCCTTTCAGGGTAAATTGGAAATTATGGCAGTGAGTGAGGCTCTGGAGAAGTATCCCGAACTTCTGGAGTACTGGTGGGGATTAGTGCCTGTAGATGCTGATAAATACACTGCTTTTTCTGAAATCTGTCCCATGGAGGGTTATTTTATTCGGGTTTTTGCTCATCAAAAAATAGAAGTTCCTCTCCAGGCCTGTCTTCTCCTCTCTGAGGAGTCTCGAATACAGAGTGTTCATAATCTGGTAATATTAGAAGAAGGGGCAGAAGCTAATTTGATTACTGGTTGTGCTTCAGTGCGAGGTAACGAAAGCGGCGTGCATATTGGAGTTAGTGAATTTTACTTGGGAGATAATTCTCGTCTCACTTTTACCATGGTTCATAACTGGGGAGAGAATTTTCATGTTCGCCCTCGTACGGTAGTAAAGATGGGTAATAATTCTTTCTACAGTAATACCTACGTTTTACTTAAACCTCTCTCTTCTTTGCAAACTTTTCCTCAGGCTATCATGGAGGGAGAAAACGCCGATGCCAATTTTCAGAGTATTGTTTTTGCTAAAGGAGATTCCTACATCGATGTTGGTTCTTCTTTGCTTTTGAAGGGAGGCGGGTGTCGAGGCAATTCGATTTCTCGAGTATGTGCTGCAGATAGTTCTAA
Source organism: Candidatus Sordicultor fermentans (assembly GCA_002385475.1). Classification (GTDB taxonomy): domain Bacteria; phylum Atribacterota; class Atribacteria; order Atribacterales; family Caldatribacteriaceae; genus Sordicultor; species Sordicultor fermentans. The sequence goes on along the minus strand of DGDO01000036.1, from coordinate 10,735 downwards.
AGTTTATACTCGAGGAAAGCTGATTTCTTATCATGATGAAGCGCAAGCCCATCTGGAATGCAAAGGAATACTATTTTCTCAGAGAGCAGAAATTATTTCTATACCGGAGCTGGAAGTGCATGGAGCTCCCCGTAGTCGACTGTCTCATGAGGCAGCAGTGGGTCCCATTGAAGAAGAAGCAGTAAATTATCTACGCTCTCGAGGGCTTTCTCGGGAAGAATCTCTATCCCTCATTACCCGGGGATTTTTAAATATCGATATTCCTGGGATTCCTGCTGTGTTAAAGCAATACATTGATGAAGTGATTCGTCTCACCTCTCGAGATATTATGTAGTGTAGCATAGGGGGTTTTGGTTTTGTCAGTTCAAGCTTATATTCTGGTTCAGGTACAAACTGGTAAAGCACAAGCCATCAAAAAGGAGTTAACTCAATTGTCTCAGTTTTTGCGGGTAGATAGAGTTATGGGGCCTTTTGACCTCATTGCTTTAGTAGAGGTAGAAAATAACCGGGAAATTGGTGAATTGATCCTCAAGGAAATTCAATCCTTGAGCGGAGTGAAAAGAACTCTTACCTGCCCGATAATACCCTGATAGCCATGAGAAAAAAAGAGAAAATTTCTCCCCGTCAGGAAGAAATCCTGCTTTTTATTCAGGATTATTATAGAAAGAACGGTTATCCTCCTACGGTGAGAGAAATTGGAGAAGGAGTAGGTTTATTATCTTCTTGCACCGTTCACTATCATCTCGAGAAACTGGAAGAGAAAGGAATGATAAGAAGAAATCGTTTTAAGGCCCGAACTATAGAACTGTGTTTCCCTGATAGGGAAGATGGTTTAGTGGATGTTCCCTTTTTAAACAGTCTTTCTCGAGGTCCTGTTTCTTTACCCCGCAATTTTTTAGGAGAAGGAGATTTTTTCTTCTGGCAAGTAGAAAAAAATAACTGGCAAGATTGGCATATTCTGAAAGGAGACTGGCTTTTAATTAGAAAAGAGGAGGAAATAAGGGAAGAAGGTTTAGCCTTAATCATCAAGAGCGATGGAGGAAAGATTAAAAGAATTGATGGCAATCTATCTCTATCAGCAGACGATGGAGAAATTATAGGAAGAATAATGGGAGTATGGAGGAAACTATGAAAGAAAACTTTGTTTTTCGTCTTCCTCCCGAAATTTATTTTGGCGGGGGAGAAGGCAAAAAAGCTGGAGAATTAGTAAAAAGATGGGGAGAAAAAGCACTTCTTGTGACCGGGAAAAAATCGATGCAAGAAACCGGGATATTGGAAGAAATTCTTCAGTCTCTTGAGGGAGCCGGGGTACAATGTTCTATCTTTGACCAGGTAGAACCTGAGCCTTCTTTAGAAACAGTAGATAGAGGTTTAGATTTAGCTTATCGAGAACGATGTGATTTTGTGATTTCCCTGGGAGGGGGAAGTGCTCAAGATTGTGGTAAAGCTATTGCTGGATTATGTGGTAATTCCCATACTGTGTTGCCTTATTTTGAGGGGAAAGTTCTTTCCTCACCAGGAATTCCCTGGATAGCTGTTCCTACCACTGCCGGGACAGGTTCAGAGATGACCACCAATGCAGTTCTTACTGATTACCGCACGAAGCTTAAAAAAAGCTTCCGCAGTCCTTATCTTTTAGCTAAATTAGTGATTATCGACCCGCTGTATACTCGGTTTATGAGTCCTTATCTCACTGCGACAAGCGGTATAGATGCACTGGTTCAAGCTCTGGAGGCTTATGTGAGTCAAGAAGTAAATCCGGTAAGCGAGGTTTTGGCTGAAGAAGCGATAGAGTTACTATGGAAGTATCTTCCTCAGGCAGTGAAAGAAGGACAGAATCTAAATTATCGCAAACAGGTAGCCAAGGGGAGCATGATAAGTGCTATGGCTTTTGCCAACTCTGCTTCTGGTCCAGCTCATGGTTTGTCTCATATTGTTGGTCCAGAGTTTTCTGTGGTTCATGGGGAAGCCTGCGGAATTTTTTTTCCCCGGGTGGTAGAATTTAATCGAGAAGTGCTAAAAGACAGATATGAGAAAATAGCTCGCATTGTGGAGATAGAAGGAGAGGAAGACCTGATCGATAAATTTATAGAAGCCTTTTTAAATCTAATGAAGGAGATTGGTTTACGAACTAGCTTGGGGGAGCTGGGAATAAAAGAAGACATGCTTCAAGGGATAGTAAAGGAGGAAAGGATAGGGAGAAACCTTCGAGAAAATCCCCGTCCTATGGGGGAAGAAGAAATCTACACTCTTTTAAAAGCCTCTCTTTAAGAAATAGAGAGCAATTTATCATCCGAGGAGGGCTTGACTTATGGAATTAGTTAGAGAAGAAGATAAAGTTTATCGCTTTGGAGATTGGGGAATAAAATATCTTTTCCGAGGTCCCCGCATAGACTGGGGAGTGTTTTATCTTAAGCCAGGGACTAATTTAGGGGCTCACTACCATAACCAGGTAGAGGAAACTTTTTTCATTTTGGAAGGTAAAGGATTATTAAGGACTGAAGGACAGGAGATTACTTTAGAGAAAGGATGTGCCTTATATCTTGCTCCAGGAGAAAAACACGACCTTTATGCATCAGAAGACTCCTTTTTACGGGGTATTTTTATAAAAAGTCCTTATTTACCTGAAGATAAAGTGGATTGTTCCATATAACGATAGGGGACACTCCCCTATCGTTATATGGCGGGAAAATAGGGGTGGTAGTTTATAGAGATTGAGGCTTTAGAGGAATGCAAGTGTACCTTGGAAATTGAATATCAGTCAAGATTGCGGCAAAACTGTAAAGAGGACGCTTCCCCTGTTAGTTACTTTCTCTGGTCATTGTGAGCCTCGTTTTTTTTGCCTGACAGATCTGAATATAATTTAAAAAAGAGGCTTGTATTGTGTGAAAAGTCTGGGATTGCGAGAGAGTCTGGTGGTGCGGGATTAAAAACACTAAAAGATTGAGAAAATAAAAAACAAGCAATAATTGATAAAAAACGCAGGAAACATAAATATTGTCAGAAAGGAAAACCTTTCCCGGTAACCCCCTGAAGGGGTGCAATTATAATGACTTTTGTGGTTAACTATCATAAAGAAAATATAATTAATCATCTCTGGGATAGATTGGCGGATTGTGACTTATGTCCCCGAAATTGCGGAGTGAATCGTTTGAGGGGAGAGCGAGGTTTCTGTGGGGGAGGAACTCTGGCGAAGGTAGCCAGCTTTCATCCCCACCGAGGAGAGGAGTTTCTTTTGAGTGGTAGCCAGGGTTCAGGTACTATTTTCTTTTCTGGTTGTAATATGAGATGTGTTTATTGCCAGAATTATTCTATAAGCCAGAGAAGAGAAGGAGAGGAGCTTACCGAAAAAGAGTTAACGCGAATTATGCTTTACCTGCAGAATCGAGGTTGCCATAATATAAACCTGGTTACCCCCAGTCACTTTATTCCCCAGATTTTTCGTTCTCTCCTTAAGGCTCGAGAGAATGGTCTTACCATTCCAGTGGTTTATAATACTGGAGGGTATGATAAAAAAGAAGTTCTGGAGAAAATTGAGGGATTAGTAGATATATATTTACCAGATATGAAATACGCCCGGGAAGAAAGTGCTTATAAATATTCTGAAGCTCAAGATTACCCCCGGATTAATAGAGAAGCAGTAAGAGAGATGTTCCGTCAGGTGGGAGAAGTAGAGTGGGGGGAGGAAGGGGTAGCGAAGCGAGGGTTGATAGTGAGGATTTTAATCATCCCCTCCTTAGAAGATGAGGCCAGGGAAAACTTGCGATTCCTGGCTGAGAATGTTTCTCAGAATGTTTTTATCTCTCTTATGAGGCAATACCGTCCTTGTTATAAGGCTGATTTATTTCCGGAATTGAGTCGGAGTGTAGATGAGAGGACTTACCGGGAGATAGTAGCTTATGCACGAGAATTGGGGCTAAGAAACTTGATTTTACAATAAAGGAGGTATGAAAATTGGAAGAAGTTTTGAAACAGGTAGCTAATTTTATGGCTGTTTCTGCCCGCACCGCGCCTAAATCGGGAGGTAAGGATTTTATAAACATTCAAATAGTGAAAGGAGAGGAAGTAAAAAGATTGGGCGAAGCAATGGTTGACTGTGGTGAGAAACAGGGAATAAAAGGATTTATAAGGGATGGGAAGAACGTTTTGGATTCTCCAGTGGTTTTGTTAATAGGGATAAAGGATGCGGCAGTGATGAACCTTAATTGTAGTGGATGTGGTTATAGCAGCTGTTCCGAACTTCAGGCAGCGGAAAAAAGAGAGGCTGATTTTAAGGGTCCTCAATGTGCTTTTCGCCTTTTAGATTTAGGAATCGCTCTGGGTTCAGCGGTTAAAACTGCCTCTCTTTTTAATGTGGATAATCGTATTATGTATCGAATTGGAGCAGTGGCAAGGAAAATAGGGATTTCCCAGGATGATGTAGTAATAGGCATTCCCCTTTCGGCAGAGGGGAAGAGTATTTATTTTGATCGGAAAGAATAGAGGTGTGACTATGGAGGGAGCTTTGAGGATTCAGGACATCATAGGTTTGATTTTAGCCATTTTGATTGTGGCTATTTTGATAAGCATCATTCTTATTCTCCGAGAAAATGCCCGGGAGAGGAGAATGTGGCGGGAAGAGGATTATGAAGATTGGAGAGAGCAGAAATCTAAACGAGACTTTTCTTTTTCTTCTCGAGAACAGGAGGGAGTTTCTCCTATTCTCGAGGACAGAATCCCCGAAGAGTTAGAAAAGAGGAGGGGATGGGATGCCCTTCCTCGACAAAGAGAAGTTGAAGAGATAAGGAAAGAAGAGAAAAAGGAAAGCGTTATTCCTCCACCTCCAGAAGAGGTTTTTACTCCTCAGGAAGAGCCAATTATAGCCAGAGAATCAGTAAGAAGAGGAGAACCGAAGCAAGTGGTTCTGGAGCGAGCGTTAAGAAAAATAGAAGAGCTGGGTGTAGATATTAATTCTCTAAAACCACAGATTACAGAAGATACAATCCATTTTTCTCCCCTGTTGTGGGAGGTGCGAGAAGAAGTGAGAGCGGGAAGAGAATTGGGTGATATGGTTATTCATACTGTTTTTAAGAATATTCCCGGTTATTCTCGAGACGAAGTGGTAGAACTATATCGTTCTGGCGATGTATCGGTGGTAGAAAAATTAGAAGCTCGAGTTAAGACCAGCGTGGGACGAGATTACTTAGTGGCTACCTTAGATTTAGAACATTTCCGTATCCCCGATCTGGAGCGGTTGTGGAGGAAAAGAAGCTTAGAGGATGAGGAATACGAACTTCTGCTCTCTTTGAGGTTTGTAGACCGCAATACTAAAAAAGATTTTGCCCGGGTGGTTTACGCTCGAATTACTGCTGAAGATTAATACTGTATAGAAGTTATATTTGCCATTCTAAATTCTGGTGATTTCTATCTTTTTCCTGAATATTTCAGGACTAAAGATAGAAATCTTTTATATCGTAAAGAACCATAAATTATGGTTTTTTCCAGCCTTCCTGACATACTTCGTAAATCTTTAGTTGGTAGCAATGAGGATAGAGATAGAGAAGATTGGGGTAAAAAAGGATTCGAGGTGCAAAATTGGGGTTTGAGGGGCATCTTGCAAACATAGTTGAACCCCGGGACCTTAAAAACCCCGGTGGGGAGAGTGGGTAATTTTTTTTTACCATGAGCCGATTTAACGAGATAGGTATCTATTAAATTGGTAAATATTAAGATTTAGAGCAAAAGAATGCTATAATTTTTCTAGGAGGTGATAACAGTGAAGAACTGGCTAAATTTTATAATTGCTCTGGTAGCTTTGATTATTTCTGTAGTTTTAGTGTTTCAGGTTTCAGGATGGAAAACATCTTTGGTTGATTTAGAAAAAAGGATGGGAGGGGTGGAAGAAAAAGCAAAGAAAGTAGAGGATTCTCTATCTCAAATTCAAGATAAAATTCAATCTCTTCCTGTTGATTTACTGGATTGGGGAGAAAGATTAGGAAAGATTGAAGCCTCTATTGCGAAAACTGATGAAAGTATAGCTAATTTTATCTCTGTAATGGAGGAGTTGAAAGGAGAGTTTGCCCCGCGGGATGAGGTTATTCAGAGAATAGAAGGCGAATTGGAGAATTGGAAAAAAGAGCTGGAAAAGATAAACCAACTGGTGTTAGAAGCTCAGAATCAATTCCTCAGTCAAGCAGAGTGGGAAAGTGCAGCCAGTCAATGGGAGGAAAGATTTAAAAAAGCAGAAGAAGAAATAAGTAATCTGGAAAGTTATCTGGAAGTTATTCAAGAACAGCAATTTCAAGATTTAGAAAGATTGAAGGCAACTGTGGAATCCGAAGTAAAAGCTATAGAGGAAAGAGCTAATCTTCTGGAGCAAAGCTTGGAGGAGGCCTGGGTCTCTCTCAAAAAGGAAATTGATAAACTGAACATTGATCAGCGTTTCACTATGCTTTTAGACCGGATTAATGAGCAAAGTACAGAGATTGATAGCTCCATCCGGGAGCTGGAGAAAAGAATTGATGCCCTGGAGAATTTGTTTCAGGATCTTCAGGGAGCAATGGAAAAATTAGAATCAGTGCAAACTCAGCAATCTCAACAGATAGAAGATGTACGTTCTCTTTTAGAAAGAGAAACCACATCTCTGGAAGAGAAAATAATTTTTCTGGAAAATCAGGGAAAAGAGGCGGAGGATATTCTTCGCCTCTTAGTTCAGGAGAAAGAAGAGCTCAAGGAAACCATTGATACCTTGCACCAGAGTCTATTCTCAGTGGAAGATGAGCTAAACAATATTTCTCTTCAGTGGGATAGTAAGTGGCAGGGAATAAGCGAGGATATCAGTAACTGGCAAGAAGCAACTCTTGAGGACATTGAGGCCAAGATAGTAAGTATTAAACAGGAGTTACCGGATAGAAGCGAGCTGGAGGAGTGGGAAAAGAAAATAAATATTCTGCAAGAAGAGGGGGAAAGGTTAAAGAGAGAGCTTGTTCGTCTCGAGGGAGAAAAAGATCGAGCTTTGCAAGAAGGGGAAGAAAGGCTGAGTAAATTAGAAGAGGAAATTCTTTTGTGGGAGAAGGAGCTGGCAGATTACCAGAAATTAATGGAGCAATCCATTAGTGAAATAAACAAACAAGTTAGTGAATTAACCACTTTTCTAAATTCAGCGGAGGAACGTTTGAGGGAAATTGAAACCTATAGCGTTAACTGGTCTAAAGAGAGCCAGGATGCCTGGGAAAGCTTGAAAATTTCTTTATCCCAGCTCTCTGAGAGATTAGAAGAGGTGAGCAATTTCAGTCAGAATGTTTTAAAGAAAGAGCTGGAGGCCAAGATTGATTCAATAGAAGAGAAAATAGAAGAGATGAGGAAAGAACTGAATAAAGAAAAGCAAACCCTGGAGATTAGCCACTCTGTAACTTCTACTTCAGAGGAAGATGGAGAAACTTCAGAGGAAGGCGTTGTTTTTTCTTCCGGGATGGGAGGAGAAGAAGTATTATCGGTAGAAGAACCCTTAGAGAGTAAAGAGAAATTGTCTGCAGAGATAAAAACTTTAGCTGAGGAGAAAATGGAGTTAGAAGAAGAGTTAAGTAAAAAACAGGAAGAGATGCTTAAAATAGATCAGGAGTTAGAAGAATTGAGAGAAGAAAAAGGGTCCTGGGAAAAAATTGAAGAGTTAGAAGGAGAAAAAGTGGAAAAAGAAAAGGCTATAGCAGATTTGAACCAGAAATTAGAGGAGAAAAACGCTCAGATAGAAGCTCTGCAAAGGGAAATAACCGAACTGACTGCTCAACTGGAAGAAGCGGAGAAGTACACTTCCTATGTGATTCTTCCCTGGGATAATTTATGGGATATTGCCCGTCGTTATTACCGAGATGGACGAAAGTGGCCTTTGATTATGGAAGCCAACAAGGATGTTATTGAAGACCCTCTAAAGTTGAGACCCTATACGGAAATAAGGATTCCTCGCTGTTCTAATGATGAGGATTGTTAGCTGAATTGTGCGAGAGGGTTTGTAGCTTTATAAGCTTTACTCTTGTGAACATAGGAGAGAGGAGTAGATATCTATGGATTTTAAGGAACTGATACAGACTCGAAGAAGCATTCGAAAATTTCGAGCAGAAGAAGTGGAAGAGGAAGATTTGAGAGAAATATTGGAAGCAGCACGTTTGGCTCCCTCGGCTAGTAATCTCCAACCCTGGAAGTTTATAGTGATAAAAAGTGATAAGAAAAAAAGACTGATTGCTCAAGCAGCAGGCGGTCAAGAGTTTGTGGGAGAAGCTCCTGTAGTTATTATTGCCTGTGCTACAGGAAGAGGTGGTTTTATTGGTGGGTATATGGAAAGCTGGCCGGTAGACGTAGCTATTTCTGTTACTCATCTTTTGCTGGCGGCCTGGGATAGAGGTTTGGGAACTTGCTGGATAGGGGATTTCGATGAAGAAAAAGTAAAAGAAATTTGCGAGATTCCTCCCGAGGTGAGAGTTGTAGCAATAGTTCCTATGGGATACCCGGTAAAAATCCCTCAAGCCACTTCTCGTCGACCCTGGGAAAAAATAGTGAGTATGGAGACTTTTAGCGAGTAAGGAGGACGATTTTGGCGGTAATTAAGCTGGAAATCGGTGATATTTTGACTTTGAAAAAAGCCCACCCTTGCGGAAGTAAGGAATGGAAGGTGGTCAGAGTAGGGGTGGATATTGGCTTGAGGTGTATGGGCTGTGATAGGTTTGTGATGGTTTCCCGACGGAAACTGGAAGGAAAAATTCGGGAAATCTACCGAAAAGGACATCGTCTAAAACCCCAAGAAAGTATTATCGAGGCATAGAGCATGGGTCTTAAAGTAGGTATAGTGGGTTTACCTAATTCGGGGAAAACCACTATTTTTAATCTTTTGACGAAAGCTAAAGCACCGGTAGCCAGTTATCCTTTTTGCACTATTGATTCCAACGTGGGAATAGTAGAGGTTCCTGACGAGCGGCTGGAGGTTTTAGCTTCTCTTTTACATCCTCCTCGAGTGGTGAGAGCCACCATCGAGTTCATAGACGTGGCTGGCCTGGTAGAAGGAGCGAGTAAAGGGGAAGGTCTGGGCAATCAGTTTTTGAGTAATATCAGGGGCGTAGATGCGGTAATAGAGGTAATCAGGTTTTTTCAAGATGAAAAGGTACCTCATGCCCTGGGGAAAATTGACCCCTTGCAGGATAAAGAAATAGTGGATCTGGAGTTGATGCTTTCGGATTTAGAAATTATGGAGCGTCGACTGGAGAAATTGCAAGATTTAACCAGAAAAGTTAAAGATGAACGGTTAAAACTGGAAAAAGAAGTTCTAGAAAAAGGAAAACGCTGGTTAGAAGGAGGTAAACCACTTCGCTTTTTAGAGTTCAAGGAAGAAGAAAAAGAAATATTGAAACCTTACCAATTCATAACTCTAAAACCTCTTATCTATGTGGCTAATCTGGACGAAAGCGAAAGCAGTAAGTATCTTTTTGAGGAGGTTAAAAAGGAACTGGAAGAAAGCGGAGAAAAGATAATACCAGTTTTTGCTAAATTGGAAGAGGAGTTAGAAGAGATTCCTATTGAAGAAAGAAAAGTATTTATCCAGGAATTTGGTATTGAAGATACGGGATTAAATCTGGTAGTGAAAGAAGCTTACCAACTCTTAGGCTTGATTACTTTTTATACTTTTGGAGATAAGGAATTGCGAGCCTGGGAACTTCTCCGAGGGAGCAAAGCCCCCCAGGCTGCAGGTAAAGTACATACCGATATGGAAAAGGGATTTATTAAGGCCGAAGTTATAAACTATGAGGAATTAGTAGCTATTGGTTCATGGGGAAAATCCCGGGAAGAAGGAAGGATTCGCCAGGAAGGTAAAGACTATGAAATAAAAGATGGAGATTTGGTTTACTTCCGCTTCTCTCCTCATTGAGAGCTACCCTGACGCTTGCTAAAGAGCGAAGTAATTCAAGAGTTTCTGGAGTTTACTGATTCTGGTCTAACTCCAGAGGGAAAATAACGAAAAATATCTATTCTGGGGGTTAACTATAGTTAACCGCGAAATCCATTGTGGCACTTTTTCTTTGTCCTGCGCTCGTCTTGCGCTAAGGTATTATTACGGGTAATTTTACCCGGCAGTATCATTGTAAGTCTCGCAGCCTAACGGCGCAGAGCTATAAGGGGGTGCCCCCTTATCAACTTCTTTCTTATCCGTCGTTCCTGAGCATCTCGACGACGTGAGATAAAGAAAAGAGATTAAAAACGTAAAAAAGACAAAAACTACTGAGGAAGGAAAAAACACCTTCCTCAGTGGGTGGCAATCTCTCTTTTTTCTTCATTCATAAAGGAATTATGCAGATTTTATGAGATATTGTGTTTTTTTATTTCTACCAGTTATTTCCTGTAAAACTTTTAGGTTTATAGTTTTCCCCCTCTTTAGAGGGGTAGAGAAGGGCATTGATGGAGATTAACTTTTTAGATAACTTAAAAGAAAGGTTAGGTATCAAGGATGAACGAGTTCTGTCAGAAAAAGAACTCATGAAGAGGACGATTTGAGATAATGAAAAGGCTATCCACTTTCAGGAAAAAAGTAGCTTAACCATGCTTCCTCTCTTTTGGTTATCAACAACGTGCCCATAAAGTTTAATTTCTGTCTTCTCGAGGATATTGTATCATCTTTTCACTTTATTACTAAAGGGACGTTTTCTCGAGAATTTTAATGGTGATATTATTACAGAATAACTACCAACCTTTTCTCCCCACCCATTGACAAATC
>DGDO01000132.1 GCA_002385475.1 Candidatus Sordicultor fermentans | reverse complement strand
TAGCTATTTTAGGTTGAACTTCGGCTAAAGGTGAGCCCTGTATCATCTTTGGTGATGGGCGAAAAACTCGAGACTACGTTTATATAGAAGATATAGCCAGAGCTAATCTTTTAGCTCTATCTGCCTCGGGAATATATAATTTAGGAACGGGTAAAGAAACCAGTGTTTTAGACCTGGTGGAGGTTTTGAAAAAAGTTAGCGGAGAAGATTTCCCGGTAGTGTTCGGAGAAGAGAGGAAGGGAGAAATAGACCGTATTGCTCTCTCTTCGGAAAAAGCCAGAGAAGCTCTGGGCTGGACTCCTTCTTTTTCCTTAGAAGAAGGGATTGGCCACACCTGGGAATGGTTTAAGGAGGCAAAACAATGAGAGCTTTGGTGCTGGAAAAACCCGCTCCTATAGAGACTGATCCTCTTTTACTTTGCGACCTTCCTCTTCCACAAATCAGTGAGGAAGAAGTTTTGATCCGGATTAGAGCCTGTGGGGTTTGTCGAACTGACCTCCATATTGTAGAGGAGGAGATTCCGCATCACCTTTTGCCTCTCATTCCTGGTCACCAGATAGTGGGAGTGGTAGAAGAGGTGGGAGAAAAGGTAAAAGACCTGTCTCCGGGGGAGCTCGTGGGGGTTCCCTGGTTAAATCGGGTGTGCGGGAGGTGCCGCTTCTGCCAGGACGGAAGAGAAAATTTGTGTGAGAGTGCTCTTTTTACTGGCTATGATGTTCTAGGAGGATATGCTGAATACGTAGCCACACATCAAGAGGCAGTGTATAAATTGCCAGAAGGGTATAAAGATGAAGAATTGGCTCCCCTTCTTTGTGGGGGAGTAATCGGTTATCGAGCTTATCGGATGAGCGGGGTAAAAAAAGGAGATACTCTGGGTATTTTTGGATTTGGCTCCTCTGCTCATCTTGTAGCTCAAATAGCAAAAATAGAGGGAGTGGAAATATTTGTTTTTACCAGAAGCCCTGAACATCAACTTTTAGCTCGAGATCTGGGGGCTTCTTTTGCAGGAAGGGCAGAAGACCACCCTCCTCATCTTCTGACTTCTGCCATAATATTTGCCCCCGCTGGTAACTTAGTTAAAAACGCCCTCCTTTATCTGGAGCGAGGTGGAGCGGTGATTATGGCCGGAATTTATTCTACCCCCCTACCGGAGATTCCCTATTCTCTCCTTTATTGGGAGCGGAGTATAAAAAGTGTGGCCAATAGTACCCGCCAGGATGTTCGAGAACTCCTGGATTTTGCTCAAAAACATCATCTTGAGGCAAAGACCGAGATTTTTCCGCTCACAGAGGCCAACCGTGTTTTACAGTTGTTGAAAGAAAGTAAAATTAAAGCATCGGCTGTGCTTAAACCATAAACGTAAAGAGAATTCATCACCCGCAGCCCACAAATGTTACTATCCGGATTTGCCAGGAAGAATGAGATCATATTGGTGTAAAATGATTGCAGTAGTTTTAGAGGAGAAATATCTTAAAGGGACTAAAAAATAGGGTAAGAGCATACTGGATTGTTTAGTCAAACGACAGTTAAATAATAATATAAAGGTACAGACAAGAAGAGGAAATGCTGAGTAGAAGGGTGTTACAAAGGTTTTTGCGGTTAAGTGTATCATCTAAAGAATAGGCTGTGTAGTTGCTTTTTAATGTTTTTTTCTTCTAAGAGTTATAAAGAGACACTCCTTTATAGCTTTGTTGTTCTATGTTATTTAGTCACTTACTTGCTAAAGGTGGAGGATTTCAATTTTGAAATAGTGAACAAAGGTCAAATTTTCTTATTGACAGCTCCAGAGGTAATGAATATACTTTAATTGTGTCTTAAATGATTTTCAAAGAGAGATGTTTTTACAATTAAATTGTTTGCAATAAGTAATACAAAAAATCAATAGGAGGTGATTGGGTATGAAAAAGGCTTTAATTAGTTTTTTGTTAGTATTGGCTATAGTTTTTTCTTTTGCTCTTGGAGTTGGAGCAGAAGAGCAGCATGAAATTGCAGTGGTGGTTAAGGTTGCTGGAATTCCCTGGTTCAGTCGCTTGGAAGAAGGAGTGAAACAGGCAGCCAAAGATTTTGGGGTAAATGCTTATATGGTTGGGCCAACTACTGCTGACCCTGCTCCTCAAGTCCAGATGGTAGAAGATTTGGTTACCCGGGGAGTAGATGCGATATGTGTGGTTCCCAGTGATGCCAAATCCTTGGCTCCAGTGTTTAACCGGGCTAGAGAGCAAGGGATAGTGATTCTCACTCATGAATCGCCGTTTGAGACCGAAGCTGTAGATTGGGATGTAGAGACCATTGATAGTGTGCAATATGGAAAAGCTCCTGTTGATGCTATAGTCGAAAAATTAAAAGAAACAGGAGAGCTGGAGAAATACACCCCTGAAAATCCAGCTGGTTTTGTCATGCTGGTAGGAAGTTTGACTGTTCCTCTCCACAACTTCTGGGCTGATACTGCTCTGGAGCATGCTGCTGAAAATTATCCCTTCCTGAAAGAACTAACTTCCAGACTTCCCACTGCTGAAAGCGTGGAAGACTCCCGGGCAGCCGTATTAGACCTTATCACTACTTATGGAGACCAGCTTAAGGCAGTCATTGGTTGGGGAAGTTTAGGACCTGTTGGAGCAGCGCAAGCGGTTACGGAGAAGGGAATGGAAGACCAAATCATTGTAGTGGGGAGTGCTATTCCTTCCACCGTGGCTCCTTATCTACGTACCGGGGCGGTAGATTGGGCTCAACTTTGGGATCCCAGGGACGCTGGTTATGCTATGGTGTATATTGCTAAACAAATGCTTGATGGAGAAGAAATAGTCGAAGGAATGGAAATACCAGGCATGGGTCCTATAAGCATTGATGGGAAAGTAATCTCGGTTAACCAGATCAAGGTAATGAGAACTGCCGAAGAAGCAGAGGCTTTAGGCTTCTAAAGAGGGGGGGGATGTCCCCCCTCTTCTTTTTTAAATATTCGGAGGAGAGTTGAAGCATTGTCTCAGAAAATCGAGGAAGATCAAAAAAAGCCCTATTTAGTTCTCCAGAATGCGAG
>DGDO01000039.1:438-3414 GCA_002385475.1 Candidatus Sordicultor fermentans | reverse complement strand
TCCAAGTTTTTGCTTTTTCTTTTGATTTTTGTCTTTATGTTTTTGCTTTTTCAGGGAGACTATAAAGGGGCGGTGCCCCCTCATAGTCGATAGAACCATTCAGGTGATAGTTTAGCGGGTTATCCTTGCATAGTTTATCTGGTAACTTGTTTTACACAAATAATTAGTGTATAATAATGGTGCATATTATTATGTTTTAGAGGTGTGCTATGGACAGATTCACAATATCTATTGACTCTGAGCTTCTCAGTGAGGCAATGCGGCTCTCAGGTAAGAAGCGCAAACGAGAAGTGATTGAGCTTGCTCTATGTGAGTTAATAAAGAAACATCGACTAGCTGAACTTCAAGACCTGGCGGGGTCGGGTTTAGTGGACTGGACTCCGGAGGATTTTACCTCCTGGAGAGAAGCGGCAAAAGAAGAAGGGAATGAGTAAAATCCAGCGCCGAGGAGTGTTTATGGATACCTCCATCTGGATCCATTATTTTCGGCCCCGGGGAGATGAAACTATCAAAACTGAAGTGAAGCGCGTCCTTTTAGCTGAGCAAGTTTTCACTTGTTGGGTAGTGAAAGCAGAGCTTTTAGTTGGAGCAAAGGACGAGGAGGCCTTCACCCGTTTGAGTTCTATACTTGAGGCTCTGGAAGAAATTCCCCTCACCCCGGAGGTGTGGTTAGAGGCAGCGCGGCTTGGCTATAACCTGCGTCGTCGAGGGCTGACCGTTCCTCTTCCAGATCTGCTGATTGCCCAGGCTGCTATAGAAGAGAAGCTCCAGCTCTGGCATGCTGATGAGCACTTTGAGCATATCAAAGAGGTTATACCACTCGAAACTAGACCTTTTATAGAATAGGATGCCAGCCGTCATTGCACCCTGAAGTTGTTATTGCGAAACCCTGCCTGGTCACTCATGATGAGAGAAGAGGCTCATAGAGGAGTCCTCCCTGCTATTAATGAGGAGAAAAGGGCAATGAATGGGTTGATAGAAAACAACAGTAAGGAAGATAATAGGGTATCCTTAAGTAATTTGATTTTGAGAGCGAAGGCAAATGTACATGGGAGAGAAAAAACTGGACAGGGAATTAGAATTTCTCAAAAAGGTGATAGCCTAAGAAGTAGAAAAAGCCGGCTTCAAGGTATTTAAAATAATCCTTTTTGGTAGCAGGGCAAGAGGAGATGCCACACAAGAAAGCGATTGGGATCTGCTTGTAATTGTAAATGAAGATATTTCTTTTGATGAATTAAAAAAATTAACAGCAGATATTCAGCTAAGATTGGCAGCCTTGAGTATACCCAATGATGTAACAATAAGAGGAATCAAACAATTTGAGGCATCTAAAACTATAGTAGGAAATATCTCTTATTTTGCTGATAAAGAGGACATCAAAATATGAGGGAAGAAAGAGTGAAAAACTGGATCATCAGAGAACCCCGCTACTGATACTATTTGCTTTCATAGCGAGCAGTGTGTAGAGAAATACCTCAAGGCCTATCTCGTTTTAAATGATAAAGAATTTCGAAGGACCCATAATATAGCTGAGATCTTGAGTTTATGTATTAATATAGATCCCTCGTTTGAATATCTGAAAGACCTGAAAGTTCATGAGCTAACCATTTATGCAACAGAGCTGAGATATCCCGAGTTTTTTTTATATTCCCTCACTGAAGGAGGCACAAACTGCTGTCGAGATGGCTGAAAAAACCAGAGATTTTGTAGTAAGAAGGAAGGTTTCCCCCCTATAGCCTGGTCTGTCGTAGGCGGTTCGTGCTGGTGAAGAGGGCTGGCTCACGCTCTCAAAATCCGAATTATGCAACTAATAACTTCTTCCAACTTCTCAACTTTAAGATGACCAGCGCGATAAAGTATCAGTTGCGTATCGGCAGTAAACAACCGGTTGGGACGAATACGGCTTTCGCGATTGAGTCCTCCACTTTCGAAATCTGGGTCGTCAAGTATAATCGAATATTGGTCGTGAATCGCCTGGCTGGTTATCTGGCAAAGGATCTGGTCTCCGCCTTCAAGCTCTGCCACCACGAGAGCCGGGCGGCGCTTGGCACGACTGAGGTCGGAAAAGGGGAATGGAACAACTACCACATCGCCTTTTACAAATCTTGCCATGCCTCGTCTTCCTCTGGTCGCAACCAGTCTCTGCTCAGCGCTTTCTCGCTCAGCAAGGCCGATTCAAGCCCCGCTTCGGCATGTTTTTCTTTTAGAAAACGGATGAAGTCAAGCACCTCTTGTAAAGAATCCTCTGGAAGTTCCTCTAACTCTTGTAGTATCATTTCTTTATCTGTGAGCATCTCGCACCTCCTTTTGTCAATTCAGGTGGGTTTAGCAATAATCAGACTCCACACAGGACCTGCGTCCCTGAAAAATAAGCAAAGCGCCCCAAGTCTTTATCCTCGGTTAAAATGATTCTCTTTCCCTCTTTAGCTAGCTCGATTCTCACTCCACAAAGCTCGAACTACTGCAAAATCACAGTTCCTATCGGCAAGAAATCGCATCGTCTATACTTCTAATATTGCTCCCTCGCTCAATTTCCGCAGAATCAACTCTACAGGTATCCTGATGTCTTTAATCACCGGCTTACCCATCGCTACCTGGCGGTCTTCGGTGAAGGAGCTCTTCTCCCCCTCATTTTAGATCACCTCTTATTGCAAAATATACCTTTTTCGGGCTGGTAAGTCAACAGAGATGCAGCTGCCACCTGCATCTCTGGTTTTCAAGGTATACACTCGAGGTAATCCCCTTAAAGCTTTTTAGTATCGGCTATGATCTCTTGCGATCGCTGAAAACAGCTCCCCTTCCCTTTGCGTTCTCCCCCGTTATTCCCGAAATCTAGCCGGGAATCCGCATCATCCGTCATGCCTGAAATTTAGCGAGGCATCCACCTCTCTCGTCATTCCCGAAATCTTTAATCGGGAATCCACGTTTTTGCTTTTTCCTTTGATTTTTAAATGCTTTTGGACCCCGGCTTAAAGA
>DGDO01000039.1:0-219 GCA_002385475.1 Candidatus Sordicultor fermentans | reverse complement strand
AAAGATTGCCGGGGTGACGAAAAAAGGTTATAGAACCATTCAGGAATGACGGTTGAGGGCGGTCATTGCGAGCCTCGTAGTTCCGTATGGCGTGGCAATCCCAAGTTTTTTACTCTATCTAATTTGCTTTTTAAGTATTTTGAGACTCAAAAAGCGAGATCGCTCTCTCAATCGCTCCTCGCGATGACAGAAAAGGGAGGGTTTCCTCTCCTCTGATTT
>DGDO01000011.1 GCA_002385475.1 Candidatus Sordicultor fermentans | reverse complement strand
AGATGTGTATAAGAGACAGGAGTATAGCTTTTGGTCACAATCCAGTTTTTTTCCGTCGGGGAATGGAAGAAGCGCTAAATAGAGCCATAGAAAAAATTAAAAGCTATAGCTTGCCGGTGGAAGATAGAAAAGCTATTTCTCAGGTAGCCTCTATCTCGTCTAATGACCCGGTAGTGGGAGAAATAGTGGCTCAGGCTTTAGAGAAAGTGGGTAAGGACGGGGTGGTCACCGTGGAAGAATCTAAATCGGCCGAGACTACCATCGAGATAACGGAAGGTATGCAGTTTGACCAGGGTTACCTTTCTTCTTATTTTGTTACCGATGCTGAGCGGATGGAAGTGGTTTTAGAAGAACCTCTTCTGCTCATCTGTGATTTCAAAATAGCTAACATTATTTCTCTTCTTCCTATTTTGCAGCAAGTGCTCAGGATGGATAAGCCCCTTCTTATAATTGCCGAGGATATAGAACAGGAAGTGTTAGCTGCTTTAGTAGTGAATAAATTGCAGGGAGTGCTAAAGGTGGCAGCAATTAAAGCTCCCGCTTTCGGGGATAGAAGAAAAGAGATTTTGGGAGATATAGCCGTTTTGACTGGAGGACAGGTAATTTCTCAAGATATGGGTATGAGGTTAGAAAAGGTAACTGTAGATCTATTGGGGAAAGTGGATAAGGTAAGGATAACTAAAGATAACACTACCTTAATCGGGGGGAGGGGAAATAAAAAAGACATCGAAGCCCGAGAAAGGCAAATTAGAGCTCAGATAGAGAAAGCTACTTCTACTTATGATCGGGAAAAGTTGCAAGAGAGGCTGGCAAGGCTCCGGGGAGGAGTGGCTATCATCTGGGTGGGTGCCTCAAGCGAAGTAGAGCTAAAGGAGAAAAAATATCGGGTGGAAGATGCTATAAACGCTGCAAAAGCAGCGATAGAGGAAGGTATAGTTCCGGGAGGAGGAGCGCTTTTTGTGCACATAGCGCAGGAATTAGACTTTAGTGACCTACCAGAAGAAGAAAGGCAAGGTGCAGAAGCCTTAAGAAAAGCTCTGGAGGCGCCAGCCTACTGGATTGCTGAAAATGCAGGATATGACGGCTTTCTGGTGGTAGAAGAAATAAGGAAGGGCGACTGGAGAGTGGGTTTTGAAGCTCAAAAGGGAGAGTTTGTTGACCTCATAACAGAAGGAGTAATAGACCCGGCCAAAGTTCTGCGAGTGGCATTGTCCAATGCTCAAAGTATTGTTTCTTTAATTTTAATTTCTGAAGCTCTGATATTTGAAGCGCCAGAGGAGAAAATTTGAGATTAAGCAAGGGTAATAGTATAATTTGGGGAAAACGGGAGAAAGGTGGGTAGAATGGAAAATTGGTTTCGAAGCGATAAAGGTCTTTTACGTACTACCTACGGATTTGACGATGTTTCTTTGGTTCCGGGAGAAATTACCATAGACCCTCAGGAAGTGGATATAACTACTACTATTGGTGGTGAAAAATTGGATATCCCCATTTTAGGTGCAGCTATGGATGGAGTGATAGACCCTCGAATGGCAGTGGAGATGGGGCGCCTGGGAGGATGGGGAGTTCTAAACTTAGAGGGATTATTCACCCGCTACGACGATCCTTATTCCATTATCGAGGAGATGGTAAATCAGCCCCGGGAAAAAGTTACTGATTTCATTCAAGAAGTTTATCGAGTTCCCATAAAGGAACATTTAGTGGGAGAGAGAATCCAGGAGATAAAAAGAGAAGGAGTAAAAGCAGTAGCCTCTCTTACTCCTTCTAAAGCAGAAACTTTAAGCAAAGTAGCTCAGGAAGCCGGTTTAGATATTTTAGTGATCCAGTCTACCGTAACCACTCTCCGTTATCACTCCTCTACCTCCCAAGTTTTAGATCTGGAAAAATTTTGTCGAGAAACTCCCATTCCTGTTATCCTGGGAAACTGTGCCACTTATAAAGTGGCTTTAGATTTAATGAAAGCAGGAGCAGCAGGAATATTGGTGGGCATAGGTCCCGGTGCGGCTTGTACTACCCGGGCAGTTTTAGGTATAGGCGTGCCGCAAGTTACCGCTACCTGGGATGCTGCTCGAGCACGGGATACCTATTTAAAAGCCACAGGCAAATATGTAGCAGTGATTACCGATGGAGGAATGAGAGTGGGGGGAGATATAGCTAAAGCTATCGCCAGTGGCGCAGACGCTGTGATGCTGGGGTCTCCTCTGGCTTCTGCTCAAGAGGCGCCAGGAAAAGGACATCACTGGGGGATGGCTACTCCTGACCCTAACCTTCCTCGAGGAACTCTGGTCAAAGTAGAGATAAAGGGAACTTTGAAAGAAATTCTTCTCGGTCCCAGTCACCTTACCGATGGTACTATGAATTTAGTGGGAGCTTTACGGTCTTCAATGGGTTCTTTAGGAGCAAAAACTATCCGGGAGATGCAGGAAGTGGAAATTGTCGTTGCTCCCAGCATCTGGACGGAAGGAAAATTTTTGCAGAGAACTCAAGGAGTGGGAATGGGAAAATAGATAATGGATAAAATAGTTATTCTGGATTTTGGCTCTCAATATACTCAACTAATCGCCCGAAGGGTTAGAGAATGTCAGGTTTATTGTGAGATATGGCCTTATCACCTTGAAGGATATGATTTAAACAGTCCGGAGATTAAAGGGATTATCCTCTCGGGTAGTCGCTATAGCATAGGTGATGCCAATGCTCCATCGCTCCCGCCCCAGGTTTTAGAAAGTGGTAAACCTGTTTTGGGTATTTGTTACGGGATGCAACTTTTGGTTAGCACCCAGGGAGGGAAAGTGGTGCATACTAAGGGTCAAGAATATGGTAAAGCTCTGTTACAGGTGGTGGAAAATC
This sequence comes from Candidatus Sordicultor fermentans, assembly GCA_002385475.1. GTDB lineage: Bacteria > Atribacterota > Atribacteria > Atribacterales > Caldatribacteriaceae > Sordicultor > Sordicultor fermentans. The sequence goes on along the minus strand of DGDO01000011.1, from coordinate 31,125 downwards.
GGGGGATTTTCGAGAATCTGGCTGGAGATATAGTTTGCTGGATGAGCCAGGGAGGTAGCGTCAAAGAGCTTCCCCCCGGATTTCGGAGTATAGCTCGAACTGAAAATTGTGAATACGCCGCCATAAGAGATGAAACGGGGAAGATATGGGGCGTTCAATTTCATCCTGAAGTTTCTCATACTCCTTTAGGTCGGGAGATACTATCTAATTTTTTGTTTCGCATCTGTGCCTGCCGGCCAGAGTGGACTCCTGAATCAATCATCAAGCAGCAAATTCAGTGGATACGCAACGAAGTAAAAAATGAAAAAGTGGTGTGCGCTTTGAGTGGAGGAGTAGATTCAGTTACTGCTGCAGTTTTGACCTATCGAGCTATTGGAGAGCAATTGACCTGCATTTTCGTGGATAACGGGCTTCTTCGCAAAGGTGAAGCGGAACAGGTTTTTTCCAAGATGAAAGAAATTCTGGGAAAAGAGCGAGTAATTTATAAAGATGCTGCAGAACAGTTCCTCTCTGCTATCCAGGGTGTTGTAGACCCGGAAGAAAAAAGGAAAATAATCGGTAGAACTTTTGTGGAAGTGTTCGAAGAAGAAGCGAAAAAATTAGGAGATGTATCTTATCTTTTACAGGGAACTACTTACCCTGATGTTATAGAAAGCATCTCCATTTATGGCCCATCGGTCAGAGTAAAGACCCATCATAACGTGGGAGGGTTACCTGAGCATATGCAACTCAAGGTGATAGAACCTCTCCGTTTTCTTTTTAAAGATGAAGTTAGAAAATTGGCTGTGGAGCTGGGCATTCCTGAGGAAATAGTCTGGAGACAGCCTTTTCCCGGCCCGGGACTGGCGGTGAGAATAATTGGTGAAGTTACCGAAGACCGTCTACAGATTTTGCGGGATATGGATTTTATAATTGACCAGGAACTCCGAAAATCCCCCATTTATAAAAAGCTGTGGCAGTCTTTTGGAGTACTGGTGCCGGTGAGAAGTGTTGGAGTGGTAGGAGATGAAAGAACTTATAAATATGTGGGAGTGTTACGGGCGGTGATGAGCGAAGATGGAATGACTGCTGATTGGGCAAGAATTTCCTATGACACCATGGATGCCATCGCGAGGCGAGTAGTGAATGAAGTAGCAGGGATTGGAAGAATGGTATACGATATTACTTCCAAGCCTCCGGCTACCATCGAATGGGAATAAGAGGAGAAAAAAATGGCAGTTAGTATAGTTGTGGGAACTCACTGGGGTGACGAAGGGAAAGGTAAAATAGTTGATTATCTGGGAGAAAATGCCCAGGTAGTGGCCAGGGCTCAAGGTGGTAACAATGCCGGTCACACGGTAATAGTGGAAGGAGAAAAATATGTTTTCCATCTTCTCCCTTCCGGTGTTCTTCATCCTGGTAAAGTGGGAATACTGGGAGATGGGATGGTTGTTGACCCCTCCTCTCTTTTAGGAGAAATTGACTTTTTGCGCCAGAAAGGGAAAGATGTTTCGGAGAGGTTGTTTTTGAGCTCTAAAGCTCATCTGGTTTTACCCTATCATCGGATTTTAGATGGAATTTACGAAAATATTCGGGGTGGGAGAAAGCTGGGAACTACAGGAAAAGGCATCGGTCCTGCTTATGAAGACAAAGTATCCCGGTGGGGAATACGAGTGGGGGACTTAGAGGATGAAAAGCTTTTTGCTCAAAAGCTAAGGGTAGCTCTGGACTATAAAAATCTTTTATTAGAAAGAGCTTTTAATCAGCCGCCTCTTCCTTATGATAAAATTTTAGAGGATTATTTAGGTTATGCGTCTCTTTTAAGACCTTACATTGCCGATACTTCCAAGATGATCTACCAGTTTTACCGGGAAGGTAAAAATATCCTCATTGAGGGAGCGCAGGGCACTATGTTAGATTTAGACCACGGGACTTATCCCTTTGTTACCTCTTCCTACCCTGTGGCAGCAGGATCATTACTGGGAGTAGGACTGGGGTTGGGGTCGATTTCCAATCTGGAAGTGTTAGGGGTGTGCAAAGCTTATACTACTCGAGTGGGAGAAGGACCATTTCCTACGGAGCTCCGGGAAGAGATGGGAGATTATCTGCGAGACAAAGGGGGAGAATACGGGGCTACCACCGGTCGTCCTCGCCGTTGTGGGTGGCTGGATGGAGTGATTTTGCGTTATGCCGCGAGGATAAATGGTATAACTTCTTTAGCTTTAACCAAACTGGATGTTTTAGGGGGGATAGACTCCCTCAAAGTATGCAGAGCTTATTTAGTAGAAGGAGAAGAAGTGGATGATTTTCCGGTAAGTTCTCACTTGTGGGATAAGTGTGAGCCAGTTTATGAAGAGATGGAAGGATGGGAAGAAGATATTTCTTCGGTTTCTTCTTATTACGATTTACCTTCTTCGGCTCAGCGATTTGTGGAATTCATTGAAGATTTTATGCAGATTCCCATCGCTATAGTTTCAGTAGGGAAGGAGCGGCGGAACACTCTGGTGAGAAAGGAGATTTTTTAAAAAGTCCTTTATGGAAGATATAGAAAAAATAAGAAGTGAGATAGAAAAACTTCGCGAAATTATTCGTCATCATGATTATTGTTACTATGTTTTAAATAGCCCGGAAATAAGCGATGAAGAATACGATGCTCTCTTTAGAAAACTGCAGGAGCTCGAGGCAAAGTATCCGGAACTCGTTACTCCTGATTCTCCGACTCAGAGAGTAGCTGGCCAGCCGCAGGAAGCCTTTACTCCTTTTTTCCACTCTCGACCCCTTCTCAGTTTGAATAACGCTTTCACTCCCGAGGAGGTGCGGGATTTCGATAGACGAGTGAAGAGGATGCTTAAGGTAGAGAGTCTGGATTATGTGGTAGAGCTTAAAATTGATGGTTTAGCAGTCAATTTGCGCTATGAAAATGGGATATTCAACCGGGGGGCTACCCGGGGAGATGGAACAGTAGGAGAAGATGTTACTCTCAACCTTAAAACTATTCATAGTATTCCTCTTCGCTTGCGAGGGGATAGAATACCCCGGGTAATAGAGGTGCAGGGGGAGGTATTCATGAGAAAAAAGGACCTGGAGAAATTGAACGAGGAAAGAAAGCAGAAAGGAGAGCCTCTTTTTGCCAACGCTCGTAATGCAGCAGCCGGGTCTTTACGGCAATTAGACCCCCGGATAACAGCAGAAAGAAAACTGGATATTTTCAATTACGGTGCTTTCTTGATTGATAGCGACTACTACCCCTCCACTCACTGGGAACTATTGAACTATCTTAAGGAACTGGGATTTAAAATCAATCCCCATGTTCAGCTGATTTCTGATATCGAGGAAGCCATCCGCATTCATGAAAAATGGGAAAAAGAAAGAAAAAATTTAGACTACGATATCGATGGCCTGGTCATAAAAGTAAACCCTCTATCCTATCACGAGATTTTAGGGGCGACTAGCCGAAGCCCTCGGTGGGCTATAGCTTATAAATTTGAGTCCACTTACGCCGTAACTCAGGTTCTGGATATTGAAGTAAACGTAGGTCGGACGGGGATTCTTACTCCGGTGGCGATACTGGAGCCGGTAAATGTAGGGGGAGCGATAGTAAAGAGAGCTACTTTACACAATGAAGATGAAATCAAAAGGAAAGATGTTAGAATTGGTGACTGGGTGATGGTGACCCGAGCTGGAGAGGTGATTCCCGAAATTACTGAAGTTTTGAAAGAAAGAAGGACGGGAGAAGAGCGGGTTTTTGCCATGCCTGAGGAATGTCCGGTCTGTCATTCCCGGGTGGTGAGAGAGGAAGGGGAAGTGGCCTGGCGATGTATCAATGCTAGTTGTCCCGCTCAGATCAAGGAGAGAATTCGTCACTGGGCTTCCCGGGATGCCATGGATATTGAAGGATTGGGAGAGAAATTGATTGACCGGTTAGTAGAAGGAGGATGGGTTAAAACCATACCCGACCTTTACCGTTTGAATAAAGAAACTCTTTTACAGCTGGAGAGAATGGGAAACAAATCAGCCGATAACTTGCTGCGGGCCATAGAGAAGTCTAAAAAAAGAGAATTACCTCGTTTCATCTATGCTCTGGGAATTCCCCATGTGGGGCAATTCATTGCCCGACTTTTAGCCGAGCATTTTGGCTCTTTAGATAGACTCAAAGAGGCAAAGGAAGAGGAACTTTTAACTATAGAAGGTATTGGTCCTACGGTTGCAGATTCAGTGAGACAATTTTTTTCTAACCCTCAAAACCGCCAGATGTTAGAAGAGCTAAAGAGCTTAGGGGTAGAGCCGGAAGAATTAAAAAGAAGAGAAGAAGGGACTCTGGCAGGAAAAACTTTTGTTTTCACCGGTGCCCTATCTAAGCTTTCCCGAGATAAAGCCCGGGCTCTCGTGGAGGAGAGGGGAGGAAAAGTTGCTGATACGGTTTCTCATCGAGTGGATTATGTGGTGGTGGGAGAAAACCCGGGGAGCAAGTTAGCTATGGCTCGAGAAAGAGGGATAAAAATTCTTACCGAGGAAGAGTTTTATCAACTACTGGGAATTTGAAGAGGGAGGTGGTAAAATGAGGGAAGTGATTTCCCTTCAAGAATTGAAAAGGATAGCGCAGGTTTCTAAACTGGAACTTTCGGAAGAAGAGCTCCAGGGGTTTTTTGAAGACATTAATAACGTCGTTTCTCGTTTTGAAAAGCTAAACGATCTTGATCTACAGGATATTTCTCCTACTTCCCATCTTTCCTGGAGTGAGCCTCCTTTCTCCTCTGATGAGCCCCGGGCAGGGGAAGGTGGCGAGGAGGTGCTAAAAGGAGCTCCACAGGTGGCAAATGGTTATTTTGTAGTACCCCGGGTAGTAGACAAAGAGGAGAAGGAAAATGAAGATAGAAGAGTTTAGGGATTTTTCCATTGGAGATTACCATCGTCTTTTTAAGGACAAGGAAATCTCTCCTTTAGAATTGGTTAATCTCTTTTTAGAAAGAATAAAGGAAGGGGAAGATAAAATTCATGCCTTTTTGTTCGTAAACGAAGAAAAGGCAAAAGATGAGGCGCAAAAGAAAGCCGAAAACCTGCCTGATGAATTGCTGCCTCTGTGGGGACTTCCGGTAGCTATTAAGGATAATATCTGCACTCGAGGTATACCCACCACTTGTGGCTCTAAAATGCTGGAAAACTTCACTCCTCCCTATGATGCTACAGTAGTGGAGAGACTTAAAAAAGCCGGAGCTATAATACTGGGTAAAACTAATATGGACGAGTTTGCTATGGGATCTTCTACTCAAACCAGTGCTTTTGGTCCCACCTATAATCCTTTTGACCGGAGGAGAGTCCCGGGAGGATCGTCCGGTGGTTCTGCAGCCAGCGTTTGCTCTCTTGAAGCTCCTTTTGCTTTAGGTTCAGATACCGGGGGCTCGGTGAGACAACCAGCGGCTTTCTGTGGAGTGGTGGGTTTGCGCCCTACTTATGGTCGAATTTCTCGCTATGGAGTGGTGAGTTTTGCCTCTTCTCTGGATCAGGTCGGGTTAATCACTCGTAAAGTAGAAGATGCTATTACTCTGTTAGAAGTGGTGAGTGGAAAGGACGATAAGGATTCTACCTGTGCTCCTTATCCTCCTTTCGGGAGAAGTGAAATCCCAGCTCCAGAAGAAATTCGTAAACTTAAAGTGGGAGTTCCTCGAGAGTATTTTCCTTCTGGATTAGAAAAAGTAATCAAAACAAAAATTCAAGAGGTTCTGGAGAAACTAAAGGAAGAGGAAATTGAAATAGTAGAAGTTTCTCTTCCCCATACCAGTTATGCTTTAGAATCTTACTATATAGTGGCAGCGGCGGAGGCGAGCTCTAATCTAGCTCGCTATGATGGGGTGGTGTATGGCTTGCGTGTTGAGGGAGAGAACCTGCAGGATATGTATTTCAAAACTCGCACCCTTGGTTTTGGTAGAGAGGTGAAAAAAAGAATAATTCTGGGGACTTATGCTTTGAGCTCCGGATACTATGATGAATACTATTTAAAAGGTATGAAAGTGAGGACTCTGGTGAGACAGGATTTCGAAGAGGCTTTCGGGAAATGCGACCTTTTGATTACCCCTACCACTCCCTCTCTTCCTTTCTTTCCTGAAAAGAAAGGAAGAGACCCCTATGAGATGTACTTAAATGATATGTTTACTGTTCCCTCAGCTATGGCCGGGCTTCCCTCTCTTTCTCTGAATTGTGGCTATGATGAGGGGCTTCCCGTGGGGTTGCAGATCATAGGAAGACCTTTTGAGGAAGGGAAACTACTGGGATTGGCTCTTTTCTTAGAAAAACTTCTGGCTCTCCCTTCTCCTTTTCCGCTATTTAAGGAGGATAACAATGAGTGATTTTACAACGACCATTGGTTTAGAAGTTCATTGTCAGTTACTCACTCAGGCGAAAATGTTTTGCCACTGTAGTACTGATTACATTGGAAAAGAACCTAACACTCTGGTTTGTCCGGTTTGCCTCGGCCTACCGGGATCGCTTCCTGTTCTCAACCAAAAAGTGGTAGAGCTGGCGCTCCGGGCAGCTTTAGCCCTCCATTGCCAGATTCTCCCTCAGGGAGTATTTCACCGTAAAAATTATTTTTATCCTGATTTACCCAAAGGATATCAAATCTCTCAGTATGATTTACCCATCGGAGTGGACGGATTTCTGGAATTTTACAGCCGGGGAGTTAAAAAGAAAGTGAGAATAAAAAGGGTACATATAGAAGAAGATGCCGGTAAATTGATTCACGAAGGCGTCTTTCTTCCTCCTGGGACTTCAGGTGTAGATTGTAATCGATGTGGAATCCCTCTTGCGGAGGTGGTTACTGAACCCGAACTTTCTTCTCCCGAGGAGGCTCGAGATTGTTTGATGATGTTGCGTAACATAGTTTGCTATCTGGGAGTGAGTGATGGTAATATGGAAGAAGGGTCACTGCGGTGTGATGCCAATATTTCTCTTTCTTCTTCTTCACTTTTGGGAGTTAAGGTAGAAGTTAAGAATATGAATTCTTTTCGTTCGGTTTACCGGGCTCTGAGCTACGAAGTGGAGAGGCAAAGGAAATTGTTAGAAGAAGGAAAACCCATTTTTCAGGAAACTCGCCACTGGGATGAGGTAAAAGGAGTGACGGTTTCTGCTCGAGGGAAAGAAGGAGCAGAAGATTATCGCTACTTCCCCGACCCGGATTTGTTACCTTTTTCTATTAAAGGAGAAATGATTGAGGAAATAAAATCGGAGCTTCCTGAGTTACCATTACAGAGAGAAGAGAGGTTCATGACCGAGTATGAACTCTCCCAGGGAGAAGCAGAAATCCTGGTGCAGGATAAGGAAATAGCCGATTTTTTTGAAGATACTTTGCGAGATTTTAATGAACCCCGGATGGTTTGTAACTGGATAACAACGGAGGTTTTTAAAAATTTGAAAGAACTGGGAATAGACATCTCTCAGGCAAGTATTACTCCTGCACATTTAGCTGAGCTGCTTAAGATGGTGGATAAAAAAGAAATCAGTGGAACCATAGCGAAAAGTGTTTTAGAAGAGATGTTTGCTACTGGGGCTCGAGCTCGGGAAGTCATTACCCGGCGGGGAATTTCATTCATAAGCGATGAAAAAGAACTGGAGAACATAGTTAGGGAAGTCATCGAAAAAAATCCCCAGAGCGTAGCCGATTACTTGAGTGGCAAAGAAAAAGCTCTTCAGTTCTTAATCGGTCAGGTAATGAAAGAGACTCGGGGACAGGCAGACCCGGAATTGACCAAAAGTATTTTGATTAAAGTACTTTCCAGTGAGGAGTGAAAATGAGTTTTTCCCACTTACATGTTCATACCGAATACAGTCTTTTAGATGGAGCTATTCGGATTGATGATTTGATAAATAAAGTAAAATCCCAGGGGATGGAAGCGGTAGCCATCACCGACCACGGAGTAATGTATGGAGTGGTGGATTTTTATGCCCGGGCTAAGAAAGCAGGGATTAAGCCCATCATTGGTTGTGAGGTTTATGTGGCACCGGGAAGCCGGTTTGAGAAAACAGTGGTGCGGGGGACTGAGTCCGCTTATCACCTGGTTCTTTTAGCTGAAAATCAAGAAGGGTATAGAAATTTAGTACAGCTGGTGAGCAAAGCCTTCCTGGAAGGTTTTTACTATAAACCTCGTATTGATAAAGCTCTTCTTCGAGAACATCGGGAAGGCTTAATTGGTCTTTCGGCATGTCTTGCAGGAGAAATTCCCAGCTTGATTTTGAACGGAGAAAGGGAAAAAGCAGAAGAAGTTGCACTGGAGTATGCAGAAATCCTGGGAAAGGATAATTTTTTCCTGGAAATTCAGGAAAACAAAATTCCCGAGCAGAAGATAGTTAACGAGGCACTTTTAGAGATAGGAAGTAAATATGGCATCGAAATAGTGGCTACCAATGACTGCCATTACTTAGAAGCGGAAGATGCTTCAGTGCATGATGTGCTTTTAGCTATTCAAACTGCTACCACTCTGGATGACCCCAAGAGACTTCGTTTCCCTACTGCAGAGTTTTATCTCAAGTCACCGGAGGAGATGGAGAGAGATTTTTCTTACTATCCTCGGGCTTTAGAAAATGCTTCTTTGATTGCAGAAAGATGTCAGGTGGATTTAGAATTGGGGAAAGTCAATCTTCCCGATTTTCCTGTTCCTCCAGGATTTGATGCGCCAGGATACCTTCGCAGTTTGTGTCTTCAGGGTTTAGCGAGAAGATATGGAGAGCCTCCTCCCGAGCGTGCCCGGGAGCAGCTGGAATATGAATTAAAAGTGATTGAGGATATGGGCTATTCTACCTATTTCCTGATTGTCTGGGATTTTGTGAATTTTGCCCGGCAAAAGGGCATAGTGGTGGGCCCAGGGAGAGGCTCAGCCGCCGGTAGTATAGTGGCTTATACTCTGGGGATTACGAGCATTGACCCTTTGCAATATGGCTTACTCTTTGAGCGTTTTTTGAATCCTGAGCGGGTGAGCATGCCCGATATTGATATCGATTTTTGTTTTGAACGGCGGGGAGAAGTTATCGAATATGTAGAAGAGAAGTATGGAAAAACCAACGTGGCGCAGATTATTACTTTTGGAAGAATGATGGCGCGTCAGGCAGTAAGAGACGTAGGAAGAGCTCTGGGCTGGAGCTATGGCGAGGTGGATAAGATTGCCAAGCTAATTCCCGGAGGTCCGGGAGTTACCCTGAAAAAGGCCCTGGAATCTAACTCTCAGCTGCGGGAGTTATCCAAACAGAATAAAGAACTGCAGCATCTTCTGGAGATAGCTTCTCGAATAGAAGGGATGTGTCGTCATGCCTCAATTCATGCTGCCGGGGTGGTGATATCCAATCAGCCGCTTACCGATTATGTTCCTCTGCAGAGGATGGGGGAGGGGGAAATAGTTACCCAGTTTGAAATGGACACTCTGCAAGAGCTGGGGCTTCTGAAGATGGACTTTCTGGGGTTGCGGACTCTGACGGTAATAGAAAAGACCTTGCAGATAATTAAAAATACCAGGCACCAGGAAATAGACCTGGAAAAAATTCCCCTGAATGATGAAGCTACTTTTTCTTTGCTCTCGCGGGGAGAGACCACTGGAGTTTTTCAGCTGGAAAGTAGCGGGATGAAAGAGTTATTAAAGAGGCTAAACCCTTCCGATATTGAAGACCTGATAGCTATTTTAGCTCTTTATCGCCCCGGTCCTTTAGGTAGCGGAATGATTGAAGATTTCATCAACCGAAAACATGGAAAAGTGAAAATAGATTACCCTCATCCAGCACTGGCAGCTATTTTGCGAGAGACTTATGGAGTGATAGTTTATCAGGAGCAAGTTATGAGAATTGCTGCAGAACTGGCCGGTTTTACTTTAGGAGAAGCGGATATTTTGCGCCGGGCGATGGGTAAGAAACAGCCAGAGGTTATGAAAGAGCAGAGAGCTAAATTCGTGGAAGGAGCGCTAAAGAGAGGATGCAGCAAGGAAAAAGCAGAAGAGATATTTGACCTCATCGAATATTTTGCCGGTTATGGATTCAATAAATCTCATAGCGCTGCCTATGCTTTAATTTCCTATCAAACGGCATACTTGAAAGCTCACTATCCCACAGAATATTTAGCGGCCTATCTTACCAGCGTGGCCAATGACAATGAAAAGGTGGCTAAATTCATCGGGGAGTGCAAGAGATTGGGGATTCAAGTTTTGTTGCCTGATATAAACGAGAGTTTGGCCAACTTCACCGTAGTGGGAGAAAATAAGATCAGGTTTGGTCTGGCAGCCATTAAAAATGTGGGCGATATCGCAGTGGAGGAAATTTTGACCCGACGCAGAGAGGGGAAATTCCTTAGTATTTTTGATTTTGTAGAGCGAGTGGATTCTCGAGTCATAAATAAAAGAGTTTTGGAAAGCCTGGTGCAGGCAGGAGCATTTGATGAACTTCACCCCCATCGGGCTCAACTTTTGGCTTCATTAGAAGATATATCTCTTCTTTCCCGTAAGAAAAAAAGCAAAAAAAAACAAAAAAGTCTTTTCGGGGAAGAAAACAATAGCGGAGAAAGCTTTTCCCTCCGGGAGGCAGAAGAGCTACCCCGGGAAGAGCTCTTGAGAATGGAAAAAGAAATGCTGGGTCTCTATATCAGTGACCATCCTCTGAAGCTGGAATCTATCTCTTCTTCCTGGTCTGCTGTTCCTCTGGAGCGGATTTCTAACTTTAGCCAGGAAGTGAGAGTCAGAGTGAGAGGAGTGGTGAGCAAAAGTAAAAAAATCACCACCAAGAATGGAGGCAATATGTATTTTGTCACTCTGGAGGATGAAACTGGTAGCGTTGAAGTAGTTTTCTTTCCCAGGCTGGCTTCCCAGTTAGAAGATTATCTTTCTCACAAGCAGGTGATCTGGGTAGTTGGAAAAGTGGACCTGCTGGATAACGGAGAGCGTAAGATAATCGCTGAAGAGCTAATAGATATAGAAGAAAAGAAAAATAACATCTCCACCGTGCATATTGCAATTCCCGAGAAAGAAGATACCCTTAAAACTGTTTACTTTTTAAAAGACTATCTTCGCCGTTTTCCCGGTTCTTTTCCGGTTATACTTCATATCCGGGGAGAAAAGGAAAACTGGGCGGTAGAGCTGGGAAAGTCATTTTGTATTGATTGGAATGAAAAGATAGAAAAGACAATTAAGAATTCTTTAGAGGAGGGAGAGGTCTGGTTAGCAGGATGAAAAATAAAATTGGGAAACTGATTATCATAGTGTGGTTGGTGTTGGGAATAGCTCCAGGGCTTTTGGCTCAAACCAAGGAGGAGTGTTACCAGAATGGCTATATTTACTTTTCTCAAGGTAAGTATGAAGAAGCCAGAGAGTGGTACAGGAAAGCTCTGGAAATAGACCCCAATTTCTGGGAAGCTCGATACTGGCTGGGAAAAACTGAAGAGCAACTGGGCAGGATAGAAGAAGCACTTAAAGAGTGGGTTGTGGTTTTAATGGCTCAACCTGATAATCGGGATGTTTTTCAAAAATGGCGCTATTATGCTCCCTCTTATGTCTCTCTGCAAGAAAGTGATATCCAGAGATTAAAAAGTATATTTCTGGAAGGAGGCACTCCTTCTTTCAGCGAAGAGGAAGCCTGGCAAGAACTAATGCCTAAGGCCTTTCTGCTATTAGGAAGAAAAGATTTTACTTCCCCTTACCTGGGGGCTCGGATAATGAGGTGGGGAGGAAGAAATTTAAGCTCTCTCTTTTACTCCTATGAGCGGAGAGGGTATGAGCAAGCTTTAGACAACCTGCTTCTTAATCTGGATGAGGACCAGGAGCTGGTTTATCAATTTATAAAAGAGTGTGAAGAGCGTTTTGGGGAAGACGAAAATTTCCGAGAGAAGCTTTCTCTTCTGTATGAGAAAATCTTTGCTCAACAACTGAATTTGTCCGGGGAACAAGCGGAAGGAATAAAAAAAGTTGAATTAGAGGTGGAAGGAAGAGAAGTGAAAGTTAGTGCTACTTTATCAGAAGAAGATGCATTACTTCATCCGGACACAGGATTTTATCTCGGGGAGTGAAGTGGTGCCGAAGGCGGGAGTCGAACCCGCACGAGCGCAGAGCTCGCTAGATTTTGAGTCTAGTGCGTCTGCCTGTTCCGCCACTTCGGCTCTATCAGAAAATTATAAGGAAAATTCTCTTTTTGTCAATTAGTTGAGGTCAGGAAATGGAAGATAAAAAATTGGTAGTGATAGATGGAAGTTCTTTGATTTATCGTGCTTTTTATGCCATGCCCCATTTAACTACTTCTTCTGGTTTGCCCACCGGAGCTGCTCTGGGTTTTTTGAATATGGTTTTGAAACTTCTTGACGATTATCGTCCTTTTAATATGGTGGTTGTTTTTGACCATCCCCAAAAGACCTTTCGCCATGAGCTACAGGAAAGCTACAAAGCACAGCGTGAAGCTATGCCCGATGAGCTAAAACCGCAAATAGAGACGGTTAAAGAACTTCTGGAGCTCATGGGATTTGTTATCTTAGAGATGCCCGGCTGGGAAGGCGATGATTTGATGGGAACTGTTAAAGAAAAAGCAAAACCCGACTTTCAGGTTTTACTGGTTACTTCTGATTTAGATATGCTGCAACTTCTGGATGAGAGAACCGTACTTCTTCAACCCCACCGAGGAGTTACTAATTTGAAGAAAATAGATTTAGAAGAATTTGAAAAAGAGTGGGGTATCTCCCCCGAGCAGTGGATTGATGTTTTAGCTTTGAGTGGAGACCCCTCAGATAACATTGCTGGTGTTCCGGGGATAGGAGAAAAAACGGCAGTAAAACTAATCAGACAATTTGGTAGCTGGGAAGGAATTCTAAAGAACCTCTCTCTTTTACCTCCTAAGCTCCGGGAAGCCATCGAAAGCAACCGGGATAAAGTGGAGGAAAATAGAAAATTGGTTGCCCTGGAGAGAGACCTCCCCTTAGATTTAGAGATAAAAGCCTGGGGATGGTCAAAAGTGGATAAAAACAAATTGTTCCAGAAGCTGGATGCTTTGGAGTTTCGGAAAGTTAAAGAACGCCTTTTGAAAAATCGAGTGAATAGCGGTTCTCTTTTTTCCCGCTCGAGCGAAGAAAAAGAGTGATATATTAATTATAAGGGAGGATGAATATGGAAGAAGTAATACTGGTTGCCACTGAAGCCTATCCTTATGCCAAAAGTGGAGGAATGGGAGATGTAATTGGAGCGCTTTTTAAGTATCTGCCCGATTACGATTTTTCTGTTACTCTTTTTCTTCCTGCCTATCGAGGAGTGCTGGATAATTATTCCTTTTCTCTGGAGCGAGAGGTGGATTTTTACTTTGGCGACGCGGCAGTGACTGCTCAATTTTTCAAAATGGAGGAAGGAAAACAAAAAATTATAGCTGTACAGGGGAAAGATTTTTTCTCTCGGGAGAGGATGTATGGTTATCCCGATGATTTAGAAAGGTTCATATTCTTTTCCCGGGCGGTTTTTGAGTATCTGGTGAGATGGCAGGAAGGGAATTTCTTAGTTCATGCTCACGACTGGCAGAGCGCTCTACTTTGTGCCTACATAGTAAAATACTGGCCTTCATACCGTACTAAGCCAGAAAAAATAGTATTTACCATTCATAATCTGGCTTATCAGGGCATTGGTCGAGGTGACCTTTTCCGTTTGATTAATCTTCCCGGTCAGTTTTTTACTCATGAATATCTGGAATTTTATGGTAATTTGAATTTGATGAAAGCAGGCTTGATATTTTCTGATGTTATAACCACAGTCAGCCCCACTTATGCTCGAGAGATATGCTCTCCCGAGTATGGAGAAGGATTGGATGGGGTTTTACGAGCTATTTCCCAGAAAAAGAAAATAGTGGGTATTGTAAATGGCATAGATAGAGAAGTCTTTAATCCGGCCACTGATTCTTTGATTCCGGCAAACTATGATTTATCCTCCCGAGAAAAGAAAGCAATAAACAAAGAAAAATTGATTCGGCAGTTTTTCCCGAAGGCAAAGGACTTTTCTCTACCGGTGATTTCTTTTGTCTCTCGTTTAGTAGAACAAAAAGGGATAGACCTTCTTTTGCACGACCCGGCTCACTTTTTTAATTTACCAGCTTACTGGTTTTTCCTGGGAACAGGTGAGGAGATTTATGAGAAAGCTTTAAAAGACATGGAAGAGAGATACCCAAAAGTAAAGGCGGCTATCAGGTTTGATGATGAATTATCCCATTTAGTGTATGCTGCTTCTGATTTGCTGCTTCTCCCTTCCCGGTTTGAGCCCTGCGGAATAAGCCAGATGATTGCCATGAATTATGGAGCACTACCTCTCGTGCGTCGGGTGGGGGGCTTGATTGACACTGTGATTGACTATCCTTTTAATCCTTGTCTCAGCACTGGCTTTCAGTTTGAAAACTATTCTTTCTCTGATTTATCTAAAGCACTCACTCGGGCTCTGAACACTTATTTTGAAAATCAAGAACTGTGGAATACCATGGTGATTAATGCTATGCAATCTGATTTTTCCTGGGAAAATTCCATTCCCCGTTATTTAGAAATTTATCGAGAAAGGTAGGAGAAATTCATGTCTCCAGTGTGGGCTATAGGAGGAGGAACTGCGGCAGGCAAAAGCACTGTAGCCCGTATCCTCCGGGAAAAAGGAATAGAAGTATGGGAGCTGGATAAATTGAGCAGGGAGCTTTCTAAAAAGGGAGGGCCTCTGTGGAAGAGCATAGTAAAAACTTTTGGGCCGCAGTTTTTGACCGAAAAGGGAGAGCTTGACCGCACTAAACTGGGAAAAATGGTTTTTCGGGACTGGGAAAACCTTTTTAATCTCAATAGCGTTACCCATCCTGTTCTTCTCCAGGAAGTGCGTAAAAAGTTAGCTTCAGTTCCTCCTTCCCGGATAGTAGCAATTGAGGGAGCTGTCCTTTTTGAGGCTGGTTTTGAGCCTCTCTGGGATAAATTGATATTTGTAGAGGCGGATGAGGCAATAAGGGAAAAGAGGTTATTGAAAACCACAGGACTAAAAGCGAGAGAAATAAGAGACCGTCTGCGCTTACAGAGATTCTTAAATTGCTTGAAAAGAAGAGCAGATTTTATCCTGAAAAATGAGGGTTCTTTAGAGGAGCTGGAGGAAACAATCGAAGATTGGCTGGAGGAGCTGAAATAGAAAATCCTCTGATGGGTTTTTATTGGAGGAAAAAATAGCAAGGAGCAGTAAGGCCAATGAAAAAAGATAGTTTTCATCTTTCTTCTCTTTATGAGCCCTGCGGGGATCAACCTCAGGCTATTGAACAACTGGTGGATGGCTTGAAGAAAGGATATCGGTACCAGACTTTACTGGGTGTTACCGGCTCGGGTAAGACCTTTACCATGGCTAATGTCATCGCTCAAATCAATCTTCCCACCATCATTATCTCTCATAATAAAACTTTAGCTGCTCAATTATACAGCGAGATGAGAGCCTTTTTTCCTGATAATGCTGTAGAATATTTTGTCAGCTATTACGATTATTATCAACCGGAGGCTTATGTCTCTGAATATGACCTCTATATCGAAAAAGATGCTTCCATTAACCAGCAATTAGACCGCCTGCGGTTGAAAGCTACCTCTTCTCTTATGGAGAGAAGAGATGTGGTAATAGTGGCTTCGGTTTCCTGTATTTATGGCATTGGTTCTCCCCGGGAATATGAGAAGAGAATTTTTCACTTGAGGGTAGGGCAGGAATGGAAAAGGGAAGATTTAGTCAGACGTTTCATAGACTTGCTTTACGAAAGAAATGAGATTGAATTCAGCCCCGGGTATTTCCGGATGAAAGGAGATACAGTAGAGATATATCCTGCTTATAGCGAAACTGCCCTCCGCCTGGAATTTTTTGGTCCGGAGCTGGAGTGTATAAAAGTATTTGAACCGGTGAGTGGTAAAACTCTGGAGCGACTGGAAGAAGTGTTCATTTACCCTGCCAAACATTATCTGGTAGATGAAAGTGAATTCGAGCGAGCTCTCCAGAATATTGAAAGAGAGATGGAAGAGAGGGTAAACTTTTTCCTCTCTGCGGGGCGCCTGGTGGAGGCGGATAGATTGAGAAGAAGGACTAAATATGACCTGGAGCTTTTGCGGGAGACCGGTTACTGTCCGGGGATAGAAAACTACTCCCGTCATTTAGATGGGAGAAAGCCGGGAGAACCTCCCTATACCTTGCTCGATTATTTTCCCTCTGATTATCTGGTTATAATAGATGAATCTCACGTTACCATTCCTCAATTGAGGGGCATGCAGGAAGGAGACCGCTCCCGGAAGAAATCTCTGGTAGATTTTGGTTTTCGGCTTCCTTCTGCTTTTGACAATCGTCCTCTTACTTTTGAGGAATTTGAAAGCAAAGTGAAGAGGTGTATTTTTGTTTCTGCTACTCCTTCTGCTTTTGAGCTGGAGCATAGTGAACAGGTAGTAGAGCAATTGATCAGACCTACCGGTCTTTTAGACCCTCAGGCAGAAATAAGAAAAGCGCGAGGGCAGGTAGAAGACTTATTAGGAGAAATCCGAAAAGTGGTAAAGAAAAATCAGAGGGTTCTGGTAACTACTCTTACCAAAAAGAGCGCTGAAGACCTGTGCGATTTTCTCTACGGGATGGGAATAAAAGTGCGCTATCTTCACTCCGAAATTGATACTTTAGAAAGAGCAAAAATTGTCAGGGATTTGAGGAGAGGAGAGTTTGATGTCCTGGTGGGAGTTAACCTGTTGCGAGAAGGGTTAGACCTACCGGAGGTGGCACTGGTAGCCATCCTGGATGCCGATAAAGAAGGGTTTTTGCGCTCGGAAGTGTCTCTTATTCAAACTATGGGTCGGGCAGCTCGCAATGTAGAAGGTAGAGTTATTCTTTATGCTGATGAGATGACCGGTTCTTTAAAAAGAGCGGTAGAGGAAACCAGACGCCGGCGGAAGGTTCAGGAAGAATACAACCGGGAACACGGAATAATACCTCAGAGTATAGTTAAAGAGGTGCGCACTCTTCTTCCTGAAGAAGGGGTTGTTTCTAAGGAAGCAGAAGAGGTGGTGGAATTAGTGGAAGGCTTGAAAGAAAAAGGAGAAACTAAAGAGAAGTGGATAGAGAAATTGACTCAGGAGATGCAAGAGGCAGCGCGTCGCTTAGAGTTTGAAAAAGCAGCTATTTTGAGAGATGAAATTCTCAAAATAAAATCTGGTAACCGGATAATCAAAGAAAAAAGGAAAGAATTGAAAGTTGGGAATAAAACATGAATCTAAACGGGAAAATCGTAGTTAAAGGAGCACGGGAACACAATCTTAAAAATGTGGATTTAGAAATTCCTCGTAATCACTTTATAGTTATTACTGGTTTATCGGGGTCGGGGAAGTCTTCTCTGGCTTTCGACACCATTTATGCTGAAGGACAGAGAAGGTATCTGGAGTCTCTTTCCTCTTATGCTCGACAGTTTTTGGAGAGAATGGAAAAGCCCGATGTGGACTACATCGAAGGCTTATCTCCAGCTATTGCTATAAATCAAAAAGCTGCTTCTCGCAACCCCCGCTCTACAGTGGGGACAGTTACTGAGGTTTACGATTATATGCGAGTCTTGTTTGCTCGCTGCGGGAAGGCTTTTTGTCCGGAGTGTGGAAAGCCCATCACACGCCAGACTGTTACTCAGATAACTGATGAAATCTTATCTCTGCCATCTGGCACGCGGGTGATGATTTTAGCACCTTTAGTGCGGGGAAGAAAAGGGGAATATCGCAAGCTCCTCGGAGATATGCTGAAAAATGGTTTTGCTCGGGTGATTGCAAACGGGGAAATGATAGAGCTGGAAGACTGGGAAAATGTAGAGTTAGACAGAAATAAAAAACATGAAATTGATTTAGTGGTGGACCGGATAGTGGTAGAAGAAGATGCGGCAAGGAGGATAAGTGATTCAGTGGAGATAGCCCTCCGCTACGGTAAGGGAGTAGTAAAGATGAGAATTAAAGAAGGGGAAGAAGATAGAGACGTCCTCTTTAGCGAGCATTTTGCCTGTGTGGACTGCGGAGTTAGTTTTCCTGAAATCACTCCCCGAATGTTTTCTTTCAATAATCCTTATGGAGCATGTCCGGCCTGTAGTGGGCTGGGATTTTTAAGTTTTGTTGACCCTGACCTTGTAGTTCCCGATCGGTCGAAAAGCCTGAGGGAAGGAGCGGTAGAACCCTGGGGAGAGTTAGACTCTGATAGTTATAGTGGAGAGAGAATTATAAAGTTTTTGAAATCTCACGGGATAAGTTTGAATAAACCCTTCCAAAAACTGAAGGAAGAAGAGAAAGACTTAATTTTCTATGGTGATGGAGGTTTTGAGGGAGTCATCAATTATTTAGAGAGAAAACTGCGTTCTGCTACAGGATGGTGGGAGGAAGAAGAAATATCTCCTTATCTGTCTACGAGAACCTGTCCGACCTGCCAGGGAGACCGCCTGCGAAAAGAGAGTTTGTCGGTGAAAATCCAGAATCTCTCCATTGGAGACCTTTCTCGCCTGACTATTGCTGAGTTACGCTCCTTTTTTTCTCAACTGGAATTTTCCGGGAGCGAACTGATAATTGCTCAACCCATAATGCGAGAGATTCTCTCTCGTTTGAAATTCTTAGAAGAAGTGGGTCTTGATTATCTCACGCTTAATCGCCCCGCTGCCACTCTTTCAGGAGGAGAAGCGCAGCGAATCCGTTTGGCTACTCAAATTGGCTCGGGTCTGGTGGGAGTTCTCTATGTTTTAGATGAACCTACCATTGGTCTGCATCCTCGAGATAACCAGAAGCTGATTTCTACTCTAAAAAATTTGCGGGATTTAGGCAATACAGTTTTAGTAGTGGAGCACGACGCCGATACCATCAGAAATGCTGATTTTATCGTGGATATGGGACCAGGGGCAGGAGAAAGAGGGGGAGAAGTAATAGCCCAGGGCTCCCTTTTAGAGATAATGAACGACCCTCATAGTATAACGGGTCTGTATTTGAGCGGAAAAAGAGAAGTGCCTCTTCCTCGAGAAAGAAAGAAACCGGGAGAGGAATGGCTGATAGTCAAAGGAGCGCGAGCCCATAATTTGAAAAATATCACCGTGGAAATTCCTCTGGGGCTTCTGGTGGGGATAACGGGCGTCTCTGGTTCGGGAAAAAGCACCTTGATGGATGATGTTTTGTATCGGTCTTTAGCCCGGACTTTTTATCGTTCCCGTTGGGAAGCAGGGGAACACGATTCTATAGAAGGCGTGGAATTTCTGGACAAAGTGGTGGTTATTGATCAGTCTCCCATTGGTAGAACTCCTCGTTCTAACCCTGCTACCTACACCGGAGTTTTCACAGAAATCAGGAATCTCTTTACCAAGCTTCCTGAATCCCGGGCTCGAGGTTATCGTCCGGGACGCTTTAGTTTTAACGTTAAAGGAGGAAGGTGTGAAGCCTGTCAGGGTAACGGAACGATTAAAATAGAAATGCACTTTCTCCCCGATGTGTTTGTTACCTGTGAGCACTGTAAAGGCAAAAGATATGCCCGGGAGACTTTAGATATTAAATATAAAGGTAAAAACATCGCTGAAGTTCTGGATTTGACAGTAAGCGAGGCTCTTTCTTTCTTTGAAAACATACCGACCATCCGGAGAAAATTAGAGATTTTAGACCGGGTGGGGTTAGGCTATATCCGGCTGGGGCAACCGGCTACCACGCTCTCAGGAGGAGAGGCGCAGAGAATAAAGTTAGCTCGAGAACTGAGTAAAATAGCCACCGGTAGAACTCTATATCTTCTGGATGAGCCAACTACGGGACTTCATTTTGCCGATATAGAAAAACTGCTGGATGTGCTGCTGGAGTTGCGCAGTCGGGGAAATACAGTTTTAATAATTGAGCACAATTTAGATGTGGTCAAGAGTTGTGATTATCTGATTGACTTAGGACCAGAAGGAGGAGAAAAAGGAGGGTATCTAATAGCCAAAGGAACCCCTGAGGAAGTGGCAAAAAATCCCGCTTCCTATACCGGGCAATTTTTGAGGAGAGTGCTTTCCCTTGACCAGGAGGAGCTATACTCGGTTCGAAGTTAAAAAGGAAGATTGGAATAAATTACCCCCGGAGTGCGGGGTGTACACTTTTCGAGATTCCCGGGGAGAAATTATTTATGTGGGTAAAGCGAAAAACATTTTCAAGCGGGTGAATTCTCATCTTCATCACCGTTACTCTTCTCCCCTGAAAAGGGATATGGCAGAAGAAATAGACACCATTGGTTATTTTCTGGTTCCTGATGAGCACCAGGCTCTTCTTCTGGAGAATGAATTAATTAAGACTCACCAGCCCCGTTATAACCTGCGCTTAAAAGATGACAAAAGCTACCCCTATATAGTTTTTTCTCCCGATGGGGATTTTCCAGCAGTGAGAGTAGCCCGGCGAAAAACCACTCCTTTTGGTCAGTTTTTTGGCCCATTTACCGATGTGAAAAAGGTGAAAGAAGGTTTGAAACTTCTGCGCTCTCTTTTTCTCTTGCGAGGCTGCGCTATTTCGGAGAAGCGTTTCCCTCTGGATAGACCCTGTCTGGATTTTGAACTGGGTCTCTGTTGTGCTCCCTGTCTGGGTTCAGTAACTAAAGAGGAATACGGAGAGAGAGTGAAAAAAGCTCAAGATTTTTTGAATGGCGATTATGAGAGAGTTCTTTCCTGGCTGGAGCAGGAGATGTGGAAGAGGGCAGAGGAGCTGGATTTTGAAGAGGCAGCCCGTTATCGGGATAGGTGGGAAGCAGTGAACAAAATTGTGGCTCGATATCAACTGGTTCTCTCCAGGGCAGAAGATGTAGATTTTATTGATATGGCTGGCGATGAAACCCTGGCTTCTCTTATAGTGCTCCGGGTGAGAAAAGGACGCTTGATAGGGAGCGAGAGTTTTCTCACATCAGGCGGGAAGAGAGAAGAGATATTGAGAGAATTCGGGGAGGAATTTTATTTGAATAGATTTAACCTTCCTTCCCGGGTGTGCTGGGAGGGAGGAGAAATACCTGAAATAGAAGAAGAGTATGCTATAACTTTTACTCCTCCTCTAACCCGGGAAGAAAAAGAGATGATGATTTTTGCTCGGAGTAATGCGGAGAAGAATTTAGAAGTAGAAAAACTAAAAATGGAAAAAAGAGAAAGAGCTTCAGAAAAAGCAAAAGAAGAGCTACAAGCCCTCTTAGGTATTCCGTCACCCCCGGAGTGGGTAGAGGGAGTGGATATCTCCACTTTCCAGGGAGGAGAAACAGTGGGAGCCGTAGTTTCCTTTAAAAATGGATTACCGGATAAAAATAATTATCGGAAGTTCATCATTCGAGAAACTGACTATCCTAATGACTATGAATGTTTGAGAGAAGTATTAGAAAGACATCTCCGTTCTCTTCAAGAGAAATCTTCTCCTTTTCCCGATTTAATTCTTGTAGATGGGGGGATAGGGCAACTTAACGTGGCTTTGGAGGTTTTGGAGAACCTGGGAGTTGAAGTTCCTGTTGTATCTTTAGCTGAGGAGTGGGAAGATATATATCTTCCCGGGGAACACCAGCCCTTGCGCCTGCCTCCTCACTCTGAGGCTTTACAATTTTTGCAGAGAGTGAGAAACGAGGCTCACCGCTTTGCCATCACTTTTCACCGCTTGCGGCGTAATAAACAATCTTTTGGTTCGATTTTAGAAGAAGTGAAAGGAATAGGACCAAAGAGGAAGAAAAAACTTCTTTCTGCCTTTAATGATTTAAGAGAGATTTTAGAGGCCGACTCTCGGGAAGTTAGTAAAAACCTGGGTATTCCCGAAAAAACTATAGAAGAAGTTAAAAAACAACTGGAGAAAAACTTATCTCGTGGATTTTAGAACTTTTCTCAAAGATGAAATTTACGCTCAGATTCCTTCCTCTCTTCCCATGTGTCGAGCGGAATGGTGGGGAATATTCCGGGGAGGAGGAACAATTAAAAGGAGAGAAAGTAATAGCTATCTTTCCTTTTCTCATACCGATTTAAGTTTAATAAAAAAGTGTTTGTGGCTGAAAAATAAACTTTATCCTCACCTTCCTCATTTTCTCTTGCAAAAAGAAAAAAGAGGGATTAATGCCGGAAAATGGTATTCTCTGGATATCCTCTGGGAGGAGAATTTCTGGGAGGAGGGAGGATTTTCTGATGCTTCTCTCTTGAAAGATATGCTTGAGGGGAAAACTGCCCGTGCTTTTTTGCGAGGGTTGTTTGAAGCCCGGGGTTATATCTCGGACCCTTTGCACCATTATCACTTAGAAATTGGCCCTCTTTCTTCTGATCTGGTTTTTGTAGTTCTTGAGCATCTGGAGGAAAAGAATTTACCCTTTCAGTTTCGGGAGCGAAAAAAAGAGAATTATATTTATACCAAAAATTCTTCCGTTATTGGTTCTTTCTTGCACTATCTGGGAGCTTCTCAAGCTTACCTGCAATGGGAAAAATTGGCCATAGAAAAATCCACTATCAACGACCTCACCCGGTGGGTAAACTGGGAAACCGCTAATCTGGAAAGAACGGTAAACTCTTCCTTGCGTCAGCGCCAGAAGCTTCAGGGAATTAACCTGGACTCTTTACCTCCTCGCCTTCAGGAAGTCGCCCGCCTGCGATTAGAACATCCTTATGCTTCTCTTAGGGAAATAGGAGACCTTTGCTCTCCTCCTCTTTCTAAATCCGGAGTTTATCATCGCCTGCGAGAGATTGAAAAAATAGCAGAAGAGCAGAGTAGATGATAGAACTCAGAAGCTATTTGAATAGATAAGACAAAGCTTTCCCAAAAAACTCTGGAAGTGATATTGTTACAGAAGAACTCCACATATAGCCTCGCGCATCTTGACAAAAATTAAATCTTATTATATTGTGTAACCGATAACATGTAATCGCTAACAAATAAAAATCTAACAAATAAATTTATACAAGGGGTCTTGACAAAAATTAAATCTTATTATATTGTGTAACCGATAACATGTAATCGCTAACAAATAAAAATCTAGTATATAGATTATGAAAGTGGTTGAAAAGCAATGGATAAGAGGAATAAGAGGAATAACGAGATGTCTAAAAAACGAGCTACATTAATCGATGTAGCTAAACTTTCCGGCTTATCTACCGGAACTGTTTCAAGAGTTCTCAATGGTCATCCTTCGGTGAGTGATGAAGCTCGAAAAAAAGTTGAAGATGCCATTAAAAAATTAAATTATGTTCCTCTTTCAACTGCTCGGAGTTTAGCTAAAGGGGTATCCAACGTAATTATGTTGTCGATGATTGAAGAAAATCCTATTCTTCCTTCTACCTGGCGATATGAGCTTCCTGTGATTCAAGGTATCTATGATTGTCTGAGAGATACTCCTTACAATCTTCAAGTCGGCATTGGTTTTGTTGAAGAAGCACAAAAATCAAAATTTTTTGAAAATCTTCTTAAAGATAAATATATAGATGGGCTTTTAATTCTTGGTTCCTGGCCTATTGACCACAGATCTTTAATCTATTTGGAAGAAAGAAATATTCCTTATGTGCTAATTGGGTGTAGATCTTCAGTTCCAACCCGGGCGGAGGTTAATTTTGATAATCATGGAGCAGTAGTTGAGGTCATTGAATATCTTGTTCAGCTTGGTCACACGAAATTTGCATTGATTGGTGGACTTAAAGAACAGCTTCATATGGTCGATCGAGCTAAGGGATTTAGAGATGCATTGTTAGCAAGAGATTTAAAAGTTTATCCAAATCTAATTAAATTTGGGGATTACCAGATAGATAGCGGATATCGATTAATGCTCGAGTTATTAGAAGAAGACCCAAGACCAACAGCTATTATTTGTGGAAATGATCTCATGGCTGCTGGCGCGATTAAAGCTATACACGATAAAGGCTACAAGATTCCCAGTGATTTTTCAGTGGTTGGATTTGATGATAGTGAAATATCAAAGGTGGTTGATCCTCCCTTAACTACCATTAAGGCTCCAACGTTTGAAATGGGTAATTTAGCGGTAGAAAAATTATGTTCTATGATTCAGCAAAAAGACATGGAATTGGAAGAAATTGCTATTCTTCCTTGTGAGTTAATTATTCGGTCTTCAACAGGAGAATGTAATCAAAAAAATTAAATTTTAATAATCAATAAGGAGGTTCATGGATGGGTAAAGTAGTAGAAAAAGAATTAGAATATCTTCCTTTAAGTGATAAGATTGATTACGATTCTGCACCAACGCTCGATGAAGCAATTTATCAGCAAAGAATACAATCGCTGCTTAAAATGGCTTTATCTCAAGGCTATACTCATTTAATCATTTATGGTGATCGAGAACACTATTCGAATATTCATTTTCTAACCGGATTTGACCCCCGTTTTGAGGAAGCCCTTCTTATCTTGTCTGGTGAACAAGAACCTACTATTGTGGTTGGGAACGAAGGATTGGATTATTCAGCTATTATTCCCTTTGAAATTCAGAAGGTTTTATTTCAAAGCTTTAGCTTGGTGGGGCAACCTAGAGGACAGAGCAAGTCATTAGACGAGATTTTCCGGGATGCCGGGATTAATAAAAACAGCAAAATAGGTATCATTGGCTGGAAGTATTTTTCTCCAATTGAGCGCACAGATCCTTCGCAAACTTTTGAAGTTCCTCACTATATTATTCAGGAACTATCAAACATAGTAGGCTGGGAAAATGTACGAAATACTTCCGATTTTATGATTCACCCTGATTATGGTCTACGTATATCTCTCGATGTAGAAGAGCTCATTTTCCATGAAATATCTGGCACTAAAACTTCGCAGAGAGTTTTGCAAACCATTAAAAATCTCCGGGTTGGTGAGAGTGAAATCGAAGCTTCTCGCCACCTTGCTATAGATGGTGATCCTCTGAGTGTACACCCCAATGTCAATTTTGGATTAGAAAATGTGCTTCCTGGATTAAAAAGTCCAACCTATAAGAAAAAGTTAGAACTTGGGGAAGTTGTCACGGTTGGTATGGGGTACCGTTACGCTCTGGTTGCTCGAACCGGTTTGTTTGTTCGAAATAAGGAAGAGATACCGCTGACGATGGAAGGAATAGTTGAAAATTTTTACATCCCTTATTTCAACGCTTTATGTAGTTGGTATGAGTCTCTTCACCTTGGGGTGACTGGTAACGAGGTATTCCAGGCAGTCAGGGATTCGATAGGAGACTTGAAAAAATTTGGTATTGGTTTGAATCCCGGTCATCTCATTCATACTGAAGAATGGACCAACAGCATCTTTTTCGAAGGGTCACCTCACAAGGTGAAATCGGGAATGGCTCTTCAGGGTGATATCATCGCTTTTCCTGGTGAGCCCTATGGTGGAGTTCATGTGGAAGATGGTGTATTTATCGCTGATGAAGCAACCCGAGAAGCGATCCGGGTTCAATATCCAGACTCATGGAAGCGAATCGAAAAACGACGGCAATTCATGAAAGATGTTTTAGGCATCAATATTGCTGATGAGGTAATGCCTACCTCTGATATTCAGGCGATGTTGTTTCCCTACATGGGGAATACTAAATTTATATTAAGAAACGATTAAAATAATATAAAGGTGGTGATTGTGTTTTGGATAGAAATTCTGTTAAAAATTATGCTGAAATGAGAATAATAGATTCTCATTGTCATATCGGTATTACTCCTCATTTTTCGCGAACGGCAGAAGAGCTATTAGATGAAATGGATAATCTAGGAATTGATATGGCTGTTATTTGTCCGATGGGTGCGCATGTAGTTTGTAAGAATAAAGAGGGAAACGAGTTAATAGGCAATACAGTTAAGAAATATCCAAAGAGGTTTGTTGGATTAGCGTGTGTTAACCCTTGGTTTGAAAAAGAGGCTGTTTATGAATTACGAAGAAGCATAAATGAGTTGGGCTTGGTTGGCCTTAAACTTCATCCTCCAATGCAGGGATTTCAAGCTAACGAAAAGATTGTTTTCCCTTTAATTGAAGAAGCAATACAGTTGAAAATCCCTATATATATTCATTCTGGTACCCCGGTATTCTCCCTTCCATTGCAAATACTTGAGCTATCTCAAAGATATCCCGAGGGGGTTTTTGTTTTAGGACATATGGGTGGAGCGGATTTCTTTTTAGATATTCCAAAATCATTTAACAGAGTATCTAATGTTTACTTGGAAACCTCATTAACGTGTCACCCGGTTTTTATTTCAGAAGCAATTAGTAAGCTTGGATCTAAACGTTTGTTGTTTGGTTCAGATTCTCCAACGTCTCAAGTACGTTCTGAGCTGGAAAAGATAAAGGTTCTTAACCTAGAAGAAAAAGTTCTAAATGATATCTTGTGGGAGAATGCCTGTCGCCTTTTTAGAATTTAATGATTTTAAAAGTTGAAATTAGGAGGTAAAAATTATGATTATAGATGCTCATTGTCATTATTTTACAAAAAATGCTAAGCTAGATTTTGTTCAAGGGTCGAGCATAGAAGATCATATAAAAGACTGTGATTTAGCCGGAATTGATAAGTTTGTTTTGTTTACTATAGGTGGCTTATTTAGGGATTTTATAGAATCAAACGATGAGATAGCAGCTGTAGCTAACAAGTTTCCTTCAAGGATCATTCCTTTCGGAACGATAAATCCGTGGTATGAAGAAGAATCATTAGAAGAGATAAATAGATGCATAAAAGTTCTTAAACTCAAAGGCTTTAAATTACATCCTTGGATGACAGGTTTTCCAATTAATTCCGATCTTATGGATACAATGATGAGAGAAATATCGAGATTTGATGTGCCAGTAATAATCCATTCAGGAACACCCCCGTGGTCAGAACCTTTACAAATCGCAGAACTCGCATATAGATTCCCAAAGGTAAAATTTATTATGGCACACATGGGTATTACAGATTTGTGGAAAGAGGCAATTGATGCTGCACGTATGTGTAGCAATATTTGGTTAGAGACATCTGGAGTACCAAGTCTTCCTATAAAAACGGCAGTAGAAGAAATTGGATCTGATAGAATAGTTTTTGGCTCTGATTCCCCTTATGGAGGGAAAGGAGGTCATATTTTTCAATTGAATAAAGTAAGATTCCTTGGATTAAAGGAAGAAGATGAGGGTCGTATTCTCGGAAAAAATTTGAGCAAAATACTGAATTTAGATTAACAGGATGATGAGATTATACTATTTTTATTTGAAATTGAAAAGAGTGGCTCCCCTCGGGATAATCCACGAATAGAGAAAAAAGATTCAAATAGAAAGGAGTCACCTATGAAAGGAAACACTAAAAAGAGAAAAAAGTCAATGAAAATGATAGCCACTCAAATATTTTTAACTAAAAAGTTACAAGTTTATGATGGGGGGTATTCCAAATTAAAAACTCTTTATCAAAACCAAAATCACCTGTTGTTGGTTTTTTATTTTTGCTTCCAGTATTAATTTTTATGTCGGTTTATTTTATATATCCTTTTATCTATAATGTTTT
This sequence comes from Candidatus Sordicultor fermentans, assembly GCA_002385475.1. Classification (GTDB taxonomy): domain Bacteria; phylum Atribacterota; class Atribacteria; order Atribacterales; family Caldatribacteriaceae; genus Sordicultor; species Sordicultor fermentans. The sequence continues at coordinate 3,745 of DGDO01000011.1, read as the reverse complement.
GCTAGGGTTTCAGAAGGTTGATACAACATCTTTTATTTCAGGAAAGAGTGTTTACAATGGGTTAAATAATTATCGAGAATTGTTTAAACTCTCAGCTTTTTCCAAAGCAATCAAAAACACGCTGATTTTTACTGCATTTTCTATTCTTTTCCAGTTTGGAATAGGATTTATGTTAGCCTTAATTTTTAATAGAGATTTTCCGGGAGAACGATACTTAAGAGGGTTATTGTTAATACCATGGTTTCTGCCTTTAATAGTATCAGCAAATGCGTTTAGATTCTTTTTTTCTGAACAAGGTATAGTAAACGCTTTTCTTCTATCCCACAATGTGATTGATAAGCCTATAGGCTGGCTAACCAATCCTAATTTGGTGATTTGGACTCTTACGATGATTAATATTTGGATTGGGATCCCTTTCAACTACATTCTTCTTCACACAGGCCTTAAAGAAATCCCTATTGAATTGTATGAGGCTGCTTCAGTTGACGGTGCCAAAGGATGGCACAAGTTAATTTATATAACAATTCCAATGCTCAAATACGTAATTATAACGGTTCTAATGCTTGGTTTTGTTTATACAATTAAACATTTCGATATAGTATGGATTGCAACCCAAGGTGGACCAGCAAATTCTTCCCATCTTTTAAGCACCCTTTCTTATCAGTTAGCATTTCGAGAATATCGTTTTGGCATGGGAGCAGCAGTAGCTAATGTTATGGTTGTGATTATTCTTATTATTGTATGCGGGTTTACTTTGTTTAGCAGTGAAAGCAATTAGGGAGAGATTTATATGAGGAGATCTAATAAATTTACAACTGCTGATTACATTTGGATGGCAATAGGTATTATTATAACAATACTTCTCCTTTTTCCAGTATATCTCATGATCATGTATGGTTTTGAAACTCTAGAAGATATGTTTCATATTCCCCCTTATTGGTTTCCACCGAACATAACATTTGAGCCACTTATAGAAACATTTTCAGGATTAAAGTCTAATATTATAAATAGCCTTATAGTTGCTATTGGATGCCTTGGTATAACTCTTTTTACCGCTCCTTTTGCAGGATATGCTTTAGCTCACCATAGTTACCGATTTGGAAAATATGTAAACTTTGCGTTGATATTAAGCCAAATGTTTCCTGTTGTAATGTTATCTATTCCAGTTTTTATAATGTATTCGAATGTAGGACTAGTTAACACTTACGCGGGTTTGATACTTGCTGATGCTACTTATACAATCCCGCTTTGTACATTAATACTAGCAGCTTATATGCGTTCAATACCTTTTGAATTAATTGAAGCAGCTTTAATTGATGGTGCATCACATTTTACGACTTTTTTTAGAGTTGTTGTACCTGTTGCTAAATCCGGGATAGCGACCAGTGCAATTTTTGCTTTTTTGCTACCATGGGCTGATTTTTTGTATGCACTTGTGCTTGCAATAGATAATAAAATTCAACCTATGAGTGTAGGTTTGTATAAGTATATGGAGCTATATGGTTTAAGATGGAATAACCTCATGGCTGGTGGTTTTATTTTCTCAATACCAGCCTTGGTTGTTGTAACATTAGCTGGTAAATTCATTGTAAAAGGGTTAACAGCCGGTGCTTTAAAACAATAATGATAAACCATTTGGAGTTAAAACTAAACAAAGAAAGTTAGATTTAGTATGTTTTGATTTTTTAGATTTTTTAAAAAATTAGGATTTGGCTAAACGCTACTTGTACCTTGAAAATTAAATAGTAATTGTTAGTTTTCTAAAGCTGCATTTATAGTATCCGGTGGTTCATGCTTTTATGCTATTTATGAGGAGTCGGTTTTAAGATAGGAGTTAAACAGGGTATTCCCCAGAGGGAAGGGGATAATAATAGCTTCGTCCTTAGGAGTTACTGTTACTACCTCGACTTAAGGATAAAAAGTTATGATTCAACCTGGGGTAATAGACTTTTTAAAGGAGACTAAGTCTAAGGATAAAAGTTATTGCTCCCTATCTAACTCTGGTAATGCGCAATACACTGGTGAACACCTCAAGAAGCAGTATTAGCTTTTCGAGGTACAAGTATGTAACTTACTAAAATTATTATGAGGGGGAGGTGAGATGATCGTTTTTTGTGTGCAGTAAATTTAGTTTTTAAGCTATTAAATATTTTAACTATTCTATTAAACAATAGGAGGAAGACAAAGTGAAAACTAAATTAGTTAGTGTAATGTTAACATTAATGTTGGTACTTCTTAGTTCGTTAACGGCTTTAGCCTTGGCTTCTGAAAATCAGCCGATAGAAATTTCAGTTCAGGACGTATGGGCTGATAGCTTACAGTGGGGTAAGGTGTGGTTGAAGACAATAGATTTATTTGAAAAAAATAACCCGAATATAAAAATTGATCGAATCTATGTTCCACTTGGCCAAAATATTGAAAGGGTATTGTTAGGCACCAAAACAAAGAGCCTACCAGATGTAATTACTTGTGATACTCAAGATATTCCCCATCTTGCAGAAGCCGGGGCTCTTTTAGATCTCTCTCAGTTTATAAATGAGTGGGGTAAGTGGGATGATGTTTTTCCAGCGTCTCAAAGTGCGGTTACTTGGAAGAATAAGCCCTATGCTATACAGTTTACTACAAATACTATAGCATTACATTATAATAAGAGTTTTTTTGAGGAAGCCGGTTTATCAGGTCCACCAGAAACTTGGGATGATCTTTCAATCTGGGCTGAAAAGCTAACAAAGAGTGATCGCTATGGTTATGCTTTTTCGGCTTTTTCAAGCGAAGAAGCTACTTGGCACTTCGAGCCATTTTTATGGAGTAATGGTGGAGATCTTTTAGCTTTGGACAGACCTGAAGCAATAAATGCTCTCGAATTTCATACTAGTTTTGTTAAGAAAGGGTTTACTTCTCCAGATGTAGTTAATTGGAACCAGGGAGATGTTGGCGTTCAATTTCGACTTGGTAAAACAGCTATGATGATACAAGGTTGTTGGGATATACCTTCTTCAATTGAGGCTGGAATGGACTTTGATATAGCAAAGATACCACCACCAAAAGCAGGAATGCCAACTATTGGACCAATAGGTGGCGAACCTTTTGGGATTAGTCCATTTTCTTCAGAAGAAAAACAAAAAGCTGCGTGGGAGTTTCTTAAATTTTTGATGGAAGATACTGGAATGAAATTCTTTAACGCAAATGTTTATAATGTTCCAACTAGAAAATCAATAGCACCAGATGTTGTTAATGACTTACCATTGCTTAAACCATTTTTAGAAACTCTTGAAAATGGTAGGAATAGGTTTGAATATGGTGGAGGAGTAAAATATCCAAACGTTTCAATGATCACGAGAGAGGCTATACAAAAAGTTATTATTGGTGAGGCAACTGCTGAGGAAGCGTGTAAAGAAGCAGCAGCAAAAATTAGGGAATTGATGCAAGAATAAAAACATGTATAACGGCTTCTATGTATGGAGCCATCCAATCATTTATTGTACTTTGCTTTGTTTGTGATAAAAAAGTGTGCATTGAAAAGTACCTAGAAAAGAAAATATGGTGGTAAGATCTATGAATTAGGAAAAGGCAGACCTTACCACCATAGCCAATAGATTAGAATGAGAGTATCAACAATTTTGCTGGAGATTAGGTAAGTGTTTTAATGTTTTAATAGAAAGAAGAAAGAAGGATACCTGTGCAATGTGTTTTGCAATAACTAAATACATGAGGTTCTGCGTCAATAAGTGTGAAACTTTAACCT
>DGDO01000104.1:22495-22952 GCA_002385475.1 Candidatus Sordicultor fermentans | reverse complement strand
GACCTCAAGAACTCTGGGGTTTAGAAAATGGCTATGTTGATGGCATGATTGTACAGAAACCTTGGAATATGGGTTATGCTGGGTTAGTGTACGGAATTTTAGGTAGAAACCAGGTCCCGGTAGCGAAAGATATCGATACTGGAGTGGTAGTTATTAGCCCGGAAATGTTAGAGACTGGTGAAGCTGATGAATTCCTGAAACCCATCGAATTCCACAAAGATTGGTAAGAATAAAAATGGGTAGCAGGTTTTTCTCTGCTACCCATTTTTATTTTCAATACCAGCAAGAAGGTGAAAGGGAATGACTCAAGAAGCAGTGGTTTTGATGAAAGATATCACCAAGGTTTTCCCCGGAGTTATTGCTCTTCAAAATGTTACTTTTTCAGTTAAAGAAGCTGAGGTAAAAGGCTTGGTGGGCGAAAATGGAGCTGGAAAATCAACCCTTATTAAAATCTTAA
>DGDO01000104.1:0-22432 GCA_002385475.1 Candidatus Sordicultor fermentans | reverse complement strand
CCGAGATCTACACTTACCCCTTCGTCGGCAGCGTCAGATGTGTATAAGAGACAGAATCAACCCTTATTAAAATCTTAACCGGTGCTTATGCCCCCGATAGCGGCGAAATTTATGTCTTCGGTCAAAAAATAAACAATATGACTCCTATCTTAGCCGAGCAACTGGGAATATCTGCTGTCTATCAAAATCTGGTGCTGGCAGATCATCTTACCGTTGCAGAAAATATAATGCTGGGTGCTTTGCCAACTAAATGGGGGCTGGTAGACAAATCGGAGATGAACAAAAAAGCTGAGGAAATACTGGCTCAGATCGGTTATCGAGGGATAATAAAACCGGAGGAGAAAGTAGGAAACCTGAGTGCTTCCCAGCAGGGTATGGTAGCCATTGCTCGGGCACTATCTCGAAACGCTAAAATTATCATTTTTGACGAGCCTACTGCTGTTTTAACTGATAGAGAAGTAAAAGAGCTTTTCCGGGTTATCCGCTGGTTAAAAGATAGCGGTCGCTCGGTAATCTACATTTCTCACCGCTTAGAAGAAATTTTTGAACTGTGCGACACAGTTACGGTTCTAAAAGATGGAGCAGTGATGGGAGAAAAAATAGTTAGTGAAACGAACCAGGACCAATTGGTAGCTATGATGGTGGGAAGAGAAGTAAGACATGGAATATTTGATGATACCAGGGAAATAGGAGAAGAAATACTGCGAGTGGAAAACCTCAGCACTAAAAAGTTAAAAAATTGTTCTTTTTCGCTGCGCAGTGGAGAAATAGTTGGTATTTATGGTCTGGTGGGTTCGGGAAGAACAGAGTTGTCCAAAGCTCTTTTTGGAGTTGAACCCATAGAGTCGGGAGAAGTTTTTCTGAATGGGGAAAAAATTTCTTTGCGTAATCCCCGAGAAAGTATCGACCTGGGAATTAATTTAATTCCTGAAGATCGCAGAAGAGAAGGAATAGCTTTGAAGCTTTCTGTCAAAGATAACATTAATCTCCCGGTTTATCCCCGCATTACTAAAATTGGCTTTGTCGATCGCAAGAAAGAAAAAGAAATAGCCCAGACCTATGTTCAACTTCTTTCCATTAAGACTCCTTCTCTATCACACCGGGTGGAAAACTTGAGTGGAGGTAATCAGCAAAAAGTGGTGGTAGCTAAGGGGTTAGCCAGCCAATCCCGGGTCTTTATTATGGATGAACCTACCACTGGAATTGATGTAGGAGCTAAAGAAGAGATTTATCAGCTTATAAATAATATTGCCAGGGAAGGAGCAGGGGTTATTTTTATCTCTTCTTATATGCCTGAATTAATGGCTATCTGTGACCGTATCCTGGTTATGCGGGACGGGAAAATAGTGGCCGATATAGAGCGGAAAGACTTTGATGAAGAGAAAATACTTGCTTTAGCTATAAAATATGAAGCAGCAGCAGGAGGGGAGAACCGTGGAAAGTAGAATAAAATTTTCTTTGAACACCCAGATTGTGGTTTTAATCGTAGCTATAGCCATGTGGATTTTTTTAGGAATAGTTTCTCCCTATTTTTTCACCACTGGCAATATCCAGAGTGTTATGAGGCAGATGACCATTCAGGGAATACTGGGTATTGCCGAGGTAATGGTGATCATTACCGCTGGCATTGATTTATCAGTGGGGGGAGTAGTGGCTTTTGTTAATATTGTCATGTCTAAGATGGTTTCTACTGGTAGTAATATCGCTTCCACTATTTTATTGGTAATGATGCTTTCTGCCCTCATTGGTTTAGCCAACGGGATGATGGTTTACAACCTCAGAATACCTCCTTTTATAGCTACTTTAGGTATGATGTCAGTATTACGAGGAGCAACTCTTCTAATCTCCAATGGCAGTAATATTTTTGGTCTTCCCCGCAGCATCGCTGATTTTTCTTCTACCAACACTTTTGGCATACCTAATCTTTTCTGGTTTCTTATTTTGTCTGTAGTAATAATAGAAATTGTTCTCCGCTATACCAGCTTTGGTCGCTATGTCTATGCTCTGGGTAGCAACATTGAAGCAGCCAGACTCTCCGGGGTTAATATTCGTAACGTAACTTATGGAGTGTATATTCTGGCTTCCACCTTATGCGGATTAGCCGGAGTTCTGGAGACGAGCCGATTATGGATGGGAGTACCAACCACAGGTACAGGATATGAGCTTGATGCCATTGCTGCTGCTGTATTAGGAGGAGCGAGCCTTATGGGAGCAGAAGGAACTCCTCTTGGTGCTTTCATAGGAGCTTTAGTTATGACTACTATTTACAATGGCTCGGTTTTGCTGAATGTTAATCCCTTCTGGACCAGAATTATTGTAGGCGTTATCCTGGTTGTTACTGTGGCCATTGACCAGTTGAGAAAAGGGAGAAGATAGCTAAAATACTAAGGAGGTAAATATTTTTGAATTCAAGAGAAAGAGTAGTTTCTGCTTTAAATCATCGTCAACCGGATAAGGTTCCAATTGACTTCGGTGGTCATCAGTCATCTGGCATTATGGTTCAAGCTTACCGAGACTTGAGGCGAGCTATTGGCCTACCAGATAGTCCTCTCTATATTTGGGATTTCATTCAACAGTTAGCTATGGTGGAAAAAGATGTATTGGACTTTTTTGGAGTAGATGTAGTCAACTTAGGTCACATTTTTTTACAAAATGAATCGTATTGGAAAGATTGGCAACTTCCTGATGGTACCCCTTGTAAAATTCCTGCTTATATTCCAGTAGAAAAAACTCCTGAAGGATGGATAGTTAGGGGAGATAAAGAACAACCCATCTGCATTCAAAAACCAGGCTGCCTTTATTTTGAGCAATGTTACTTTCCCTTAATAGATAATCCAGATCAAAATTTTGACCAGCTCGAGTATTATTTAAGACAGATTATGTGGTTTCGACTGGGTTCTCCTCCAGCTCCAGCCGGATTTGATGCCGAGGGGCAAGAAGTTTACCGAAAGAGCGCTCTAGAACTTCGGTCTCAGACTGACCGGGCTATCTATGCTACTTTTGGAGGAAATTTATTTGAGGCCGGTGAATTTGCCTTCCGAATGGATAATTTTCTAACTGAAATCGCCCTAAATCCAAAGCGAATTCATAACTTTTTGGACAAACTTTTAGATCGACATTTGAGTAACCTGACTAAATTTTTAGATGCAGTAGGACCTTATGTAGACATAATCGGTTTTGGAGATGACTTAGGAATGCAAAATGGCCCTCAAATCTCTCCTCAGATGTATGGAGAGTTTTTTAAACCCCGTCATGCAGCTATGTGGAACTTGGTAAAAACAAAATATCCTCATCTTAAAGTAGCTCTCCATTCATGTGGAAGTATATACCGTCTCTTGCCTGACTTTATTGAGGCAGGTCTCGATATTATCCAACCAGTGCAAATCACTGCCCGGGAGATGGAGCCACAACGCCTTAAAGACGAATTCGGCAAGGATATAGTTTTTTGGGGAGGAGGTTGTAATACCCAGGCTATTCTTCCCTTCGGAACCCCCGAAGAGGTAAGAGAAGATGTGAGAAAAAATCTCTCAGTTTTCGCTCCGGGGGGAGGTTATGTGTTCCAACAAGTACATAATATTATGGCTGGTGTTCCCCCAGAGAATATTATCGCCATGTTCGACGAAGTTAATAAGTTTCGATACTAAATTATAGTGAATAACTTATATTTCAGGTAACATTTAGAATTAAAGTGCAGGATTTTGTACAGAGGGAGAATCATAAGGTAATGCATTAAAGCAACCGATTTCACAAATTACTTCAAATTTAACAATATTACCAAAATATTAAGGACTATAATTGCCGACAAAAAGCTGTTGTCAATGATACAAAATTATTAGTAATCGATTGCTTGACAAAATTAAGTGAACGGTGTTAGCATAATGATTAAAGTTTTTTGTTATTGAGGAGGGACTATGTCTAAGGAAATATTGCGTGTTGAGAATATAACTAAAAAATTTCCAGGAGTAGTAGCCTTAGATCGAGTTTCCTTTGATCTGAGACGAGGCGAGGTTCATGCTCTCGTAGGAGAAAATGGTGCGGGAAAATCAACCTTGATGAAGATATTAAGTGGGGTATATCAGCCAGATGAAGGAACCATTTATCTTAATGGCCAACCGGTTGTTTTCCGTGATCCTGTAGAAGCTCAGCGAGCCGGTATTAGTATTATTTATCAGGAACTAAATCTGATGCCTCATTTGACAGTTGCTCAGAATATCTTCATCGGTAGAGAGCCCCTCAAGAGGGGTGGTTTCATCGATGACAAGAAGATGAGTGAAGACGCAGCCACCATCCTCAGTCAGCTTCGTGTAGATATTGATCCCGATATCCCCGTTCATATGCTTCCTCTTTCCAAAAGGCAAATGGTTGAAATAGCTAAAGCTTTGTCTCATCAAGCAGAAGTTTTTATTATGGATGAGCCTACTTCAGCTCTAACTGAATCGGAGATTGAAGAATTATTTAAAGTTATCCGTCGGCTTCGAGACCGAGGGGTAGGTATTATCTATATTTCTCATCGACTTGAGGAATTAAAACATGTTGCAGATCGAGTAACTGTACTGCGGGATGGGAGATACGTAAGTACTGATGAATACCAATCAGTTACGACTGATCAGATTGTACGTAAGATGGTGGGGAGGTCTTTGCAGGAGAAATTCCCACCGAGAACCTCAGTTCCCACGGATAAAAAAATATTAGAGGTTCGAAACATATCCAGAGCGGGAGTATTACATGATATCTCTTTTGATCTTTATCAGGGTGAAATTTTAGGTATAGCTGGACTTGTAGGGGCGGGAAGAACTGAGCTGGCTCGGGCAATTTTTGGAGCGGATCCAAAAGATGAGGGCGAGATTTTTCTTTTTGGAGAAAAAATTAATATTTCTTCACCAGCTGACGCTATTCGTGCTGGAATTGGTTATCTTCCAGAAGATAGAAAATTAGCTGGCTTGGCACTTGAAATGCTGCTTACTGAAAATATTACCTTAGCCAATACTGAGGAGATATCTAATAGTTTAGGAATAATCTCTAATAAAAAAGAAAAGCAGGTGGCCGAACATTATGTAAATGAACTTGATATCCGCACTCCCAGTGTTTTTCAGGTGGTAAAAAATCTTAGCGGTGGTAATCAGCAAAAAACGGTTTTAGCAAAGTGGCTATTTCGTAAAGCTAAAGTGCTGATTTTTGATGAACCTACCAGAGGAATCGATGTTGGAGCTAAATATGCCATTCATAAGCTTATTGATAGTTTGGCTAAAAACGGAGTAGGAATTATTATGATTTCTTCTGAGCTTCCGGAAATTTTAGGTATGACCGATCGAATTTTAGTTCTTCATGAGGGGCGGTTAGTCGGGACTCTTCAGACAAGGGAAACTAATCAGGAGGAGATTTTGAACTACGCTGCCGGTTTAGCTTCTAATACTTCTGACAAAACAGAAATAACCTTATAAAGGAGGGTTAAGTTATGGCTGAGACGGTATCACAGATGGAAAAAGTAAGGAATATGATGCAAAGGTTCATTGCGGTTGCTGCGCTTATAGCTTTATTTGTTGTTTTTTCGTTAGTTACTGATAGATTTTTTACTATTCAGAATATTCTCACAATTGCCCTTCAAACCAGTACTCTGGCCTTTATGGGTATAGGAGTGACTTACGTTATTATCACTGGAGGCATAGATTTAAGCATTGGTTCAGTGGTTGCCCTGAGTGGAGTGGTGGCTGGTTTGGCAGTGCGAGCTGGGATGCCAGTATTAATTGGTTTTTTGCTTGCCTTGCTGGCTGGCATAGCTTGTGGGGCGGCCAATGGTCTTATGGTTACAAAACTAAATCTACCGCCTTTTATTGCTACTTTAGGGATGATGCAAATAGCTCGAGGTATTGCCCTATACGTGACCGGAGCCCGAGCAGTAGCTGGTTTACCGGAGGAGTTTGGTATATTAGGCAATGGCGCTCTTTTTAGGACTACCACCACGTTACCCAATGGTCGAGTAGTTACTAAATTTCCTGGCATTCCATATCCGGTTATTATTATGGTCATAGTTGCCATTATTTTTGATTTTGTGCTCAAGCATACTCGTTTGGGGCGTTTTACCTATGCAGTAGGTTCTAACCAAGAAGCTGCCCGCCTCTCGGGATTAAACGTTAATAAGACCAAGATCATTGCCTATATTATTTCGGGAGGTTTAGCTGGTTTAACAGGAATTGTGACTATGTCTCGTATTGTAACTGCTCAACCCAACGCCGGGGTAGCGTACGAACTTGATGCTATAGCTACTGCGGTTATTGGTGGTACCAGCCTTATGGGAGGGGCAGGTACTATCTCCGGCACTATGATTGGAGCTTTTATTATTGGAATCCTGCGTAACGGACTGAACATGCAAGGAGTATCCTACTTTATTCAGCAGGTGATTATTGGTTTAGTTATTATTGCTGCAGTGGCGGTAGATCAGCTCCGAAAACGAGAGGGTTAGGTTTATAGGGAGAGTAGAAAGGGGCAGATTTTAGTCCTTTTGTACATTAAAAAACATATAAAAGGAGGAAGGTTTACAATGAAGGGTTTTAAGTTATCTTTAGTAGTATTCTGTGTGGGTTTGTTATTTCTTTCAACTTCGGTTTTTGCTCAGGAAGCAGTTAGTGGCGAAATCGCAGTTATCGTGAAAGAGGCAACTTCGAGCTTTTGGCAAAACGTGGAAGTAGGCGCGTCGGACGCAGAAAAAGAATTAGTTGCTCAAGGAGAACAGATTAAAGTTTCATTTCTCGGTCCCGCTGCTGAAACAAAAATCGAAGAGCAAGTTAACCTGGTGGAAAATGCTATAAACCGGAATGTCTTGGCTATCGTTTTAGCTCCTTCAAGCCCTGATGCGCTTGTTCCTGCAGTAAAAAAGGCTAATGAAGCTGGTATACCAGTAGTAATTGTTGATTCGCTTTTGAATTACGAAGAGGGTTATGTTTCTTTCCTGGCTACTGACAACCGAGCTGCTGGAGTTCTTTGTGCGGAGGAGCTAATTAAACGAGCCGGGACCGAAGGTAAAGTAGCAGTCATGTCTTATGTGCCGGGAGTTGGTAGCGAAATTGGCCGGGTAGGCGGTTTTATCGATACTATTGAAGAAAAGACTAATATGGAAATCGTGGGGCCTTTCTATTCTCAATCTGACATGGTGACTGCTCTTAACCAGACCACCGATGTATTAGCAGCTAATCCTGACCTTACTGCTATCTTCGGTGCAAACGAACCTACCGCAATTGGTATGGGACGGGCAATTGAGCAAGCTGGTTTAGCCGGTCAAATTGTAGCTATTGGATTTGACGGTAATAAAGATCTGCAAGAAATGGTGCGGAATGGTACTCTTCAAGGTATTGCAGTACAAAACCCCTATCGGATGGGTTATGATGGGGTGAAAATTGCTTTAGCTGCTGCTAAGGGGGAAGAGGTGCCTAAATACATAAACACAGGAGTAGTTTTTGTAACTAAAGATAATATTGATTCAGAAGAGGCTCAACGCGTATTGTATTAATCGTATTAATCGGCAGAAACCTGGTTTGGTCGGGTGCCAATCCAACCCGGCCAAGCCAGGTGTTTTTTTATGCATAAATAAAAAACGGGAGGTGGTAAAAAAAAAGTTTATGATAAGGTTAGTGTTAATTAAATAACTTATTAATAGATTAATAGGGGTAAATCATAAAAAAAGAGGATGGTCGATTAAAAACTTGTTTTGCGCAGGATTGATGGGATGCTTTATTTTTGTGATGGCGACCACAAGTTTTGCCCAAGAAGGGGATGAATACTTTTTTGGTTTAGCTACTCATCGAGTGGTTAACGTTTGGGAAGCTCTGTTTGTAAAATCCTTCGAGTGGTACTGTGAAGATCACGGTTATAAGTGTACTTCTATGGAAGCTGGAAACGATCCTGCTACTCAAATCACTCAAGTTAGACGAATGGTGGATATGGGGGGTAGATGGATTAGTAATTGGTGCGGTTGAATCTACCGCCCTAATTCCAGCAGTAGAGTATGCTAAAGAGCATAATGTGCCAGTGATTACTGCTAATGTAGATATTTATTCACCCGATGTTCTTCTTTACATTGGTTTTTTAGGCTTTGAGTCCGGGAAAATATTAGCTGAAGAAATAGTTAAGTATCTCCGAGATGAAGTGGAACCAATTGGCGAGGTAAAAGGGACTGTTTTAGAAATAAGAGGAACCATGGGCAGCGCTACTGGAGAAGACAGGCATAATGGATTTGTAAGCGTATTGGATGAATATCCTGAAGTGAGAGCAATCACCGTAGTGGGAGATTGGGATATGGCTCAAGCCAAAACCGCGGCAGAGACTGTACTTCGAGCATATGAGGTAGATACAATTTATGGAGATAATGGACCGATGGCCATGGGAGCAGTAGGAGCCATAGAAGCATTGGGCAAAAACCCCCAGGACTACTTTGTTGCCACCATAGATGCTTTACCCGAAGTGTTAGAAGCCATTGGTGAGGGGAAAATAGATGTAGCTTTAGATCAACCATGTCCATTTTATACTCCTCTTGCTGTGTACTACTTGGTTGAATTTCTGGAGAAAGGGGAGGAAGCTCTGCCCAAACCGGGGGACATAGTCACTGCTGAGGATGTTAACATTGAGGGAAAAATACACCAAGGAGTAGATATTTGGGCTCACGATGAGATGTGGGCTCCGGCTCCGGTGGTTGAGACGGAATATGGTCATCCTTGGATGCAAACCAGAGGAATTTTGGTCACTAAAGACAATTACACCCTGGAGTCTCTTTGGGCTAATTTTGAGTTAGAAGAATGGTGATTCAGAAGTAAGTTTAAGAGGGGTTTGTCTTGACTACTTCAAACAAATCCCTCTTAAATACTGTTTTTTGAAAGAAGTGCTTTCTGAGAAAAAGAAGTAAGGAGAACATACAGAAATGAATTCAAAAAAGCTAAAATTGTTCTTCGTTGATAATATGATTTGGGTAATATTGCTTGGAGTGTTTCTTTTCTTTGGAATAATAAAACCGCGTACATTTCTCACGTTTCAGAATGTTCATTTTATTCTCTATGTTTCATCGATGATGGGTTTTTTAGTTTTTGCCGAAACTATTTGTCTTTTAAGTGGTAATTTTGACTTATCCATAGGGGAAATTGCTGGCTTCTCAGCCATGGTTACAGCAGTTATCACGGTTAAAAGTGGTCTTCCAGGATATTTGGGTATTATTTTAGTTGTCCTTATAGGAGGGTTATGTGGGGCGTTTAATGGATTGTTAGTGGGGAAAATCCGTTTAAACCCTTTTTTGGTTACTCTTGGAACCTCTATTATGTTTGATTGGCTTACCATGGTAGTTCGGAGGGGTTCAGTTCTCGGTTTACCAGCTGTATATCTCGCTCCGGGCGGAGCGCGTGTATTTGGCGTGTATTTAGCTATTTTTATTCTTTTAGGATTTGCTATTTTGCTGGCGTTCGTTTTGGCTAAAACTATTTGGGGTAGCAATCTCTATTCAGTGGGAGGAAACATTGAAGCTACTAGAAGATGTGGAATTAATACGGATAAGGTAGTTTTTTCAGCTTTCGTTGTAGCTGGAATGCTGGCTGGTATTTCCGGACTGCTTTACACCGGGTATATGGGAGTTGCCACTTCTAATCTGGCTGATGGCACAGTATTTATGGCATTTGCTGGTGCGGTTATAGGTGGAGTAAGCCTTACTGGAGGAAGAGGCTCTATCTTGAATGCACTTGGTGGGACGCTACTACTAGGAATTATCGAGGCCGGACTTACTATGATGGCAATTGACCCGGCCTGGCAAGGAACTTTCACCGGAGTATTAGTGTTAGTTGCTATTTTGCTAAACCAGAGTAGACAAATCTTGAGAGATCGAATTTTGATGGGTGAAATGTAGATTTCAGGAGGTGAGAATTTGTGGAAATCCCTTTGATTAAGATGGAAGACATCCACAAATGGTTTGATAGAACTTATGCTTTGAGGGGAGTAAACTTTGAAATATATAAAGGAGAGGTTGTAGGGTTAATCGGAAGCAATGGGGCGGGAAAATCAACTTTGATAAAGATATTATCTGGAGTCTTTCCTCCTTCGAAAGGAAGGATTTTTTACCATGACGAAGAAATAGAAATTAAAACTCCTAAAGATGCTATTGATTTGGGAATAGAAACGGTGCACCAAGATTACTCCCTCGTTGGGGAGAGAAACGTCGCTCAAAATATTTTTCTAGGTCGAGAATTGGTTAGGTCTGCTGGTTTTATCAAAGTGTTAGATACCCAAAAAATGGAAGAAGTAGCTAGTCAAAAAGTAAGAGAATTGGGATTAAACATTTCCTCCCCAACTCAAGAAGTACGGTTTCTCTCTGGGGGTGAAAGACAGGGGATAGCCATAGCTCGAGCTATGCTTTTTAAGGCTACCCTGGTAATTTTAGATGAACCTACTACTGCTTTATCAGTAAAAGGGTGCCGTCAAGTATTAGATTTTATTTCTCAGTTAAAGAAAAATGACATAGCATGCATCTTTATTGACCATAACATTGGTCGTATATTTCCTTTAGCTGATAGGTTTGTAGTTATGTCTCATGGCCAAATAATTGAAAATGTTTTGAGAGAGGATACGTCGGTTGAAGAGATCGAGGACTTGTTAGTTTCTTGCTGAGTCAAATGTTAAATTTGCTTTCTTAATAAAGATACACTCGAGTGGATGTTCCATCATTTGCTTGCAAGTATTTTATGCGCATACATAAGGGAGGAGGAAAACCTTGCTTTACGGATTTAATGGGAAATTATTACGAGTTAATCTTTCTACTGGAGAAATTAGAAATGAAGCTATTCCAGATGATATTCTAAAGAAGTATCTGGGAGGGGCAGGGGTAGCCCTCCACTTTCTTTTGAAGGAATTGGATAGGGGGATAGACCCCTTAGGAGAGAAGAATAAGTTAGTTTTCTCTTTAGGTCCGGGTGCGGGAGTGAAAGCTCCAGGGATGGATATGCATATGGTTTTATCTAAATCTCCCCTCACTGGAGGAGTCGGGGAATCACAAACTCCTGGTTGGTGGGGGCCACGCTTAAAAAAAGCTGGCTGGGACATGATAATAATAGAAGGAAGAGCAATGTATCCTTCTTTCTTGGTAATAGATGATGACAGGGTAGAGCTGAGAGGAGCAGACTATCTGTGGGGCAAGGATACTCATACCGTTCAAAAGATTCTGGAAAAAGAACTGGGCAAAGACTTTAGCATTGCTCAGATTGGGCCGGCAGGAGAAAATTTAGTGCGATTTGCTTCTATCGTTTGTGACCTTATATTTATTAATAACCGCATGGGTATGGGAGCGGTAATGGGGTCTAAGAACCTGAAAGCGATAGCAGTGAGGGGAACTAAAGATGTCCCGGTAGCAGATGAAAAAACACTGGAAGAAATATACCATTATTTTGAAGATAACTTTTTGACCAATCCTCTCAACTTTTTAACTACTCAAGAAGGTATTGCTTCTGCTGTGCCTTCCTCTAATCAGGATGGCCTTTTTTCGGTTCGTAATGCTCAAACCAGCTTTTTACCTGGAGGGGAAATATATAGCGTGGGGAGTTTTTCAGGAGGGGGGAGTTTAGAATCAGTTCCTTGCTTCTCTTGCCCTGCTCGGTGTAAGAAAAAAGTGGTAGGCAATAATAAGATAGAAGGACATTATGGAGCTCCTTCTATGGAAAGCATAGTGGATTTCGGTTTTACTTTGGATTTAATAGACCCGGACTTTATTTTTCAGCTTCATGAATTTTCTCGAAAGTATGGTTTTGATACCACTTCCTCAGGAGTAACCCTTGGTTTTTTAGCTGAATGCTTCGAAAAAGGGTTAATTTCTAAAGAGGAGACGAGAGGGATAGAAATTAGTTTTGGTAAAAAGGAGGGGATTTTACCTCTTTTAGAAGACATGGTAAAAGGGAAAGGCTGGGGAAATGAGGTAGGGAAAGGGGTTAAATATTTGAGCAGTATTTTGGGGAAGGAAACTATTCCTTTTGCTTTAGAAGTAAAAGGAAAGGAAATACCTCTCCATGAGCCAAGGGTTAAACAAATGCTGGGGCTGGGGTATGCCATATCACCCTCTGGTCCTGACACTTTTGTAGTAGAACACGATACCGATTTTGACGAAAATGCTCCTCAGCTTTTCCTGGATAATATCCAGGCTTTAGGACTTTTAGAAAGATTACCTGCTCCTTCCCTGGAAGCCAAAAAAGTGCGAATGTTTTATTACCTTAATCAAGTTTTCAGTTTTATGGATGCTCTGGGTCTTTGTATATTTGCTTTTGCTCCCTGTAGATTTTTGCCTTTTTCTTTGATTTCTCCCCTAATACAGGCTATAACCGGCTGGGAAATGAGCCTTTTTCGATTGATGAAAATAGGGGAGACGAGAATACAGCTGGAGCGATTGTTTAATCTTCAGGAAGGAATAGAAAAAAAGGAAGATTGGTTGCCAGAGAGATTTTTTGAGCCGGTAAAGAGTGGTCCTCGCCGGGGTTTGCGCATTAATCCTCGGGATTTGAAAGAAGCTATAGAACTTTTCTATTCTTTTGCTGGATGGAATATAGATGATGGATTCCCCGAGAGAGGGAAATTAGAAGAGTTAGCTCTTACCGATTATTTGTAAAGGAGTGAAAAAAGTGGAAAAAGTAGAGAAGAAAATTGAGCGAGTAATAACTGCTCTCCGGGATAGAAGAGAACCAGATCGAGTGCCTCTGGGTGATTTTTACTGGACCGAATTTTTAAATAGATGGAGAGAAAAATTTAATCTCCCCCCTGATACTGATATTTATGAATATTATGATTTAGATGTAAAAGTTATTTCTCCCAATATGGATCCCAAAGTGGAGAGCTGTCAAATTATTGAAGAAACGTCAGAATATGTTGTTTTTAAAAGTGGTTTTGGGTGCACTGTTAAAAAAATGTTTGCTGCTCCGATGCCCATGTTTTTAGATTTTGAAGTGAAAAGCGCTGATGAGTTTGCCAAATTTACCTTTGATGACCCTCGAGATGACCGTCGCTATTTTGATAAACGCTGTGATATTATTAACTGTGGAGATAGTTTTGGGACTATAGAAAGTTATGCTGAAGCTATAGAGAATAATAAGAATAAATTCTGCATTTTTGGCTCTATATGTGAGCCTCATGAAACTATGTGGCGTATCCGGGGAACTGAAGGGCTACTACTTGATTTAGCTCTTTTTCCTGATAAAGTTAAAGAATTTGCCATAAGATGTACTGACTTTATGCTGGGAATTGCTGAGCGCCAAATTGAGCTGGCTAAACCTGTAGGTATGGTTATCTGGGGAGATGTAGCTTATGATAAAGGAATGTTTTTTTCCCCTCGTCTGTGGCAAGATATTTACTTTCCCTGTGTAAAGAGAATTTGTGATTTTTTACATGAAAAAGATTTGATAATTGTTTATCATGGATGTGGCAGAAGTTTAGAAATAATGGAAAATTTAATAGAGGCAGGAATAGATGCTTATAACCCATTAGAAGCTAAAGCTGGTATGGACCCGGTAGAGCTAAAGAAAGAGTTTGGTGATCGTCTTTCTTTTTGGGGTGGAATTGACACTCGTCTCCTGGGCTACGGAACCTGGGAAGAAATAGAAAAGGAAGCTCTTTATAAATTGCAAACTGCTCGAGGAGGAGGGTATATGCCCGCTTCAGATCACTCAGTAGCCAGTAATGTTGACCCCTTGATTTATGATAGATTAATAAGCCTTTTGAAAGAGAAGGGAAAGTATCCCATAGAGCCTATAGCGTGAACAAAAAAGAAAAAATATATAAAGTAAAATAGTTAAAAGCGATTATGTTGGGGAAAAACCTCTTAGCATTTCTGTGGTACAAGATTTAAAATTAAGAGATAATGCAAAAGACTACTGAGAGAGATTTCTTCTCTCTCAGTAGTCTTAATTGGGAGGCTTGAATGGCTACTATATATGATATAGCTAAGCTGGCTGGAGTGTCACCAGCCACAGTGTCCAGAGCTCTAAATCAAAAAGGTCAAGTAAAGGAGGAAACCAGGAAAAAAATTCTGGAGATAGCTGAAGAGCTCAACTATTCTCCCAACTACCTGGCGCGGAGTTTAAAAAAGAAGCGAACCTTTACCATTGCTCTTATTATTTCTGATGTGACCAATCCCTTTTTTACCACTCTGGCTCGAGGAGTAGAAGATAAAGCTTCTGACCAGGGATTTAATACTATTTTTTGTAACACTGATGAAGATCCAGCTAAAGAGAAAGAATATATAGACTTAATGCTAAAAAAAAGAGTAGACGGATTGGTAGTAGCCAGTTGTAGTAACGGGGATACCTTGCTAGGTTTAAAAGAAAAAGAAGTTCCTGTGGTTTTAGTAGATAGAAAAATAGAAGATTTTGATGGAGATTCAGTAGTGGGGGACAGTAAAGAAGCAGCTTATGAGCTAATCCGGCACTTGACAGAAGTTCATGGTTTTCGAGAAATAGCTATGATTACCGGTCCCGTTACCATCTCTACCAGTAAAGATAGAGTAGCCGGATACCAGAGGGCTTTGCAGGAAGCAGGAATCCCGGTGAAGCCAGAATGGATCATGATGGGTTCTTACAAGGAGGATTTTGGCTATCAAATAGCTACCCGGTTCTTCAGTGAAAAGAAAAAGTTGCCTCAAGCAGTATTTGCCGGAAACAATTTTATAGCTATCGGCATAGTTAGAGCAGCAAGAGAAAGGGGAATTAAAATTCCTGAAGATTTAGCTTTAGTTGTTTTTGATGATTTAGAATCTGCCTCTCTTCTTTACCCTTTTCTCACTGTAGCCAAACAACCCGCCTACACCATGGGGAGTTTAGCTACTCAATTTCTTTTAGAAAGGATTGAAAAAAGGGAAATTCGCGAAAAAAGGGAAGTAGTCTTAAAAGTAGAAACTATCATCCGTCGTTCCTGTGGATGTAAGGGGAGTGAAAATAATGACTTCTAAAGAGAGAATGATTTTAGCTTTAAATAAGGAAAAGCCCGATCGTTTACCGGTTACCGTCCATCAGTGGCAAAAATATCATCTGGATACTTATATGGGAGGGATAAGTGCCTTAGAAGCTTTTGAGAAAACAGGGATGGACGCTGCTATTCAATACTTTATGGATATAGGACAATTCTCCCAGCTTTCCCTTCACGATTTAGAAAAAAATATTTTATCTACTCCAGAGTGGCAAGAAGAAATAAAAGTTATTAAAGCAGACCCGGATGATTTTTTACTCTACCATACTGTTCATACTCCTCGGGGTGTTCTTAACTATAAAAGAGCGGGAAATCTTAAAACTACCTGGATTACTGAATACATGATAAAAAAGGAAGAAGACCTCAATTTGATCAAATACATGCCTGTTCCTCTCCTGGATCTCCAGCCAGTAAATCAGCTCTATGATGAAATTGGAGATCAAGGGATACTGCGGGGTTTTGTCTGGGGAGATCAGGCAGGGTGCTGGCAACACGCTGCCTGTCTTATGGATATTAATGAGTTAATTTTTAAGTGCTTTGATAACCCTAGCTGGGTGCATGAACTGCTACAAATTTTACTGGAGAAAAAACTTCAATTTATTGAAACTATGAAAGGAGCTAAATTCGACCTGGTAGAAACCGGTGGAGGCTCAGCCTCTTCTACCTTAATTTCTCCACAAATCCATGAGGAATTTTGTCTCCCTTACGACCGTAAGATCCACGATGCTCTGCATTCCCTGGATTTTAAAATCACCTATCATACCTGTGGAGGAACAAAGGGAATCGAAGAATTAATCATAGCTAATGGTACAGATGTCTCAGAGACTTTAGCTCCCAAAAGTATTGGGGGGAACCAAGAGCCCTGGGAATTCAAGGCTAAAGCTGGTGATAGACTAGCTCTAATCGGGGGAATGGATCAATTTAACGTTTTAACCAGTGGAACAGAAGAGGAAATTCGCTCCATGGTGTATACTCTTTTTGAGCGTGTAGGATATGAAGGAGGGTATATTCTTTCCTGCGCTGACCACTTTTTTGACACTCCTCCAGAAAACTTGAAAATCTATGCTCAAGCAGCTAAAGAATGCGCTTATTAGAAAATTAATAGTGACAAT
Organism: Candidatus Sordicultor fermentans; assembly: GCA_002385475.1. Taxonomy (GTDB): domain Bacteria; phylum Atribacterota; class Atribacteria; order Atribacterales; family Caldatribacteriaceae; genus Sordicultor; species Sordicultor fermentans. The sequence goes on along the minus strand of DGDO01000104.1, from coordinate 6,356 downwards.
CATACTCTTCCTCTTTACGGGAACAGCAATAGTACAAGGAGAAGAGTTGCTTTCTTACTCCTCTATAATTCAAGAATTACGCAGTCTCTGGAAAGAGGGCAGAGAAGATATTTTTTATCTTTTAGTTGAAGATGCCCCTCTTTTTTTAGCTTCCCATGAGCTCACAGGTGGAATAAAGAAAATAGTAGAGAACAGAGGATATCCTTTTTATCTTCGAAAATCAGCTCTTTCTCTTCTTTCCCGGGAGATGGAGGGGAAAGAGCGAGGAGAATACTTAATTTCTCTATTCTGGAAGGAACCAGATATAGCTCTACGAGTAGAAATAATCCGCCTTTTAGGAGAAACAGATGACTGGATTCCTTTCTTCTTTTCTATTCTACGGAAAGAGGATTCGGGTAATAAAGAAGAAGAGATAATCCTTCGATGGGAGGCGCTCCGGGCTTTAGCTCATTGGAAAGTGAGAGAATCCCTCCCCTTCTTTTTCCGCCTGATAGAAAAAGAGGATTTCCCTTCCGAATTAAAAGAAGAAGTGGATGAATTGCTTTCTCTCTACGATTTTTCTGTGTCTTTTTACTTATTCACTATGATAAACTCGGAAAATCCTTTCTTTCGAGAAATAGCTCTTTTTGCTCTGTGGGAAAGAGAAGATGGGAATGTTGTAAATTATGCTCACAAAATGTCTAACGACCGGGATAAAAAAGTTAGAAATCTTTCTCAAACTATTCTCTGGGGAGAAGGGGAAATCTCCCATCTTGCTTTGCAGGAAGAAGATTTGAATTCTCGCCTGATAAGAGTTCTGGCTAAGTATGAAAAAGGGGTTAATCTTCTAATTCGGATGGGGGAGAAGGACCCTTTACTTGAGGAGCAAATCTTTGAATCTCTGGGCAAAACAGAGGACATCGCATTTACCCCTTGTCTTAAAGAAAAGCTTAAAGAGAGGGAGTGGAGACCGTTTTCTCTTTTACGTTTTCTTCCAGAGGAAGAAAACATCGAAATTGTTTTTTCCCTTTTGGTCTCCCGGGGAGAGGAGCTTTACCTCCAGGAAGAAGAAATTCCTCCTCTCGGTAAAGAAGATTTGAGAAGCAACTTATACTTAATTCGGGAAATACTCCGTTCTGGTGATGAAGGAGCTAAATTATTTATTTTAAAAAGATTGCCCGTCCTGGGAGAGGAGGCTTTGCCTCTTATTGAAATAGCCATGGAAGAAGCTTCTCCCCTCCTCCAGCGAGAAATAATTAGAGCTCTGGAGGGAATAAAAGCTCCTGCAGCTGCCTATTTTCTGGAGAAATTAGCTTTTTCCCTTGATGAGGAAATAAAAATTAGCGCTCGATTGGCTCTGGCAAAAGAATACCTTTCTCAAGGATATAGCTGGTAATTCCTGGTTTCGGCCTGAAAATCAATGTTGACTGAATTATATTTTGCCCTGCCCCGGATTCTCTTTACCACCCGGTAACCTTTAAATCTGGCATATTCCTGTTCTGCTTCTCCCCGGGATGTCGGATTAGCCAGGAAAATTTTTTTAACCCTGCCTAAATTGTCCATTTCTAACTCTTCTAAATTTTTATGATAATAATGGGCTACTATTTCCTTTCTTACTGCCCAGAAATAATGGCGATCACTATCTACTTTTTCTGCAGCCAGAGCGAAGGGAGATATTACCTAGGAACAGACACCGCTCCTGGAGCTTTTATAGGAAACTTTCATGGTGGCCATAGTAGTTGGAGTGTCGATAATAGTGTTGATAGTAGCGGCGGATTGAGTGGTAATACCGGAACAGGTTATAGAATTAGAATTGGAGAAGTAGGATAAAACACATCCCCTTATCTTTTAGATAAAAGTATTCCTCTTTGTCACCCCACTACCCACACCGGTGGGGTGATTTTTTTTACTCTATACCTTCCTTACTCTTTTCCCCACAATATCACTCACTGGCGTAGCTTTCTCATGTTCTACTTTTAAGTCTTCTCCAGTTAACGCTAAATATCTTTTAGTCATATTTAAATCAGTATGCCCAAGAGTGCGCTGTAAAGTAAAGACATTACCACCGTTACGCAAATATAAGAGAGCGAAAGAGTGGCGTAAATCATAAGGAGTTATTTTATAGCCAATTTGACGAGAGTATTTCCTAAGCCTTCTACCAAAAGAAACCTCAGAAAGCTCTTTTCCTTCAAAGCTACAAAAAACCGTAGTATCTCTCCACTCTAAGGGTTGCAAAAAGAGGAGCTTTTTAATCTCCTTAGCTACCACTGGAGAGAGAGGTAATGTTCTTTTCCTTCTCGTTTTAGCAACATCTTCAGGAATAGTTACTTCAAAGGAGGCAAGGTTAAAATCTTCTTTCTTGAGCTTTAATGCTTCTCCAGGGCGAATGCCAGTATCAAGCATAAAGAGGATAAGACAGTAATCACGAAAGCCAGCATAACTCTTTTTATCTGGAGCATTGAGGAGTTCTTTTAATGCTTCCAGTGGTATAGCTCGGGCTCTTCCTTCATCTTTCCTCTTTTTAAAGTCTACAGGGTTTTTCTCAATAACATTCTCCCTCACTAAAAAATCAAAGAAAGCTTTAAGATATTGCCGACGGAGGTTAAAAGTAGCAGGTTTAATATCATCGGAGAAATACTTGAGGATGGAAGTTCTTAAATCTTTCTCTGAGCGCAGAGCTTGAGGAAAGCGTTTAAAAAAGCTGGTAATGTGAGCTTTGTAATCGTGGATAGTTCTCGGAGCTCTTCCTTCAGCTTTTTTTTCAAACAGAAATAGCTCTAAAAGGTTTTTCCAGCTTTCGAGTTGCGGAAGTTTTACTACCTGCCCCACAGAAATCGCCTCTTTCTGGGAGTAGATTTATAGTCATCGGACTCGGGGGTTTTTAGAGAGGGTAGAGAAGGCGAAAATAGCTCTGTGAAGCCTTGGTGCGCCCGGCGGGATTCGAACCCTCAGCCTGCGGTTTAGGAGACCGCCGCTCTGTCCTTTGAGCTACGGGCGCACATCAATGTTTATTTCCTTGATTATTTTACTTTCTCTCTTTTCTCATGTCAAATAAGAAGCTCCTGACTAATTCTTTCTCCAATTTCTTCTAAAGAAGGCACATCTGAGAACCAATTTCTTTCTGTAAGATCCATAGCTATTCGCTGATACACCCAGCTTATCAGTTGCACAAGAGAAGAGGGTAGAGGTGGAGGACTTGCTTTCACCAAACCTCTCCAGCCCACTGGATTCTGAAGCTTAGCTTTTTCTACTTTTTCAAACCAGGAAGTTTTCCGATAAAACTCTCTGGCGATCTCTTTAGAAAGATGTATCCCCCGGAAGGTATAACGGCTCTCATCAGGAGTCCCTACCACATCTACCACCATTAAGTTTCTATCTTTATCGAAAGCCAGTTCTATTTTTCCATCCTCGTTTTTCAGGTTTATCCTTTCTACTTCTTTAGTTATCAAGCCATCTATAGCAAGAACTGTTCGACGAATTTCTTCTATTTCTTCTTTTTGTAATATGCCTGTCTCTTCTACTTCTTGCCAGCTTAGATAACGGTCTTGCTCTTCTAATTTGGTAGAAACGTCTACAACGGGTGGTGACAATCTTTCCTCTGGAGCAGGAATCCTATCCCATCCGTAATCTTTTAATTTTACTTCCCCTCTTTCTAATCTTTTGCGTAAGCTAGAACCTGCAGGTAGAGAATTACGATATATGAATTCAAAAGGAATTAAAAAATTCCCCCTTATTCCCTGGTAGATGTTATAGTCGTATTTCCCTTCTATTTCAGGAGGCTGGATAATCCTCACTAAAGAAACTACCATTTCATTAGCAGGATTTTTTAACTCAAATAGCCTCTTGTTTTTTCCCTCTTCTTCTATTCCCTGGTAATGAGTTAAGAATCCGGCTCTCTCTAGTTGTTCAAAAAAGTAGGCTCCTATTAAACATAAGGAAGCACCTTTTAGAGGGATATGGTCGGGCATCTCCCCCCAATCGAATACTGAATACCGATCAGAAAAAATAAATTTCCCTCTCCCCGGTTTTTCCTCATGTGGAGAAGAAAGAACTATTAAGTCTTTTACGCTTCCCATATTATGAGCTCCTCTCTTTTGAGATAACAAGTTAAATAGATTATAGCACCCTGAGGGGTTTGTTAAGATGTTCCTTCCGGGTAAAGGCCTCTGCATTACCTTGAAAACAGAAAAATACAATACCATTGCTATCCCGTGGCGGCAGGTAATCTCGTTTTTCTATAAAGAGAAGACCGCCACGGAATATAAAAATACGATCCTCACGAAGACAATAGAGAACACTGCAGGTTATTCTTTATCAAGAATAGAAGTTCTTGTCAATGTGAAATGTGGTTGGCCGCGCTATGGTAGATTGATAAAGGCCAGGGAGAAGCTTATAATACTGGTAAATCAACAGAAAAGGGAGGTCTGAGGTGAAATTTTTTATTGATACTGCCGATACAGGAGAAATCAAAGAAGCTCTGAAGCTGGGAGTTTTAGATGGAGTGACTACTAATCCTACTTTAGTTTCTAAAACGGGAAGAGGTTTTAGGGAAGTGATTATGGAGATTTGTAGTCTGGTTCCCGGCCCGGTTTCTGCTGAAGTGGTAAGCCTGCAAGCAGAAGGAATGATAAAAGAGGGAAGAGAGCTATCCAGCTGGGCACCTAATATAGTGGTAAAAGTTCCTATAACTACGGAAGGATTGAAAGCTATCAAAGCTCTTTCTCAAGAAGGAGTGAGCGTAAACACCACCTTGATTTTTAATCCTCTGCAAGCACTTATGGCTGCCAAAGCAGGAGCCACCTATGTCAGTCCTTTTGTGGGAAGATTAGATGACATATCAAGCGATGGCATGCGCCTGGTGGCTGATATCTTACAGATTTTTCGTAATTACGATATCACTACTCAGGTAATTGTGGCTTCCATTCGCCACCCCATGCATGTAGTGGAGGCAGCACGGCTGGGAGCTCACGTAGCCACCATTCCTTTTCCTGTCATATCTAAGCTAATCAAGCATCCTCTCACCGATGTTGGAATTGATCAATTTTTAGCCGATTGGGAAAAAGTTCCCGAAAAACCTTTTTGAGGAGATCCTAAAATGGTAGATATCCCTGAAAGAATAGTTAATTTACCTCGCTCGGGAATAAGAGAGCTAATGGAGATAGCCCTCCGCGACCCGGAAGTTATCCGTTTAGAGATGGGAGAACCTCATTTCCCCACTCCCCACCTCATCTTGGAAAAACTCCAGGATTTTTACTGGCAGGGAGAAATCAAATATACTCCCACGGTGGGTATACCCAGCCTGCGAGAAAAAATTGCCCATCACTTGAAAAAAGAAAAAGGATGGGAAGTGACACCAGAAGAGGTGATAATTCTTCCTGGTTCTTTGTTTGGAACGGTAACGATTTTTTCCTCTCTCTTGGAGCCTCAAGATGAAGTTTTAGTGCCTGATCCTGGCTTTACCAACCACTTTTATCAGGTAGAGCTGTGTGGAGGAAAGATGAAGAGATATCACCTCCGGGAGGAAAATGGTTTCCTACCCGATCGAGGAGAAATAGAAAGTTTGATTACCTCTCGCACTAAAATGATACTCATCAATTCCCCTTCTAACCCTGTGGGGGTAGTGTTTCCTGAGGAAACTCTTCGCCAATTAGCTCAACTGGCAGAGGAATACGGGCTTTTGCTTATTTCTGATGAAGCTTATGAGAAATATGTTTATGAGGGAGAGCACCGGGGAATGTTTCCTTTCATAAATAAAGACAATTTGATAAGCATTTTCTCTTTTTCTAAAACTTATGCCCTGACTGGCTGGAGAGTAGGGTATATGGTTGCTCCTCTTTACCTGGTTAAACACTTAGCTAAAGTGGAAGAGTATCTTATCGCCTGTACCTCTCATCTTTCTCAAAAAGCAGCAGAAGTTGCTCTATATTTACCTCCGGAAGAAGTAGAAAAGATGGTAGATTATTACCGGGGTAACCGGGATAAAGCGGTGAGTCTTTTAGAAAAGGGAGGGTTTCGCTTTTTCAAGCCTCAGGGGGGATATTATCTGTGGATAGATATCCGGGAGTTTGGTTTGCCGTCTTTAGAGTTCTGTAAAACTCTGGTAGAGGAGAGTAAAGTAGCTCTGGCTCCTGGCGATGCCTTCGGAGAAACAGGAGAGGGGTTTGCCCGTCTCTCTATCTGCCGCAAGAGAGAAGACGTGGAAGAGGGAGTAAAAAGACTGGTAGAATTCAGAAGGAAGAGAAGATGAAAAAACCTTCTTTAATTATCACCATGGGAGATCCCTCAGGGGTGGGCCCGGAAATTATAGTAAAAAGTATAAGGAGGTGGGATATAGAAGCTATTCCCATAGTAGTAGGAGATAGGAAAATACTCAGAAA
>DGDO01000083.1:1072-4303 GCA_002385475.1 Candidatus Sordicultor fermentans | reverse complement strand
GCCGGGGTGACGGACTTGAGGAAACCTCACCTCACCCTCTCCCCGCAAGCTCTCTAAACCGTCATCGCGAGCACTGAGGAAGGCTGTTTCTTCCTCAGTGCTGGGGGTCTTTTCCCCAGCGTAATTATCAAGATTTTTTCTTATCTAATTTGCTTTTTTATCTTACGCCGTAGGCTGTCTGTCTTTTTGGGGGTTATAAGGGGGCTCCGCCCCCTTATAGTCTGTGGCGATCCCGAGTTTTTAACCCCATGTAATTTGCTTTATAAAGTGACGAATAAGGCAATAGAACCACTCAGGAATGAGAGACACGGAGATATTCCCTCTTATAATGAGGGACGTTTTCTTCCTCAGTAGTATTTGTTTTTTTATGCTTTTATTGTTTTCGGTTTACGCCGCAGGCTGCCCTTTTAATTTTACGCCGTAGACCGCCTGTTTTCTTTTTATTTAAGTCTTTAGCTTTGTCTTTTCAATTCTCCAAGAGGTTGGTTACAAGGGGACCAGTTTTCTCTTCTTTCAATTTCTATTATAATTTACTCAAAATATCTTTGCTCTTTTTGACTAGAGCTCAGAAAGAAGGACAAAATGGAGGAAAAAGAAAGAGTAGCCCGTATTCTGGATACTTTAGAAGAGCACTTTCCCGACGCTCGGTTGCTTTTAGAATTTAACAATCCTTTTGAGCTTTTAGTGGCCACCATTTTAGCTGCTCAAGCTCCTGATGAGCGGGTAAATCAGGTAACCAGAACTCTTTTTCAACGTTTCCCCACACCTCAGGCTCTCGCTCGTGCCTCTCTCTCCGAAATTGAAGAGGTCATCAAGTCTCTTCCTTACTACCGGCAAAAAGCCCGCTTCCTCAAAGAATCGAGCTCCATTTTAGTGGAAAAATTCCAAGGGGAAGTTCCCCCCGACCTTTCGGAGCTCACCTCTCTGCCCGGAGTGGGGAGGAAAACTGCCAGCATCGTTTTAGCCAATGCCTTCAATATTCCGGCTATCGCCGTAGACACCCACGTGGCTCGCGTATCCCAGAGATTGGGTCTTGCTTCTTCCTCTTCCCCTTCTAAAATAGAAAAAGATTTAGCCTCGATAATCCCCCCGGAACGCTGGATAAGAGCGGCTCATCTTTTAGGTTTTTTAGGTAGAACCACCTGCTTGGCCAGAAAACCTCGCTGCCCAGAGTGTCCGGTCAGAGAGTGGTGCCCTTCCGCTGATTCCTTGTAACCTCTAAGTCTATCCACAACTTTATTTCTCCTTCCACTTCACCTTTTTGGAAGGTCCAAAGGAGAGGTTCTTTACCTTCTTCAAACCTGCCCCGGAGGTCTATCTCCAGGGAATAATCTTCAAACATCCCTTCCCCGTGAAGGGTCAGTTTTCCCCAGTAATAAATAATAGCCTCCAGATCCAGAGAATCCAGTCGGCGCAGAGAAAAAAGAAAAATCTTCTCCTTCAAGTCAGTGTTAGAAAAAAGATGAAAATACTCTCCTCCCCGGTAAGCCACCACTTCTACAAAAGGAGTACTATAGCCTATCTCCATCAATCTCCCCACAGGGAGAGCAAGCTCCTCATCTCTCCACAATTCTAAAATTTTCTCCCGGTCTTCTGCAGATATAGAAACTCCCGGCTTGCTTCCCACCGGCCCCCACAGAAAAGAAAATTCCATGGGAAAATAAATGGCAAACTCCAGCTCTTCAAATCCCTCTCGCACCAAAAACCGGGGCATTTCTTCCACTCCTAAAAAATTAAAATACATTTCTGCCTCAAACTCTCTCTCCATTGCCCGGTAGAGAGAGAGTTTGAGGTCTCTGTTTTCTTTAGGGAAAGAAATTGTCCTTTCTCCTGAGACTTTACGACGAGCCACGGTGATGGGGCCATCTTCTCTCCCCTCTATAATTATTTTTCTTTTTTCTGGAGAAAGAGGGGCGCGCACTGCCCGGAGAGGAGTTCTCCCCAAAAGATGTTGATCGTTTTCCATCTCTAAATAAAAAAGATATCCTTCAAACTCTCGCACTCCGAAGGAAAACGCTCCTTCTTTTTTGTGCTTGGCGGTTAACTTGTGATAGCGAGAAGAATTAAAAGAACGATAATAAAGACGAGCTACCACGGGCTGGCGAGATTTCCAGTTCACTATCAGGGTTCTCCCATCAGGAAGAAAAGAAAAATCAAAATATTCTATCAAGTGAAAAGGGTCAGAAACAGGAGAGTTGCTCACCGCCTCGAGTTTTTCTAACCCCTCACCTCTGGCCCACATCTGCTCTATGTTTTTAGCAAGCTCAGAGACTGAAACAGAACTTCCCTTCTCTCCCATCTTTATTTTCAAAGCCTGAGCAGTAACAAGGCTGTCAACAGTGCCCAAATCTACCTCCTCTTCCAGGGAGTTAGCAAAAGCCAGTGCCACCAGTTGAGACTGGTAATAAAACTCCAGAAAATAATTTTCTCCAGGAGGAACCCGTAGAAAAAACTCCCCCTCCTCGTTGCTTTTAGTCCGGGTTATTAAATCGGGGCTTTCAAGAAGAAAAGCTTTTATCTCCGTATCCGGAAGAGGAGCCAGAAGCTTTTTTGTTTTTTCTTCTTCTTTCTCAAAATGCATATATTCCCGGGCCGCCTTTCTCGCCCAGGGTGTATCAGAAGGAAGGAGAATCCTCCCCTGAATAAAAGCCAAAATAACCACCTCTCATTCAATAAACTGTATCTTTTGAAAAATCTTTTTAGAATAATACCACAAACTAAATTATATCACCCTTCTCCTTTTCCGTCATCGCGAGGGTCGCTACCTCGCTGGCATAGAGAGGGAAAGAATATATAATATAGAACCTCCCCGAAAAGGCTTCCCCCTCCCTCATGCTTGAAATTTAGGCAGGCATCCGCATCATCCGTCATGCCTGAAATCTTTAATCGGGAATCCAAGCTTTTGCTTCTTCTTTGGTTTTTAAATACTATGTTGGTTTTTAAATACTATGGACCCCTGATAGAAGCATTCAGGGGTGACAAACAAGGGTAATAGAGACATTCAGGGAATCCGCATCATCCGTCATTCCCGAAATTTTTTATCGGGAATCCACGTTTTTGCTTTTTCTTTGGTTTTTCAATTGCTTTTGGACCCCTGATAGAATCATTCAGGGGTGACAAACAAGGGTAATAGAGGCAATCAGGAGTGACGACCTCCCTTTTCCGTCATTCCCGAAATCTTTTATCGGGAATCCATGTTTTTAAATACTTTTGGACCCCGGCTTAAAGATT
>DGDO01000083.1:0-874 GCA_002385475.1 Candidatus Sordicultor fermentans | reverse complement strand
GGGTGACGGGACAAGGTGTCATTGTGAGCCTCGCTTTATCGTTTGGCGTGGCAATCTCGAGTTTTTAACCCAATGTAACTGCCTTTTAAGGCTCAATGAGAAGCACGGAGGTTTTTCCCTTCCGGGTTATTTTTGCCCTCTTTTTTGGCTTTTTTGCTTTTCGGGGTTGTAAAAGGGCGGTGCTCCCTTATTGCCATTGCTACTTTTCAAAAAAATATTTTCACTTATAATATAAGAAGAGAATTTTAAACAAAAGTAGAATGCTAAAAAGGGGAAATAAAGAAACAGGAGGTGCTCGGTGGCCACACAATATGTCTTAAGTGAGTATATAGAACAAGCAATGGCGCAAGCTATCTACGATAAGCTTGAAGATGGTAATTTTGTCGGTCGAATTCCCTCTTGTAAAGGAGTTGTGGCATTTGGGGCCACACTGCGAGAATGTGAAGAATCTTTGCGTTCTACGCTTGAAGATTGGATTCTGGTAGGATTGAAATTAAAGCACCCTTTGCCAGTAATTGGAGATATTGATTTAAACCAGGAGCCAGTTTGTGAGCCGATGGACACCCTGTAAAAGGAGCGATTTTATCCGACGGTTGCGTCAGCTGGGATTTGAAGGTCCTCTTTCCGGAGCTAAACATCAATTTATGCTCTATGAAAAACACCGCCTGGCAATTCCCTCCTACTTTGAATATTCTGTACCTCAACTTCGAATAATGATTAAGGAAGTGGAGAAAATCATAGGTCGGAAAATTACCGCTGATGAATGGAACCAGCTATAATGACACCAAAGGAGCTTCTGGTGATAAAAAGGGGATGACTTGCTTTTGGGGGTTCGTAAGGGGGTAAGCCCCCTTATAGTCGATTCACCCTCACC
>DGDO01000129.1:509-10406 GCA_002385475.1 Candidatus Sordicultor fermentans | reverse complement strand
GCATCCTTTCTTTACCCCCTTTAGGTTCAGCATCTAAAAAGGGTAGTTTATTTTAAGGGTGCTGGCAATGGAGTTTCTATTTCCTGCTGTACTTTTTAACTTCCGCTGTGCTGCATTTCTATTCTACCAAACACATTTTGTATCATAAGTATCGGCTGAAAACTACTCCTCTTCTGTAATGTAAAGTATATATAAAGGAATATTGCTACTTATTCATCTGGCCAGAATCCCGATTCTGGGTAGCTCTCATTGCCCTTACCATCGCAGAGTTCTTCCGTGATGCTCTTTTTCAGGATGTTTTGCTTTTCGTTCGTTATGTGCAAGCGGGAGCAGAAGTTCCTGCCATTCTGGGGAGAGTCCCTTCAGCAATGGGCTATCAGCCGAGGAAGTGGGAACGGTGGAAGAAAGAATAACCTCCACCGCCAACGGCTCTATCACTTCTGTTCAGGCTATTTATGTTCCTGCTGATAACCTTACCGAGCTCGAGACATCAGAATGAGTGAAAATTGAGAGAAAGTGACAAACTTGGGGAAAAAGACAAAAACTACTTTGGGAAACAACCCTCATGACCCCCCTCTCCACACCACACGAGCAGGCAAGACTCATAAAGACGCCCGGAAAAAAAGAAAGCCTATCCTGCAGAAGAGCTAGCTTTCTCAGGAAAAAGGGGATGATGCAGACTATATCGCTCATCTTCCAAAACAATCTGCTTTCCCATCTTTAATCGACAATTTATGATTACTGGAGCCAAAAGATTAACTTTGATATCTTGAGGCGATTGAATGTTCATAATAGCCAGAACTATAACTTCTTCCTCGCTAATTATTCCTAAAGCCTGGCATTCCGAAGAAGGAATATCTACCTCATAATCAGGAAAATAGAGAAAAGGGTCACAAACAGCGAAAATTACGTCTCTTTCTTCCACACTCTGCAACCAGAAAAAACCCTCTTCTTCTAAAAGAAGGAACTGCCTTAAATTCTCAAAACCGGGCAATCCCCAGGGGAAAAGAATAAATTTGCCCTCTTCCACTTCTATCTCACCAAAATAACGAGTGGGTATCTTCATCTCTTTCTCCTTCTTAAAGAAAGTCCAGAAGAGTGGGTTGAATCACCCGAGCAGTAGCAGCTAAAGCCATTTGATAGACATTCTGGTGCTCATTTAATTGCATCACTACTTCTGCCACATCAATGTCTTCATTCAGAGAAAGTAATTTTTTGAAATTAACAGAGAATTCCTCAAACCGATTTCGAGAGTTTTCCAGGCGCAAAGTGCGCGCTCCTACCTGAGAGCGAACAGCCAGCAAATTATCGAGAGCCTCATCCAGATTTCCCAGATCCTCTCCAGAAAGCTTGGATACCTCATTATTTCGGAGGTCTTTTATTATATCTTCCACCACCTTAAATACTCCCTCAGCCTCTCGAGAATTCAAGATATCCACACCGCTATCAATCATCCCCCAATCCTCGAGAGGAGTTCCATTAACATCTGCTAAAACTAGAGGCTCAGCGGTGCGAGAGCGAAGAATAAGACGGTCTCCATCGGAGAGGGCATAAACCTCAGACTTTAAGTTGGGGTCATTATTAATACTATTCACCAAATCTGATAAACTGGTTATAGTAAGATCTATGGTAAATGTTTCCCCATTGATAGTAAAAGAATCGCCAATGTTAATAGAATTTATTACATTAGATGAAGCTTCAAAACCCCGGAAGAAAACATCATCTCCCGGAAACCCGATAGCCAAAGTGGTATTATTTTCTATTTCTAATATAATGGAATTATTATCTCCATAGTAGGTAATTATGTCTCCTTCCCGAGAAAAAGGAACAGTAAGAGTTTGCGTACCAGAGAAAAGATGCCTTCCTGCATAAGAAGTATTAGCTGTTCCTATCAATTCTTCTAAATATGCCTCTATTTCAGTCGCTATCATTTCTCGGTCTTCAGCAGTTAAAGTACCATTAGCTCCCTGTAAAACCAGAGTCCTGACTTTTTCTAATACCCCGGAAACGGAGCTCAAGCTTTCATCTACCAGGTTCAACCAGTTAATTCCATCTTCTACGTTAGAAGTGTACTGATCCAGTTTTTCAATAGAGGTACGCAAGCTCAACACCTGATTAAAACGCACTGGGTCATCAGAAGGACGGCGGATCTCTTTCCCTGAGGAGAGAATGTCCTGAGTGCGAAGCACCCGGCTTAAAATATTATTCAGATTCTGCATAGAGCGATCGGTAAGAATTTTCTGGGTTACTCGCATTTTCACTCCTCCTTATTTTATCCTGTTCACCAGGGTGTCAAGCATCTCGTCCACCGTTCTAGTCAAAAGAGATGCAGCCTGATAGGCATACTGATATTTTATTAAATTGGTCATCTCCTCATCTAAAGAAACTCCTGAAACCGCTTCTTTACGCATATCTAACTGATCTATCAGCAAATTCTGGTTAGTAAGTAGACGACTGGATTCCGCCTTTTCTACTCCCAATCGAGAAACTACTCCTCGATAGTAGTCATCTGGAGTAGAGCTATCTACTATAGCTTGATCTCGCAAGCGAGCAACAGCCAGAGCATTTTCCCCATCTCCAGGAGCACCGGTCAAAGAGGCAGCAATTTTACCGGGGTCAACGTCAATGGAAGGGTTAAGAGCAATGGTGGCAGCATCTTGACCAACGAAAAAATCTCCTCCTTTTACCGGTGGATCTTCCAGAGTATAACCCTGCTTGTGTGCCGTATTTACCGCATTAATAATTCCCCCAGCCAGGTCATTCAGATATTTCTTATATTCTTCTACTACTTCATCGCGGAGATAAAAAAGAGCTTTCAGTTCTCCATTTTGATAATCTAAATTGATTTGTTCTTCTCCTTGGAATTTAACTTCCCAAAAACCGGTGGTAGAATTAGCTTCTACTTCTAAAAATCTCTTTTCCTTATCACTCACTAATATTCTACCCTGGAGAATCAAACTGTAAGTTCCATTGGAATTTTCACTCACTTGGAAGTCTAAAACATTAGAAAGTTTATCCACCAGAAGGTCTAACTGGTCTTTGTAATCGTTGGCATTCCCTCCTCCTAAGCTCAGCTTCATAATTTGCTGGTTTAAATCATAAATCTGCTGAACATAGTTGTTCACTTCGTCCACTTTGATGGCTATTTTTTCATTGAGTTGCTGTTGTTGAACAACAAATTGATTGTGAGTGTGGTTAAAAGCTGTACTCAACAAATTAGCAGTTTCTGCTACCAAAGCTCGAGCAGCTTGCGATTCAGGAGATTTGGCCAGCTCTTGCCAGGTATTCCAAAAGCGGTCAAAAATCTCCGACAGAGCTCCTTCTTGCGGTTCTCCAAAAATCACCTCAATCTGCTCCAAGCCTTCATCTATAGTTTTCCAATAAGAAGCAGTGCGAGATTCCTGTCGAATCTGTAAGTCTATAAACTTATCTCGCAGACGCTGAACCTCGTTCACTGAAACTCCAGCACCTAAATTGCGTAAATGAGGAAGGACAAAAAGACCCCCTGAAGAAACAGTTTCCTGAGAAAATTTGGGTGATTGGCGAGTATAGCCTACCGTGTTAGAATTGGCAATATTGTGTCCGGTGACATCCATAGCCACTTGCTGGGCTTGTAGAGCTCTCTTAGCTATTTCCAGTCCAAAAAAAGCATTGCTCATTTTTTATCCCCTTCTACTTTATTATATTACTCCGTTGATTAGAATTCCTTTACTTTCCTTCGCTGGTTTTTCTTTTCCTCGCGGAGAATAAAAACTGTTCTCCCCTTCTCCCATCAAAAGAGAAAAAACTACATCGATATAGCGCAAGGTATCATCAATCAATATGGCATTCTGAGAATTAACTTCTCGTAATGCTCTTACCACTCTTTTCAATTCTCTCTGAACCTCACCAAATTTCAGGGCCAGATCAGGAGGAGAAAGCTCGATTATCCGACCCAAGTTCAGCTCTCCAGGCTCTAAGTTACATCTCTCCACCATATTTTCCCAGACATCGGTTAACTGCTTTTCTGTGTCCCGTACCTGGATAACCAAATTCATTTCCTTCTCCAGAAGAAAAACCAGCTCTTCCAGCTGGTTTTTCAAAAGTAAGTCTCTCTTCTCTTCGGCTACTTGCCAGAGCTCAGTCTGCAAACGTAATTCCTTTTCCAAAATCGTCAAAAGATGAGAGAGAAAATCATTCAAGGTTATCAAATATCTTTCCCCCCATTAATTAAAAAATCAGCAATTTCCCGGGCAAACATCTTTTCTGCGACTTCCCTACCCCGAACTTCGTATTCTCCCTTTTCTATCTTGACTTTTAACTCTCGAACTAAATCAGCTCTTATGTCGGGAATCTTTTTATACTGTTGCTGCAGTTTTCCCATTTTCTCACCAGTGCGAGAAAGAAAAACTTTGTCTCCCTCTCCCTCTTCCTCTTTCTTAGGAGAAAAAACAGTTTTTTCACCCTCTTTAGCCTTATTTACATAAATTCTTAAAATACTTTCCATCTGGTTAGAAGATATTTTCACTTCTATCACTTCCTTTAAACCTACTCACTATATTATATCGGACGAATTCCTGATTTCTTTAGCCTTCTTTTTTCTTTTTTATGGCATCTTTAAAATAAAAGTTGGGAGAGCGGGAAGACGGCTTGTCTTCATCGAGAGAGCGGGAAGATGGTTTGTCTCCATCGGAAGAAAGAAGGGCAGCAAGTTTTTTTCTGCAATCTTCACAAAACCTTCCTGTAACAATGGATTTACCACATCGCTCACAGGTAAGAAGAGCAAACTCCCCTTCTCCCTGTATTTCAGCCAGTTGCAGCCTTCCCTCCCGAATAAAATCTAAAATTATTTTCTTATCTACTCCGGTTTCCTCACTTATCTCTTCTAACTTTTTTTCCGGATAACGTTTCAAGAAATCCTTGACTTTCTGAAATTCTTCCTCTTCTTTTTCCATACAGGCAGGGCAAATATCTTTATCTACTATCTTATTAAATAAATTTTTGCACCTTTTACATTTAGCTAAAGTCACTCTTATTTTCCTCCACTAATTTTCGATAAAGCATGTCAGACAGACCCCATCCCCCATTTTCCCCAACTTTTTTAGCAATTTCATCCACCCACATCTCCCGAAACCAGGTTTCCTCCTGACTAAAAAAAGGAGAGGAAGAAGGAGCAAAAAGGGGTTGAAAGCCTTTTTTAAAAATAAAACCAAGAAAGAAAGCTTCAAAATCCTGACAGGCTTTTTTCACTACCTGAGGAGACTGTCTTTCGGGTTTCAGAGAAATAGCTAACTCTTTATTTTCTATACGCATATCGCCACCCTCTTTATCCTTTAGAAATATATCATAATTAATCTATGATGCCAACACCAAAAAGCAAAAACTGGTGAATCAGCTTTCATAGGAAAATACCATAAAAAAACTTATTCTATGATTAACTCTCCCTGCAAAGCACCGGCCTTTTTGATAGCTTGCAAAATGGCAATCAGGTCTCGAGGAGTAACTCCTAAAGCATTGAGAGCTTTGACTAAGTCATCTATGGTATTTCCTGATTCCACTTTAAATAGACGGGCAGGCTCTTCCTCCACTCTGACTTCCCGCTGAGGAACCACTACAGTTTCTCCCGGAGAAAAAGGAGGAGGCTGGGAAACTTGATATTCAGTCCTCACGGTCACAGTCAAATTGCCATGAGAAACAGCTACTGGTAATATCCGCACATTCCCCCCGATTACCACAGTTCCCGTCCTCTCATTTATCACCACCCGGGCAGGAACATCAGGTTCTACCGGGATCTCTCCCACCAGAGCTATCAACCGAGATACCTGATTTTGGTAATGCTCGGGGATACTAACTTCCACCCGATTGGCATCCAGCACCCGAGCCTTCCCTCCTCCTAACTCCTCATTAATAGCTCGAGCAATACGAGAAGCGGTCACAAAATCTGGCTCCCGTAATAGAAGAGTGAAAACTCCTCTCACCTCATCGACAAAATTAGTTTCTACCGTCCTCTCCACTATTCCCCCTCCGGGAATCATGCCCACTGTGGGATGATTTTGCTGCACCACATTCCCTCCCCCTCCTCCCACATTGAATCCTCCAATAGAAAGAGGACCTTGAGCTACAGCATACACCTTCCCATCTACTGCTTTTAAGGGAGTAAGCAGTAACACTCCTCCTTGCAAGGTTTTAGCGTCTCCCAGGGAAGAAACAGTAACATCTATTTCTTCTCCTGACTGAACAAAAGGGGGAAGCTCGGCGGTAACTATTACCGAAGCCACGTTCCGAGCTCGCACTGCCTGAGAATCTACGGCTATACCCATTTTCTCCAGCATATTAGCTAAAGCCTGATTGGTAAAAAGGCTATTCCTGCTATCTCCACTTCCTGCCAGCCCCACCACCAATCCATATCCTACCAATTGATTACCTCTTACTCCTTCTACCTCAGTAATATCTTTTATCCTCACTGTTTCTCCTCCGGCGGGAGAAACAGCTAAAAAAACTGTTAGAACCAAACAAAACAAAGCTAAACTTTTTTTTATTTTCACCTCTACCACCTGTTAAAAAAGAATATCCATAATTGAGCCAAAAACACCCTCCAAAAGCCCTGCCAAACCGCTTTTCTTTTCTGGCTTAAGAGTTCCATCCAGTTTTATCACTGCATCCACTACCTGAGTAGAGTAAACACTGTTATCTGCTCCTATGTACCGGGGGTTTACCACTCCCTCAATACTCAAAGTCTCCCTTTCTTTATTTAAATAAATCTCCTTGCTTCCAGCAATCCGCAAATTTCCCCCTTCCAACACTTCTGTGACCTGACAGGTAATGGTGCCAGAAAGGCTAATACTACGCCCGTAATCCCTACTTCCTCCTCGAGAATTACCGCTTTCTAATGTCGCCGGAGGAACAAAATCAAAAATGCCCTGCCCCGCTTTAAGGCCAATGGAGGTTTGTTTATTACTATCAGAGGAAGCACTATTTTTCCCCTTCGTATTTTCATTTATAATCACCGTCACGGTATCCCCCACCCGGGAGGCTCGATAATCAGAATAGGGGTCAGAAAACCATCCTTCATCCTGCCACAGAGACTCTCCTTTTGCCTCTTCAGAAAAGAAGAAAAGAGAAACGAAAACCACCATGAAAAAGACAGCCGTTACTCTTTTCATTTCACCACCACCTCCACCATTCTCTCCCCTATAATTTCGCCTTCAAATCTTTTCTTAGAATCAGGATTTTCTACCACAATTACATCTCCCAGACTACCTTCTCCTCGCGCTTTCCCAGTGCCGGTAACCACAATACCTCCGTATTTTGCTACCATCGTAACCAGGTCTCCTCGTTTAATAAGAGTTTCTTCCTGAATAAAAGAAGGAGTTAAAATTGCCCCGGCAGAAATTTCTCTTTTCGTTTGTTTTCCTTCCACTTCTTCTACACTGGAAAAAGCCTTTTCATTGCGGTAATCTAAAACTTCAAGAGCAGAACAAACCTGATCTTCGCTTATAACCTCTCCCCGGGAAAGCTTTTCCTTAGCTCGCACCACTTCCCGATAAACCTGAATCTCAAAACGGAGAGGAAGAGTCTTTTCTACTTTCCCTTCCCGGAGAATTTCCAGAGTTCCATTTCCTGTCCCCCAGGGCTTTAGAGAGGAAGAAGAAGAAAAAACTATATTAACCTCGCCACCGGGGGGAATTATTACTTCCCCGGGAGAGGAAAGATTCACTTCTATTTTTCGGGCAAAAGGGAAAATATCTAATAGCTGTTCCTGAATTTTTTCTTCTAATTCACCTCTCGCTATTAATTCCCCCTTAGTTATTACTTTACAAACCGGAGCTCCGGAAAAATAGATATAATCTAACTGAGGCACCTTTTGAGCCACTACCCGCTCGTATATTTCTTCTGGTTTTATTTCTCGTTCTCCTCCCGGGGGAGGCAAATACCCCAGATCTAAATTCTCTAAGTGCCTCTGCCACTCCCGTTCCGGATAGGAAATCTCTGCTATTTCTCCAAGAGCAATATTTTCCGCTGAAACTTCCACTTTTTCTTTTAGATTCACTTCCAGAGTAAGAGCTCCCACCTCTCCCCCACCAATTAAACAAAGAATAACCAAAAACCAGAAAAAGTAACATCCAACAACTTTTCTTTTCATTACTCCTTATCCTTCTTCCACTGAGGAATTCTTACTCCCTCAGTGGACTTTCTATTCCCTCTTATAATGAGGAAAGTTTTTCTCTCATTAGTTTTTCGCTCAAGTTTTTGTTTTTAGGGGTTATAGGGAAATTAGTTTCCTCCTCCAGTCATTATCACCTCTTTAAATTATTAGCAATGCTCATCATCTCATCAGCAGTAGTTATAGCTTTGGAGTTTATCTCATAAGCTCGCTGGGCACTTATCATCCTTACCATTTCCTCTACTATTTGAACATTGGAAGTCTCCAAAAAACCTTGAGCTAAAGTTCCAAAACCCTCTAAACCAGGAGTACCAATTTGAGGTTCTCCCGAAGAAGCAGTAGCTAAGTATAAGTTCCTTCCTATACTCAAAAGGCCAGCGGGGTTAATAAACCTAGCCAGCTCTATCACTCCCACTTCCTGAGGCTCTATCTCTCCTGGCATTGTGACTGTCACTGTTCCATCCTGAGCAACGGTAACCGACTCCGCTCCCTCGGGAATAGTGATGGGAGGCTCAAGAGGAAAACCATCACTGGTTACCATTCTTCCTTGAGCATCTAATTTGAAAGAACCATCCCGGCTATAAGCTATCGTTCCATCGGGCGTCAAAATTTGAAAAAAACCATCTCCTTCAATTACCACATCTAAGGGATTAGAAGTCTCATAAATGTCACCTTGAGAAAACATTTTCTGCACTGCCCCCGGCCTCACTCCCAAACCTATTTCAATTCCCGAGGGAACTTGAGTATCAGGAGAAGTAGGAGTCCCCTTCACTCTCACCACTTGATACATTAAATCTTGAAAGTCAACTCTACTTTTTTTGAAACCGGTGGTATTCACATTGGCTAAATTATTGGCAATGACATCCAGGTCCATTTGTTTAGCCTGCATTCCTGTCGCCGCCGTCCAAAGAGCTCTAATCATTAAAATCCTCCCTTCCCAGGGCCTCCCGCAGGACCAGCCCTAATTTTTAAAGTTGGGCAATACTGTTAACCGCTTTTTGCAGAGCCTCATCCTGGCTAACCAAGATACGCTGAGCAATTTCATATTCTCGTAAGGCTTCCATCATGATTACCATTGCCTCTACCGGATCAAGGTTAGACTTTTCCAGAAAACCTTGTCGGAGCTCAAAATTAGTAGTTTCCTGAGGAATTACTCCCTCTGCAACAAATAAATTTTCACCACTTTTTCTGAGAACCGCTCGATTTAGAAAATCTACTATTCTAAGCCGATCCACTTCTTCTCCATCCACTGAAATATTCCCCTCTTCATCCACCGAAACACTCCCTCCGGCAGGTAAAATAATCTCTCCGCCTTCACCCACGACTGGATAGCCGGATACAGTAACCAGCCTACCCTCTTCATCCAGCTGGAAGTTGCCTGCTCGAGTATAAGCCTCCCCAGAAGGGGTAGAAACTACAAAAAATCCCTCTCCCTCGATAGCCAAATCCAGATAGTTACCAGTTTCTTCCAACCTCCCCGGAGAAAAGTCGGTAAGCTTCTCCGTCCCCGGCTGCACTCCAGCAGTCATTCTTCCTAAAGAATAGGGATTCTGAGAGCCCAAAAACCGAAATAAATTAGCCTCCCGAGCAGCTTCAGCCCAGGTTAGCTCCTTTTTAAAACCAGGTGTATCCAGATTAGCAATGTTATTAGCCCATACTTCTTGCTTGAGCTCCTGTAAGTTAAGAGCCGATGTAGCAGTATAAATTCCCCGAATCAATTCCCTATCACCTCCTCTCTGGGTTTTTCTACTACC
>DGDO01000129.1:0-282 GCA_002385475.1 Candidatus Sordicultor fermentans | reverse complement strand
TCTTTTTTAAAAAGAAACTCTAAAATTGGGTACCCTTCATAAGAGACCACAAAAAAAGAGCTCCTTGCAAACAAGCTGCTCTGTTTTTTCATTCCCAAAATCAGTAATCGAGAATCCAGAGGTTTTTACCAAGAGAAGCTTTTTCTCTCTCAGTTAGTCTTTATTCTTTAGGTTTATTGTTTTTCAAAAGGGGGTTATAAGGGGGGAGCTCCTCCTTATAGTTTGGACCATGACAAAATCATTCAGGGGGTGACGAATAAGGGGCAATAAATACATTCAGGG
>DGDO01000002.1 GCA_002385475.1 Candidatus Sordicultor fermentans | reverse complement strand
AGATTCTCTACTGCGTTATCTATTTCCTCCCTTTTCTCTTTTAAAATTTCCCCCAGCGTATTTTCAACTATATAATCAACAATATATTTAGGGGTGTAATAAATACCTCCTGCTTTTCTTCTCCCTCTTGCTTCTCCTATATTTTTTAAAACTGCTTCAGGTCCACCTTTTCTTTCCTCAACCACAATCTCCTGCCCCAAAAATCTTTCATAAACAAAGCCTATGATTCTTGCATCTTCCAGAGTAAAAGCCCAACCTGTTGTGAAATTAAGCATGTCAAAAAAGGCAGCATCGGGAATGGTTATATAATCAACCCCTTCCTCGTACATGAAAATTCCGCCATTGAACCTTCTCTCAAACTCGTTCATCAAAGCTCTTATGGCATTACTCAAGGTCTCTTCTTTTACTTTTGCCCCCGGGAGAGGTTTTGCTACTTTTCCAGAGAGCTCAAAACTTCTTATTATATCCTTCAAGGTAAAATTGAAACTTATCCCAGAATCTTCAGCAAGCTTCAAAGCTAAGAATCTTGTTATCCAGCGGGTGGTTATTTCATTTAAAATTTCGTTATTGTAAGAGCCATCTGGGTTTTTTAGATATTGAGTATTTGTTTTTTCCTGAAGTATCTTGTTGGCAATTTTTACCCTTAAGACATTCAGCTCCTGCCTTAGAGGCTCGTTATCCTCTTTATGCAAAAGCTTCCTCGCAACCTCCCTAAACCCTCCAGACTCCATAGCATCTCTGGAAATAAGAAGTTTTACCGTGTCATATTCTTCTTCAAGCCTTTCTCCTGCCACGGCATAAATCTCTTTACCATCAAAATAAAAGAACCATTTTTCAAAGTTGGTTACTATTGCCATCTCGTATTTGGGCTTACCAGTTTCGGGGTCAGGTAATGTATCCACAGGGGCACCAGTTTTATTCGATAAAAATCTTTGTTCCTCCTGAATCGATGCAACATATACAACTATCTTTAAATCTTCCCGTATCTTAAGCTCCACAATGCCTTTTGTATCATCATAGTTAATCTGGTCGGGATTGTAACCCATAGCTACGAGGAAAGGCCTAACCAGCTTCTCAAAAACTTCTCTTCTGGACCACTCTGAGAAAGGATGAATTTTATTCCTCTCTTCAGATTTGTAAGTTTTGACAATATCCTTTATCTCCGTCATTTTTACCCCATCTTATAAATTCGCCATTTTATATTCTTGTAGATTTTGAAAAGTTTTACCAAAGATACAATTTGAGCAAGCGAAACCCATTTTTCTCCAGTTATTTTTCGTTTCTTATGTATTTCTTCTTGAGAGATACCCTTTTTCAAAGGTTGCAACATAACTGTTAAAAGACCTTGCAGGATCAATTTGGGTTAGATCAGGATAATTAATCCTGAACCGTTTACATCGTGAAAAAATTTTTTCTGAAATCCCAACATCTCTTACTAATGACTTTGTAAGATTTTCGACAAATAAGATAGCGTTATCACTATCTTCGGTGAAACTCACTATTTTATTTCCAAGTTCCCAATACAATAATACCCTCCCATCTCTTTGTTTTTGGAAACGGATTGCATCTGAAAGGGCTTTTAAACAAGTGACTAAATAGAAATACTTTCTTTCAAATTTTACTAGCTCCTCTTCAAGCCATTTGGCGTCAAAACTTTTATCAAATATTACATTAATAGGTACAGTAGCTTTTAATTTTGCTTTCCCTTTTGGATCTTTAACCGATTTTATCTCTACAGGTATTTTTATTTTTTCACTCATTACTGCTCACCCCATAGTTTAAAGAATCTCTGTTGAAGATCAAAAACTCTCTGATACGAAGGCTCTGGTTCTCTTTCCAAATTAAATCTAATAAGCTCCATAATTACACATTTAAGTAAGTGATAATTTAATAATTCATTCTTTTTTGATTTTGCGTATGCGGGATGCGATTTGTTAACAGTAACACTTTCACCATCAAACCATGCCTCCCGATCCAAATCTGGTCTTTCATCCTCAGTTATTCTTATCCCACCCCTAATAATTCTGGGTTTAGGTGTAGCGGGAGTGCCTTCTCCAGGTTCAGTTGTCGGCGCTTTTCCTAATTCATCTCCGGGGTAAACAGTGACTCCTTCACCTGTAGTTTCACCGCCCTTTGTTCCCGGGACTTTTTGAGTCCCCTCACCCATTTCCTTCTCCTCACCTTCTGCATCTTGTATTGCTACATCTCTTTGGATTCCACTTCCAAAGGAGTAAAGCTCTGGAAGATTCTTTAATATAGAATTTATTTCTTCCTCTAAGTTAGCATAGTCTAACTCTCTCCTTATAGGTTTTTCTAAAAGACCAGTTTCCTCAAGCCATCTGGAAAATTCGCTTTGTGCTTTCCTAAAAAATCCTTCCCATATTTTATTCCCGGCTTGAAATCTGCATTTATCTGTAGTTACAGCTTCAATTAAATATGGTGCCTCAATCCAGCCAATAATTTTTTCTTTTTCCTTTGGCTCCTTTTTAAAGTGAGTTCTTTCAATTACTTTTCCATAGGTACAGACCATAATGCCTGGGGGCAAAAAATTTGCACCTTTTATTCGACCAACTAAACCAATTGCTTTTGGTTTACGATGTATAGAAATTACTATATCTCTTTTCTCCTCAAGTACATCTTCAATAGATAAATCTAATATTATCTCTTTATTATTAAATAAAATTTTTACTCCTTCTTCATAAAAATTTTTGTAAGCTTCTTTTAGTTTAAGTTTAGGATCAATTAATGGAAAGTAATGTTCATGTATGGTCTCTTTTATTAAATCTTCTGTATAAAAATCAGCGCTCTCTTTATTCAGATAAAGAGCAACTTTTGTTCCAAGACTATCAAGAGTTAAAATCTGATTATCAAAAATTTTATATGGTGCTTCATTACCTTTTAGGAACCATTCTGAATAACCCCGATAGTTAGATGACCAAGTTTCAGTTAAAACTTTTTTACAAAAATTTAAAGCAAGTTTAGCGCCTTGACCAGCAAATCCAATACCTTTTCCTCTTGTCTTAGCAGAAGCGGCAAAATCATGATATTCCCTAAACCGCTTCTTATCCATTCCCAAGCCGTTATCTTTCACACTTAAGATCCCTTCTTCTTTATTTAGAACTATTTCTATCAAGGAAGCTTTTGCATCAAGAGAATTCGCCACCAGTTCAACAACTGTAGCAATTTGAGGTTTAAAAGGATATTGATCTGCAATATTCTGAACAAGACGTTTTACATTAACTCCGCTTTTACCTTCGTAGTGGTTACTCATTTTCAATTCTCCCAAAGCAAAATGTTACCAAACTTGTCTCTACCCAAGCTACCCAAATATATCTTTCTCTGGGCAACTGTGTGTCTTCGCTCTCCAATCATATCCACCTCCTCCCAAAAGCTATATAAAGAGTTTTTTACCACCCCAAGGTTTGTTTGCTACGAGCGCCCAAAAAGCCAGGCTTCTACTCTCTGTATTTTAACATAACTTGCTACCAAGCACAGACTGCTGAGGCCACCGTAAACCTATCACAGGAGTTTTAAAGAGGAAACATTTTAAAGGAAGAGAAAAAAGAAGCCTCGCCATCCAATTTTAGTAGTATTAGAGTCAGTATTAGAGTCGAAGTTTAAAGAAATCCACTCTTATCTGTTATTACAATGACCTCCATCTGCCATCGCAGGAAGCTCCTCCCCTCTGTCATCGCGAGGGAGGCCAGGGGCCGACCGCGGCGATCTCCTTATTGAATTACCTCAGGAAATAAAAACAAGATTGCCACGTAAGCGATGTAACGAACTCGCGATTGACTCTGGGGTGGTATCCTGAGGAAGAATGGCGACCCTTGGAGGTGAGGTTACTCCTTTTTCCCCTCTCCCGTCGAGGACTTCCTTTTCTGTTATACCTGAAATCTTTAATCAGGCATCCAGATATTCTTGCCCCTAAATAATTTAGACCCCTGATAGAACCATTCAGAGGCAGGCTAAAAACGGCTCGAAAGTTGCTGGGGTGACGAAAAAGAAGGGTTGATAGTATATAAGAAAGGTGGAGAGATATTGCTCCCAGTATCTTGTTTTATAGAAGAGGAGGAGAAAGGATATACACCTGTCTCTTATACACATCT
>DGDO01000061.1:12784-15533 GCA_002385475.1 Candidatus Sordicultor fermentans | reverse complement strand
AGATGTGTATAAGAGACAGTGTTTATTCCGAACTATACGGTTATTATGGGAAAGAAGCTAAAGATTTTGCTCGCCGCTCGCAGAGTATCTTTGCTTGGCTCCTTTGGGAAGAGGGTGTGGCTAAGGAATCTCCAGATAAGTTTGGAATTCCTAAGCCGGAGTTTCTGAAATAAAGAAAAATGGAAGAACGCAGAGAAGACCAAGACAAGAAAGAACTTAGAAAGAAAGACCTTTTACTTTCCCTCGTCCTTTTAGGCGTGAGCATTTGGACGTGGATTGAGAGTTTAAAGATGGTTTTTGTCGATTTGCCGGGGGTGAAAGACGTGGGGTGGTTTGTAGCCCCCGGTGTTTTCCCTCTTATTCTCTCCAGTGGACTAATAGTTATGTCTTTAATTATCCTCTGGATAGCAATAAGAGAAAGCGGAGGAATAAAACGAGAAGATTGGAAAAAATGGGGAAAATATTTAGTCTCCGATGATTTTTTAATTACTCTTTTAGAAGCAGCGCTTCTTCTTTTTTACATCTTTTTCTTGCTAAAAAGAATTCGTTTTTCTGTAGCTACTACTATTTACTTGTTTTTATCTATGCTGATAGTGAGAGCTACTTCCTGGTATAAGATCGCTTTGATTTCAGTGGCTGTTTCCTTAGGAGTTACTTACTTGTTTGGTAGTCTTTTCAAAATACCCTTACCTTGAGGAGCGCAAAAATGGGAGACTTTTTTGCTACTATAGCTCACCTCTTCACAAGTCCTAACATTATTGTAATTATGTTTTTGTCTAACATTCTTGGAATCGTGATTGGGGCATTACCTGGCCTTACTGCCACTATGGGAATTGCTCTTCTCACCGGCCTAACTTATGCTCTCCCCCGAGATGTAGCCTTGGTAATTTTAATGAATATATATGTCGGAGCCATTTATGGAGGGTCAATTAGTGCTATTCTCTTGAATATACCGGGGACGGGGTCAGCGGCAGCTACTGCTCTTGATGGGTATCCTTTGGCACTCCAGGGTAAAGCTGGTTATGCTATTGGAATGACACGAATGGCCTCTTTGGTGGGAACGCTCTTTGGTATGATAATGCTGATGACCATTGCTCCTCAGTTGGCTAAGATTGCTTTGATGTTTACTTCAGCTGAATTTGCTCTTCTGGGTTTATTTGGAGTGCTTATTGCTGGCTTTGTGGCAGGAGAAGATTTAAAGATTAAAGGCTGGATCTCGGGATTCCTGGGAATGCTTGTTTCTTGTATCGGCATTGATAATTTACATGCTTATACTCGTTTTACTTTTGATATCCCTATGTTGATGATTGGAGTTTCCTTTGTTCCAGCTATGATCGGGGTATTTACTATTCCTCAACTTTTAGATAATTTAAAACTTTCCCTTCCCGAAAGGATTCAACAGATTGGCAGTATATTACCCAAAATATCTGAGTTTTTGAAACAGTTGCCTAATGTAATTCGCTCAGGCCTGATTGGAACTGCAATTGGAATTATTCCAGGGGTGGGAGAAGATATTGGAGCCTGGATGTCTTATTTTGCAGCTAAGTCGATGAGTAAGGATAAAGATAAGTTTGGAAAAGGAGCGGTAGAGGGGATCGTGGCAGCAGAAACTGGTAATAACGCAGCTATTGGGGGAGCAATTATTCCTCTTTTAACCTTAGGGGTTCCTGGTAGTCCCCCGGCGGCGGTTCTTTTAGGAGCCCTTCTTCTCCATGGAATAAGACCAGGACCTATGCTTCCTTTTGAGTTTCCTGGATTTATCCAGGAAATGGGAGGGATTCTGTTTGTTGCTTCTATTATGCTTTTTATTTGTGGTATTTTAGTAGCTCGCTTTTTTGTCAAAGTTTTGGATATTTCCCCCAAGATTTTGATGCCTATTGTAGCAGTTTTAGCTATTATGGGTGCTTATGCTATTAATATTCGAATTTTCGATGTGTATGTGATGGTACTTATGGGTCTTGGATATTACTTTTTAGTTAAATTAAAGTATCCAGTGGCTCCTTTCGTGTTGGGAGTTATTTTAGGCCCTATGATTGATGAAAATTTAAGACGGACCTTCTGGGTTTATAAGGGTTTTACTCCATTTGTTACTCGGCCAGTAGCTTTGGTTTTGTTGGTGGCTACTATCCTTTTACTCTCGTTCCAATTTTCTTGGTTTACCAATCTTTTTTCTCGGAGAAGAACTATTAGATAAGGTATTCTGATTTCTTCTCCCAGGCTCGGGGAGTATAGTATCTCCTCTTTAGTTGTCAACTATATTCCAACTCTTGGTGGGCTTGGGGATTATATTTTATATCCTCGTAAAAATAAAAAAGTGGGTGGCCTTTGTAGTAGAGCACATTTTGTAAAAAACTTTATAGAAAGGAGACCATCCACTGGGAGGAGAATACCAAAGAGTGAGCGCGAGACAGGAGTTGAATCAAATATTAGAAGAAGTTTTTGATTGATTAGTCTGAGAAAAACTGGAAGATAGAGAGTCCTGGTTGATAAAAACAGCCTGATATTTTTTGACTTTGATATTTAAATACATTTCGTAGTATGCCTTTCTGGGGTCGGGCTTTTAGGTCTTCAGTAAGCCACTTATCTATGGTTTCTTTATAGGGATCCAGTTTACCCCTACGAGTATGAATAGCTTTTTTCTTGATGTTAAAATCCTCCATTTCCACATACTTCTGAACAGTTCGGAAGTTAAATCCTGTTTCTTGGGCTATTCTTCTCAATGATTTACCTTTTTCCCGATGTTCAAATC
>DGDO01000061.1:9359-12572 GCA_002385475.1 Candidatus Sordicultor fermentans | reverse complement strand
TCCTTTCTTTACCCCCTTTAGATTCAGCATCTAAAAAGGGTAGTTTATTTTAAGGGTGCTGGCAATGGAGTTCTGTTGTGTGCTGGATTTCCATTGCGCTGAATACACAGATTTCTTTTTTCAAAAAAATTCCTGGCTCTAAAGTTTTGGGAGAAGCTGCCGATAATATTTATAAGAGGAGGTAAGAGTAGATATGAAAATGGTACAGGTAAGAAATAACCAGACGGCATTCTTCAACTATCGGAATTTAATCATCGTTCCTCTTTCAAAAAAAAGCTCCTCTTCGGGAAGTAAGGAAGAAAAAGATTCATCGAGAAAGGGTTAGCCTTGCTGTACGAGGAAGAATCGCTGAAGGAATTAGGAGAGAAGGTTTGGGGTTCCTTTTCTGAAGCAATATTCTTAGAAGATTTAGCCCGTAAGTTAGGAGCGGAAATAGTGGATGTCTGGGAAACCGTCCTTCATATGGAAAAGGAAGGATTGATTTCCTTTTATAACTGGCAATATAAGACCGTAATCTATAAAAAAGGGAGGGAAGAACCTTGCCTAAAGAATTCCAATTAGTGGCTTTTCAGTTGGGAGAAGAAACTTATGGGGTGGATATATCTCAGGTGGAAGAAATCATTCGTTTGCAACCTATTACCAAGGTTCCCGGAGCTCCAGACTTTGTAGAAGGAGTAATTAATTTACGAGGAAGAGTAATCCCGGTGATTGACCTCCGGAAGAGATTTCACCTTCCTCCTCGGGAAGAAACTAAAAATACGAGAATTGTGGTAGTAGAAGTTCCTCCTAATACGGTGGGAATGATTGTAGATGCCGTGGATGAGGTTTTGAGAATTAGTGAAGAAAAAATAGAAGCTCCTTCTCTAATAATCTCTTCTATCGATACTGAATATATAAAAGGAGTAGGGAAATTAGAAAACAAGCTTCTTATCCTTTTAGATTTAGCCAAAGTGTTAACTAAAGAAGAAAAAGGTGCTCTGCAAACTATGAAAGAGGAAATGGAGAAAAGAGAGGAAGGAGAGGTGGAAAATTGATTTTATCCCTGCGAGGAAAACTGCTCTTAGGGTTTGGCTTATTGATTGTTCTTTTATTGGTGGCAGTAGGATTGGGTTATTACTCCATTTGAGGTAAATAACGCTTTTCTTATTCTTTCTGAATTGCAAGACTACGAGGAGGCTTCCCTAGAAGAAATCAGCGCCATCACTGCCCGTATAGACCGGATCCAGAGCACCCTGCTTTTAGTGGGTCTTTTAGCTTTAGCTGCAGGATTGATTTCTGCCTTTTTTCTCTATCGCAGTATTTTAGGACCCATACTTGAATTAACCAGGGGTTGTGAGATGGTGGAAAAAGGAGACCTCCGTCAGGAAATAGAAGTTAAAAGTAAAGACGAGATAGGGAAAGTAGCTCGTAGTTTTAACTCTATGATTCAAAAGCTACGGGAGCTCATAAGTCAGGTGTTGAGAGTTTCTTCTGCTCTGGCTTCCTCAAGTGAAGAACTCTCTTCCTCGATTGAGGAGATTTCTCAAGCTACAGAAGAGATTGCCAAGACCATTTCCCAGGTGGCACAGGGCTCTACCGAGCAGAGTACCGAGTTAGAAGCCATTAGCCAGGAGACCCAGAAGATTTCTCAAATTACCCACCACCTGAGTGAAGCCACTCAGAGGAACCTAAATTTAATAGCAGAGATGAAAAAAGGACTGGAAAAGAACCGGCTCTCTCTTTATGAAATTGAAAAAGCCATGAAGGTAACGAGCACCGAAGGAGAAAATAGTGAAAAAGAAGCTAGGAAAGGGCAGGAGCTTCTTTTTCTTTTAGCCCAGAATATCCAGGAAATCTCCCGGGTAACGCAGGAAGTAGCTCAATCTATCTCCACGCTGGAAGCGAGATCCCAAGAAATAAGTAAAATCGTGGATTTAATTACCGGTATTGCCGAGGAAACCAATCTCTTAGCTTTAAATGCTGCAATTGAAGCCGCCCGAGCAGGAGAGGCAGGAAGAGGGTTTGCCGTGGTGGCTAGTGAAGTCCGAAAATTGGCTGAACAATCAGCTCAAGCAGCACAGCAGATTTCTGCTTTAATCGAAGAAGTAAAGAACGACACTCAGATGGCGGTAGAGAGAATGGAAAGAGCTGAAGATCGGGTCCAGGAAGGAGTGAAAGAATCAGAAGAAGTGGCAAAGAATTTCCAGAATATTCTTGCCACCGTTCAGAAAGTGATACAGAGTGTTAGTAATTTAGGCCTGGTATTTGAAGAAGCGAAGAATTCTCAGAAAATCACGGAAAAAAGCGCTGAAGAAGTAGCTGCTCTTTCTGAAGATAATGCTCAGATGATTCAGGAAATTGATAGCCGTATTCAAGGAGTAAGCAAGAGTATAAGCTCAGTGGCTCTTGTATCAGAAGAAAATGCTGCTTCTTCACAGGAGGTTTCTGCATCTACTGAAGAACAAAGTGCTTCCTTAGAAGAGTTAACCTCTGCTTCCCGATTTCTGGCTCAGTTGGCTCAAGAATTGAGAGACCTGGCAGCTACTTTCCAGGTATGAATACCTTGGGGGAAGAGCTCTGTACCCGGGGTTTTAGACCTCATTATTACTACTCTGGGAAAGCAGGAGACCGGGAAAGAAATTGTATAGAGCATCATTTACTGGACACTCAAAGCGATATGGTCAATGAGAAGCCGTATTTCTGAATCATCTTCTGGATTCCTCCCCTGGGCAATGGCCTCGGAGACTTTCTGCTGAAGAAGAGGGAAAGACTCTGCCTGAAGGATGCGATTAGCTTTATAGGTAATTATAATATTCGGGTCTTTTTTCCCGGAAAAAAGATGTAGGAGAACAAGACTCATTGCTGTAGAGCGAGCATTGGCAAAAGAGAGGTTATACCTTTCTCCTTTTTTCACTCGTTCACAGATATCAAGAATTATCTGGTTATCTTTTTGAAATTGAACGAGATACGACCTTCGGGGAGGAACAGGTATTTCATAAGAACCGTCCATTCCCGTTTCCCCTTCTGCGACCACTCTTCCGGTGTGAAGATCAATAACAGTGATTGATGCCCGGGAAAAAAATCGCTCTTTGACCTGGTTTTCTGAGGTAATAAAAGGAACAAAAGCCCTACCCTCAAGGATAGCTTCCTCTTTTTCTCTGGCACCAAGGGGGGAAATAGCTAAAAGAAGAAAAAAGCTCACTATCCCCATCACAGTCCAGCGACGCATAATTT
>DGDO01000061.1:1645-9118 GCA_002385475.1 Candidatus Sordicultor fermentans | reverse complement strand
GTTGATGCCACAAAGCGCATGATGATGCCTGAGAGAGATTGTCACGCCATATGATAAAAAGAGGAATCATGATGACCCCCGAGGGGCAACACCACGCAAGCAAAACTACAAACTCACAATGACAATACAGGGGAAACACTCCAGCGTGGGTAAAGGCCTCGCTTTTCTTCTACAAATTTCTCTTTAGAAACCGGCAGACATCCCTCCTGAGGCCATTTGAAAGATAGGGAGGAAAAGAGCAAGAGCGAGCAGCAAGACGGCTCCTCCAATTATCACCGTCAGAACCGGCTCAATTATAGTGGAGATACGGTCAACAAATATTTTAATTTCCTTGTCGTAAAGCTCGGTTACCTTACCCAAGGTGAGTTCTAAGCTTCCGGTTTCTTCTCCCACTGCTATCATCTGCGCCACAAGGGGTGGGAAAAAGGGATGTTCTGCTATCCCTTGCGAGAGGTTACTCCCTCGTCGGATATCTTCGGCTATTTCCTGGATAATGTCTCCCACGTAATAATTGCCCACCGAGCTTGCGGTAACTTCCAGAGCCTGCACCATAGGCATTCCACTGCGCAGGAGTCCGGATAACAACCAGCAAAATCGGGAAACTAAAAGTTTGTGGAAGAGCTGTCCAAACAAAGGGATTTTGGGTTGCTGTCGGTCCCACCACCTTTTACCTTGCTCGGATTTAATATACAGGAAAAAAGCCAGAATTGCTCCTCCCAGTGAGCCATAAACCGGTAACCAGTTCTGGCCAAGAAAGTTCATCGCTCCCAGCATAAATTTGGTAAGAGAGGGGAGTTCCATCTGAAAGCCTTCAAACATGAGCACGAACTGGGGAAATACAAAATAAACCATAAATAAAGAAATACCGATTATAGTTACTATCAAAATCAAAGGATAATAAGTGGCTGACTGGATTTTGTCCCGGAGGTCTTTTTCCCACTCCAGGTAATCGGCTAACCGCTGTAAGCTCCAGTCCAGGTTTCCTCCACTTTCTCCCGATTGCACCATGCCCACGAATACCCGGTTGAAAACTTTAGGATAATCAGCCAGAGCCTGATAAAAAGAGTAACCTCTTGCTACCTTCTGGGCAACTTCTCCAACTACCTCAGCCAGATATCGGTTGGTGGCCTGGTCAGCCATGCTCCGCAGGGCTTGGAGGAGAGGTACTCCTGCCTCGAGCATAGTAGAAATTCCCCGGGCAAACACGGCCAAATCTTGAAGCTCTACCTTTTTTCTCCCCAGGGTTATCTCTCGCTGGAGGGTGGCTTTGATAGCCTTTTCTTCCTCCAGAGAAGTTATAAAAACTCCCCCTCGCCGGAGGATGGCCGCTGCTTCTTGCTCACTCTGGGCTTCTATTCTGCCCTCCAGTAACTTACCGGTTTTATCACGAGCTCGATATAGATATGCTGGCATGTTATATCTTACCTCTCGTTTGAGAAAATTCTCGAGGGTCAACAGAGCGGGTTTGTGCTTCTTCCCAGCTCACTCGACCATCGCGATAAAGGTCCATCAAAGCTCTATCCATGGTAATCATCCCTTCTGTAAGAGAGGTTTGCATAATATTATAAATCTGGTAGCTCTTCCCCTCCCGAATCAGGTTACGAATGGCATTGTTGGCTATCATAATTTCTATTGCTGGAAGTCTACCTTTTCCGTTTGCCCGGGGCAGGAGTTGTTGACTTATGATTCCCTGGATGCATCCAGCCAGCTGAATCCGGACCTGAGTTTGCTGGTGCGGTGGAAAAACATCCACTATCCGGTCTATGCTCTGAGGAGCGTTGCCGGTATGGAGAGTGGCAAACACCAGGTGTCCGGTTTCCGCTGCTGTCAGGGCCAGAGTAATGGTTTCTAAGTTTCTCATCTCTCCCACCAGGATAACATCGGGGTCTTCTCGCAGAGCATGCACCAGAGCGTTCTCAAAAGATAAAGTGTCAGAACCAACTTCTCGCTGGTTTACAATGCTTTTTCGGTGGTGGTAGAGATACTCGATGGGGTCTTCCATAGTTATAATGTGGCAGGAGCGAGTATTGTTGATGTACTCTATCATAGAGGCCAGAGTAGTGGATTTTCCGCTTCCGGTAGGCCCAGTAACTAAAACCAGCCCCCGGGAAAGAGAGGCCAGCTTTTGCAGGGTAGAAACAGGAAGATGGAGTTCTTCCATAGAAGGAATGTCATAGCTCAGGGCTCGTATGGCTAAGGCTACTGAACCTCGCTGTTGATAAATATTGATTCGAAATCGAGCAAACTGAGGAATTCCCAGAGAAAAGTCCAGCTCTTTCTCCCTTAGGAAATCAGAAAACCGTTTTTCTCCCGCTAAAGACCGGGCGAAGCTTTCCGTATCCTCGGGAGTGAGAACGGGGTAGTCCAGGGGGGTTAGCTTTCCATCTATTCTCAAAGTAGGTGGAGCACCTGCAGTCAGGTGAAGGTCAGATGCTCCCTGCTCCACTGCCTCTTTGAGTAAATCTGATATCTCCATATTCATTTCCCTCCTTAAAATCTGGCTACCACCCGATACATTTCCTCGAAAGTGGTAATTCCTTTCAGGACTTTCTGAATAGCGTTCTCTTCCAGAGTTAACATTCCCTTCTCTCTGGCTTTTGCGGTAAGCTCTCTTTCTGTAGCATTCTTTAAAATTAAAGATCTGATATCATCGTCTATTACCAGAACTTCATTTACCGCTTCTCTACCCCTGTATCCGGTTCTGTTACACAGGTTGCATCCTTCGCCCCGGTGCAAAATTAGTTTTTCCTCCTTTCCCCCGGTTAATTTAAGGGCAGTTTCTCCCTCTATTTCCAGGTCCATCTGGCAATGTGAGCATATTTTCCGCACCAGGCGTTGAGCCACCACTCCTAAAAGAGCAGAAGATATAAGATAAGAAGGGACTCCCATCTCTTGCAGACGGACAATGGCTCCCGTGGCGCTGTTTGTATGAAGAGTGGAAAGAACCAGGTGTCCTGTGAGAGCAGCGTGAATGGCAATCTCAGCAGTTTCTCGGTCACGGATTTCTCCCACCATGATTATATCCGGGTCCTGACGCATTATAGAGCGGAGAGCGTTGGCAAAAGAGAAATCAATTTTGGGATTTATCTGCACCTGATTGATACCCGGCAGTTGATACTCCACCGGGTCTTCGATGGTTATAATGTTCAACTCTGGCCGATTGATAAAGTTCAAAGCTGAATATAGAGTGGTGGTTTTCCCGCTTCCGGTAGGACCGGTAAGGAGAACCATTCCGTAGGGATATTTAATGAGGCGAATAAATTTCTTCAGGTCATCGGGCTCAAACCCCAGTCTATCCAGGTCCAGTAACAGAGTGGACTTATCCAGAATTCTTATTACCATCTTCTCTCCAAAAATGGTAGGCATAGAAGAGACTCGAAAATCTACTGTCCGGTTATCCAGTTTGATTTGAAATCTACCATCCTGGGGAAGCCGACGTTCGGCAATGTCCATTCGAGAGAGGATTTTTATCCGGGAGACCAGAGCCGGGTGGACCCGGGAAGAAGTGGAGGAAACATCATGCAAAATCCCGTCAATCCGGAAGCGAATTCGGACCTCTTTGTCTTGAGGTTCTAAGTGAATGTCGCTTGCTCCTGCTCGAATAGCCTGAAGAATGAAGGTATTCACCGCCTGAATGATGGGGGCTTCTTCTCCCAGAGCTTTTAATTGACCAATTTCTACCTCTTTGGTCTCTTCTTCTAAAAATGCTCCTTCTTTTTCCTCTACTTCCCGGAGGATTTCATCCACTGACTCTTTAGCACCGAAATAGGTGTTAATAATCCGCTCGATTTCTTCGAGAGGGGCAATGGCTGGTTTGATTTCTTTCCCGGTCATAAGCCGGGCCCGGTCTATGGTTACCACATCCGCCGGGTTGGCCATAGCTAAAATTAAAGCTCCATTTTCCTCACCCACCGGGATTACCTGTCGTTCCCGGCAAAACTTTTCAGGAAGAAGCGAGACTACCTGAGGGTCGATGAGATAGTTATCGAGCTCGATAAAGAGAGCTCCCAGTTGCTCTGCGAGAGCCTGATAAACTTCTTTAGTTTTGACTGAACCCATTTTCTCTAAAATCACCCCCAGCCTCTCCCCGGTTTCTTTCTGAATTTTCAGAGCTTCCTCTAACTGCGAGGGGGTGATATACTGGTGAAAAAGCATTATTTCTCCCAGTTTTTGAAAATTGGAGACTTTTATATTCTCATTTTCATTTTTGGGCATTATTATCCTCTTTTACTCGGTTTTTTGTGAGACAGGATTTTCATCCTGTGAGGTGCAATTTATGATAGCATACAAAAGTCATTCTTTCAATTCAGAATAGCCTCTGGCGCAGAACTATGAGGGGGTAACGCCTCTATAGCCCCCCTTCCTTTTTTCGTCTTTGCGAGGAGTCTCCTTTTTTGTCTTTGCGAGGAGGAAGCGACGAAGCAATCTCATTTTTTTTGATCCTCAACAAACACTAAAAGGCAAGTTACATTGGGTTAAAAACTCGGGATCGCCGCGATCGGCCTCTGGCCTCCCTCGCGATGACAGGTTGAGGCAGAGAGCAGAGGGGTAAATGAGGCTCGCGATGACACCCCTCAAGTCCGTCACCCCTGAATGCTTCTATCAGGGGTCCACAGTATTTAAAAACCTTTAGATTCCCGATTACTGATCTCGGGAATGACAAAAAAGAAGAAGCCCACTTCCTTTCTTTCCCCTCTTCATTGGCTCCCTCATCTGTCATCGCGAGGACTGAGGAAGATGCTCTTCCCTTCCTCAGTGGTTTTTCTTCCTCTGCTTTTTCAGTTCTTTTATTTTTACTTACGCCCTATTCCGTCGTTTTGTCTTTCGGGGGATTATAAAGGGGGGTGCCCCCTTTATTGCTCTGTGGCGCTCTCGCTTTCCCCCCACCTCCTTTTTCCCAAAAAATTACCGGAGCGGATTGCACAAAGTATTGACATTATGATAATATCTAGTAGCATTATTTACTCTTAGTAGTTCTAAAAATTAAAAGTTTTTATCTAAGGAGGTAGGAAAATGAGCTATTTGGTACAAAAAGGTAAGAAAAGAGAAGAAGGTTTCACTTTAATTGAGCTAATTATTGTGATAGCCATCATCGGGATTTTGATGGCTATAGCCATCCCCAACTACATGACCGCCCGGCAAGCTGCAGCGGCAAACGCCACCAAAGCGAACCTCAAAAGCTTAGCCACCGCTATGGAGCTCTATATGGCAGAAAATAACACATATCCTACTACTGAAGACGACTTAGAAGATTATTTTGGTGGCAGTCTTCCCAAAACTCCAAAAGACAAGAATTACGTGTATGAGATCGAGGAAGATACTTTTCTTATCTATGACCCCGATCCTTATCCGGGGGAGGGTGGTACTTACTATGGGGTTGGCCCAGGGGGAACAATTAAAGAGGGAGCGAGTATTGGTGATCTAGGAGGTACAGAACCCACCCCTCCACAAACTTAACTTCTAAACTCGCCCACAAAGCTTGAGAAGCTTTTAAAAAATGGGGGGGTCGAAGGAAGTTTCCCTCCCCCATTTTTTTCTCCTTGCAAATTCCCTCCTTCGCCAAGAGCCCTACTTTCTGCAATATTTGCAATATTTACAAGGTTCTACAAGGTTCTACAAGGTTCTACAAGATTTGCAAGATTCTACAAGACTCTGAAAGGTTGGTTCTCCAAGGTTCTGCAAGATTTACAAGGTTCTGCAAGGCGCCTCCCCCCCCGCACGCGAGATTTTTGTTATCCCGGAACCTTTTTCTCATCATCGCGAAGACCCTGTATCCGTCATTCCTGAATGTCCCTATCAGGAATCCAAACAACGGGAGGGAACACTCCTATGGTTCCAAAAAGAAAAGTAAAGCATTTGGATTCCCGATTGAAGATTTCGGGAATGACAAAAAAGAAGAAGCCCACTTCCTTTCTTTCCTCTCTCCCTCGACTCCCTTTCTCATCTGTCATCGCGAGCATGGCGTATTTTGCCATGCGTGGCGATCTCTTTTTAGATTCTCCTCGGCAAAGAAAAACGAGATTGCCACGCCATACGATAAAACGAGGCTCGCAGTAACTGTGATAAATGTCAAGATGCAGATGACAAAATTTCCACCTCCGGGAGAGAAAATTCTTGCCAGGGAGTATTGTCTCTTGCCATGGCATTCATGATAGTAAGGAGCTTCCTCATACAAGCAGTTATAGCTACTTTAGAAGGCTTTCCTCTCTCTATAAGCCGTTCATAGAATTCTCTAATTACCGGGTTACAACTTATGGCTGAAAGGGTAGAAAGATAGAGAACTCTTCTTACTCTCTTTCTCCCTCCAAATATCTTTCTCTTTCCCTGTTTCTTTCCGCTATCACGATTAAAAGGAGCAAGGCCGGCCAGAGAAGCAATGGCTTTATTATCCAGTGTTCCCAGCTCAGGAAGAAGAGCTAATACGGTCACTGAGGTTATAAAACCTACTCCAGGGATAGTGGAGAGAAGCTCCATTCCTTCCCGACAATGAGGGATAGAAGCAGCCAGAGTTTGGATCTCCTTTTCTAAGAGAGCCACTTCTTCTTCCAGCTGGAGGATATGTCTTTCAATGTATTCTTCTACAAAAAGAGGAGACTTATCTAAACGGTTCTTCTCTGCGGTCCGCATCCCTATCACCTGTTCTCTTCTTTTCACCAGAGCTTGAAGACGAAGAAAAGCTTCATCAAAAGAGGAGATAGGTTGAGGTTTCATTAAGCAAGCATATTCAGCTATGAGATGAGCATCTATAGCATCAGTTTTAGCTAACTTCCCTGAAGCTTTAGCTAAAGCTCTTACTCTGGTAGGATTAGCTACTGATATAGGGAAACCCTGAGAGAGTAAGGCCACTACTAAAGGCCTCTCATAACCTCCTGTAGTTTCCACTACTATCAAAGAAGAGTTTATCTTCTGGAGAGTAAGAAGGAGTTCCTCTATTCCTTCTTCGGTATTAGGGAAGGTGGTGGTTTTCTTTGCACCGTAAACCGCTAAATCCAGAGATTTCTTCCCTACATCAATACCCACATAGTTTTCCCTTGTCATATTTACCATCTTCTCTTATAATGGTAAAGGGTGAAGCCCTCACTAGCGAAGATTCGGTCTTTTAAGACCCCTCAACTGTTCGGGCTTTGCCCTCTCTTATTAGGGTATGGCGACCGTACTGCGAGACGGCCTTCAAAGACCAAATGACGGTCGGTCCACCATATCCTTAACTTTTATACCATATTAAACCAGCTAAAGTAATCATACTAATGACCACTTGGGTGCGCCTTCTTTTTAGCTATTCCTGATGTCCTCTCTCCCCTGAACCCTTTTTTCCCTCTCCCTTGACGGGAGAGGGCCAAGATGAGGGTGGAGTTCCCCTCAGAAATGCTTTTTCCCAAAAATCCCTCTCCCTTTATCCCTCCCTCCGGGGGAGGGAGAAAAAAGAAGAAAATTCCCTGTGTCCGTCATTCCTGAGTGTCCCTATCAGGAATC
>DGDO01000061.1:602-1384 GCA_002385475.1 Candidatus Sordicultor fermentans | reverse complement strand
GAATGACGAGAGGAGGTGGATTCCCGATTGAAGATTTCAGGAATGACGAAGCAAGCCCTTCCGGGGAGAGGGTGAGGGTGATTTCCTTCAAAAACCCCTCCGGCCTCTGAGAGCGGGCATTCTTTGTTGGGGAACTTTATGTTACAATCAGCAAAGAGACGAAAGTTTAAAGTGGGTGTATTATGAAAATAATCTGGACTCGGCATGCCAAGGAGCGGCAAAAGGAATGGGAAAGAATTCTGGGGATTAGCCGTGAACAGGTGGAGAATGTATTAAAAAATCCAGAACAAATTGTAGCTGGTTATCGTAACGTTTTGATAGCACAAACGAGATGGAGAAATGGCCTTTTGCGCGTACCCTTTATGGAGACGGAAGAGGAGCTTAAAATAGTGACTATTTACTGGACGAGCAAAGTGGAGAAATACTGGAGGTGAGAAAAAGTGCGGGTTCGATATGACCCTGAGTCAGACGTATTGATGCTGGTTCTTCGAGAAGACCCACCGGTAGATGCGGTAGAGGAGCAAGGTGGAGTGATTGTAAGTTATGGAGAAGATGGCGAGCCAGTTAGTGTAGAGTTTCTCGCTGCTGCCGCCAGAAATTTAGTCCCGGCAGATGGATTGAGTATAACCTTAGAGAGCAAATCTCATAGCAGTATATAACATGACTATAGGAGGGAACCCCCTATTACCCCCTAAAAAAAAGACGAAAGACGGAAAATATAAAAGACAAAAGACTACTGGTGGGGAAATCATCCACCAGTGGATTCCCGATTGAAGATTTCG
>DGDO01000061.1:0-460 GCA_002385475.1 Candidatus Sordicultor fermentans | reverse complement strand
TGAAGATTTCGGGAATGACGAGAGGAGGTGGATTCCTCGCTAAATTTCGGGAATGACAGAGGAAGATTTAAGCCCTCAAAGTCAGGAAATAACCTAAAGATATTTTTTAGCTATGCAGTCAATAAATGCGTCAATATCTTGAAGCTGGGATTGTAATATCTGATAGAGCCTTTCATCGTCAACTTTCCAGTAAAGATGGACTAACAAATTTCTGAATTTGGCCATGTTAGCCAGGTTCTGTGCCAGAGATTCTGGTATAATTCCTCTCTCCCCTAGAAAGGCAAAACCATCGGCATAACTTCCTGGCACGCCCCAGTGTTCACGAGATAAAATATGATTACAAACATCGATACATCCTTCCATAACTACAATGAAGTAATATTTAACGCTTCCCAGAGTTTTTGCATCACCAATGATTTTTTCTTTTTCCTCTTTTTGGAAATCCTTCAAAATATTTAGA
>DGDO01000062.1:1913-4222 GCA_002385475.1 Candidatus Sordicultor fermentans | reverse complement strand
GAATGTTTCTATCAGGGGTCCACAAGTATTTGAAAAGATTTGGATTCCCGATAAAAGATTTCGGGAATGACGGAGGGGGGGTGGATTCCCGATAACAAATCTCGGGAATGACGAAAAAGGGATGTCACCCCTGAATGGTTCTACGAGGGGTCCAGAGAACTATAGGAGTTAAATCCACTTATCGCTCCCTTCTTTTTCGTCTTTGCGAGTAGGAAGCTCTGAGGTAATCTCTCTTTTTGAATCTTTGGCAAATACTAAAAGGTAAGCTACATCGGGTTAAAAACTCGGGATTGCTAACCGTACGCTGGATTTTTCTCCCAGCGTCGTTGTTTGCTTTTTTACGCCGTCAGGCTATCAAGCGAGAATCATATGACCCTTTGAGAGAGTCTTACAGAGTGAAGGATGGTGCAATCTTTCTTTTATACTCAAGCGAAAGTCTAACCTCACCAGGATTGAAATTTCCCCGGGAAAAATACCCCAGTATATTTTGTTAAGTTAGAAATGGTTTTCCTCATAAAGGTAGAACACGTTATAATGATTTTGTGGTTACTATATAATTTTGATTATTCAGTGATGAATTTGATACAACCAGAATATCTAAAAATGAGATTTAAATAATTAAGGAGGAAATTATATGCCCAAAATAAACTGGACTCTGGATAATTTAGATGAAATTCTTTCTTCTCTTGCTCCTGAACAATCAGCACAGGTTAAAACTCTTTTTTTTATGAGGTTAGCCGAGCAAGCCCATCGGTTTTATGGAGGCAAGATGCAAACTGTGCCCAAAGCGGGGGTTTTTGGTTTTAACTGGTTTAACGTCTGGTATACCCCGGGGGTTTCCAGGATTTCTACCACCATCAGGGATAACAATGATGAATCTTTTGAGCTCTCTAACCGGGGAAATCTGGTAGCGGTGGTAAGCGACTCTTCTCGAGTTCTGGGAGACGGAGATTGTACCCCTCCGGGGGGTTTGGGAGTTATGGAAGGGAAGGCTTTCCTCATGAAGTATCTGGGGGGAGTTGATGCTACCGCTCTGTGTATCGATAGTAGAGATGAAAGAGGAAACCACCGACCAGAAAAAATCATTGATTTTGTGAAAATGGTAGAGCCCAGCTTTGGAGCAGTTAATCTGGAAGACATATCCCAGCCTAATTGCTACCAGGTATTGGACACTTTACGGGAAGAGTGCAATATCCCGGTCTGGCACGATGATGCTCAAGGTACAGCTTGCGTTACTCTCGCTGGTTTAATTAACGCTTTGAAATTAGCGGACAAGAAAATAGGAGACGTGAAAATAGTACTTTTAGGAGCGGGTGCTTCTAATACCACCATAGCTCGTTTTATAGAGCTTGCAGGAGGTAATCTCCAGAATATGATTGTATTTGATTCTCGAGGTGCTCTGCATCGTGATAGAAAAGATATAGAGTCTGACCCTCGCCACTATAGGAAGTGGGAATTATGTCTTAAGACCAACCCGCAGCGGGTTCGCGATATAGAAGAGGCGATGAGAGGAGCTGATGTTTTGATAGCGCTATCCACTCCCGGGCCGGACGTAGTAAAACAAGATTGGATAAAACTCATGGCAGATAAATCTATCGTTTTTGCCTGTGCTAATCCAGTTCCAGAGATTTATCCTCATGCTGCTCGGGAAGCCGGAGCTTTTATTGTGGCTACCGGTCGAGGTGATTTTCCCAATCAGGTGAATAATTCCCTGGGCTTTCCCGGAATTTTAAAAGGAGCATTGCTTGTCAGAGCTAAAAAGATATCCGATGGAATGGCTATTGCTGCCTCTTATTCTTTAGCTGACTATGCTGAAAAAAGAGGTATACACCCCGATAATATTCTTCCCACTATGGATGAGGTAGGAGTTTTCCCTCATGAGGCAAAAGATGTAGCACAAGAAGCCATCAGAGAAAACCTGGCCCGGGTAGAAATATCGCAAGAAGAAGCATTCTCCCGGGCAGAGAAAGACATAAAATATGCCCGGGAACTGGTGCAGATGATGATGAAAGAAGGGTTTATTCCCACTCCTCCGGAGAGTTTACTCCAGGAAGCTCTGGACTGGGCAATGCAACAAATCTCTGTGTGAGCGAGAAAGAGAGGGAAGTCAGGAATAAGCTTGCATCTGATTTTCCTCTCTTTCTTTATCTGCAGAAATATCGTAGTTTCTCTGGCAAGGCTTCGGAGATAGCTCCACATAGCTCAACAGATAGTAACAGGTCATTAAATTGTAGTGTTCTGTAAAATTGTTGTAACTGGCTACTTTTATTTAAAAATAAGCTTATGTATTTATTAGGAATCCAAATCAG
>DGDO01000062.1:418-1666 GCA_002385475.1 Candidatus Sordicultor fermentans | reverse complement strand
CAGTAACTGTGATAAATGTCAAGAGACAGGTAGCAAAATTTCCACCTCCGGAAGAGAAAATTCTTGCCAGGGAGTATTATCCCTTGCCATGGCATTCATGATAGTAAGAAGCTTCCTCATACAAGCAGTTATGGCTACTTTAGAGGGTTTTCCTCTCTCTATAAGCCGTTCATGGAATTCTCTAATTACCGGGTTACATCTTATGGCTGAGAGGGTAGAAAGATAGAGAACTCTTCTTACTCTCTTTCTCCCTCCAAATATCTTTCTCTTCCCCTGTTTCTTTCCGCTATCACGATTAAAAGGAGCAAGGCCGGCCAAGGAAGCAATGGCTTTATTATCTAGTGTTCCCAGCTCGGGAAGGAGAGCTAACACAGTTACTGAGGTTATAAAACCTACCCCAGGGATAGTGGAGAGAAGCTCCATTCCTTCCCGACAACGAGGGATAGAAGCAGCCAGAGTTCGGATCTCCTTTTCTAAGAGAGCCACTTCTTCTTCAAGCTGGAGGATATGTCTTTCAATGTATTCTTCTACAAAAAGAGGAGACTTATCTAAGCGGTTCTTCTCTGCGGTTCGCATTTCTACCACCTGTTCTCTTCTTTTCACCAGAGCTTGAAGACGAAGGAAAGCTTCATCAAAAGAGGAGATAGGTTGAGGTTTCATTAAGCAAGCATATTCAGCTATAAGATGAGCATCTATGGCATCAGTTTTAGCTAACTTCCCTGAGGCTTTAGCCAAAGCTCTTACTCTGGTGGGATTAGCTACCGATATGGGGAAACCCTGAGAGATTAAGGCCACTACTAAAAGCCTTTCATAACCTCCCGTAGCTTCCACTACTATCAAAGAAGGGTTTATCTTCTGGAGAGCAAGAAGGAGCTTCTCTATTCCTTCTTCGGTATTAGGGAATGTGGTGGTTTTCTTTGAACCGTAAACTGCTAAATCCAGAGATTTCTTCCCTACATCAATACCCACATAGTTTTCCCTTGTCATATTTACCATCCTCTCTTATAATGGCAAAGGGTGAAGCCCTCACTAGCGAAGATTCGGTCTTTTAAGACCCCTCAACTGTTCGGGCTTTGCCCTCTCTTGTTAGGGTATGGCGACCATACTGCGAGACGGCCTTCAAAGACCAAATGACGGTCGGTCCACCATACCCTTTACTTTTATACCATATTAAACCAGCTAAAGTAATCATACTAATGACACCTCCTCGTCACCCCTGAACGTTTCTATCATCCCCAAGTCCGTCAC
>DGDO01000062.1:0-130 GCA_002385475.1 Candidatus Sordicultor fermentans | reverse complement strand
CGGCAATCTTTAAGCCGGGGTCTAAATTATTTAAAACATGGATTCCCGACTACTAATTTCGGGAATGACGGAGGGGGTGTCACTCCTGAATGCCTCTATCAGGGGCCCAAATCAGGGGAGAGGAAACCCT
>DGDO01000027.1:6251-7165 GCA_002385475.1 Candidatus Sordicultor fermentans | reverse complement strand
CAATTTTAGATTCTTCACTGGTTAACGGGAGAATTTGCCATCCTTTTTTCTGGTACCAATCTAACATATCTTCGGGAAATTGTCCCCGGAAGAGAGGGTCTAAAAACCATCGGTTTAGATATCCATCAAACCTCTTGGCTGCTTCTACATCTTCTTTATTGTTCGAAACTGAATGTACAGGAGAAAGGTTAAGAGCGATACCAATTTTACTGTTAATTTTTTCCTCCCGAAAAGCTTGAACAACTAGTCCATGAGAGAGAAGGAGATTACGAGAAACTGAAAGCGCCGAACCAAAATTACTTTTTCCTGGAGCCATTGTACCTTCATAATGCCCTGGAAAGGATACTACCCAGGGCTCGTTATGGGTAATCCAGAGAGGAACATCATCTCTAAAAACCCGAAAAAGAAAACGAGCATATTCTAAGAAAGCATCAATTGTTTCCTTGCTTTCCCATCCACCTTTATTCTGAAGGGCTTGAGGTAAATCCCAGTGATACAGGGTAACCACTGGTTGAATGTTGGCCTCTTTAAGTTTTTGGATTAGTCGGCGATAAAACTCAACTCCTCGTTCGTTTACTCGTCCTTTACCCTCTGGAAATATTCTTGACCAGGATATAGAAAAACGATAAGCATCAACACCCAATTCCTTCATGAGCGTAATATCTTCTTCAAAACGATGGTAATGGTCGCACGTCATATCTCCATTGGTTTCATCTTCAATTTTTCCTGGAGTATGGGAGAAGCGATCCCAGATGTTTTCTCCCTTTCCATCTTCATTCCAAGCTCCTTCGATCTGATAAGAAGCAGTTGCTACCCCAAATACAAAGTCCGAAGAAAACTTAAACATTACTCGATACCTCCTTCATTTATAGTTTGTTTGTAAAGCAAAGGGTCAAGTCCTTTTTTTCCTGTAA
>DGDO01000027.1:0-6084 GCA_002385475.1 Candidatus Sordicultor fermentans | reverse complement strand
TCCTTTTTTTCCTGTAAAAGTGGACAGCCTTCTCATCACCTCTTCTCCTTCAGTAGTTCTTTTTCTGATAATCCATCAGTAATATCCAAACTCTTTCTTAAGTTGTCTAAGAAGTTCTTGGCTGCTACAATCAGAGTAGAGAATGCTAACTTCAAAGCTGATTTTTCAGTGAGAAAATCAGGGATAACTCTTCATTCCTTCACAGCACCTACGGTGAGCCCAGAAACAAAGTGTTCCTGCATAAGTACAAATAAGATTACTACTGGAATAATTGCCAGTGCTGATC
This sequence comes from Candidatus Sordicultor fermentans, assembly GCA_002385475.1. Taxonomy (GTDB): domain Bacteria; phylum Atribacterota; class Atribacteria; order Atribacterales; family Caldatribacteriaceae; genus Sordicultor; species Sordicultor fermentans. Next base: position 5,798 of record DGDO01000027.1, on the reverse strand, counting down.
CAGCCATTAAAACCCCAAATTCTTTAAGATAAAAAATCCCGAAAAGGCTTTGTAATCCGACTGGAAGGGTATATTTTCCAGTCTCGTTGAGAACGATTAATGGCCAGAGAAAGCTGTTCCAGGAGAATACGAATTGATAAATGGCGAAGGCACCAAGAGCTGGTCTACTAAGGGGTAAGGCAAATTTCGAAAAAATTTTGAATTCACTACAGCCATCGATACGAGCGCTTTCCATCACCTCGTTGGGGACACTGCCCACCATAAACTGGCACATGAGAAAAATACCAAAAGGTGAGGCCATGAAGGGAACTATCAGAGCGTAGTAGGTATTCATCCAACCTAATTTGATAGTGATTACATAAAGTGGTATCAATATCACTTGGAAGGGGACAATAAGCGCAGCCAGAACAAGTGCGAAAAGAGGTTTTTGTAAAGCAAAACGATACTTAGCAAAGGCAAACCCAGCAAGAGAGCAAAAAAAGACTGAAAGGACAGTAAGCAAAGCTGTTACCAGAACACTATTCAAATACCATCTTTCATAGGGGAATTTGGAAAAGAGCTCCCTGTAGTTGTCCAAAGTAGGTTGTTTTGGAAAAAGGGTGGGAGGATAATCGAAAATTTCTCCCGAAACCTTGAAAGAAGAAGATACACACCAGAAGAGAGGAAGAACCATAAATACTGCTCCCGCAACCAAAAGAAGATATAATAAAATTTGAGAAACCGAGAATTTTCTGCTCATTTCTTTCTCTAAGACCCCCTAATGCGATTTTTGCTCTACTTAAACATCATTTATTAACAATTCTTAGAAAAACACTTACTCTTTTCTTTCAAAAGCCCCCATTAGGTTAAGTTGAATCCAGGAAAGGACAAAAGTCATACCAAAAAGGACAAAACCTATGGCTGCTGCGTAACCCAGATTAAGGTACTCCATACCAGTTCGGAAAAGATAAATCACGACGCTCATGCTCGAATCGGCCGGTCCTCCACCAGTAAGAACATAAGGCTCATCAAAAATCTGAATAGAACCGATAAGGGTTGTAACCATCACAAATAAGATTACCGGCCTCAACAGGGGAATAGTAATCTTTAAAAAACACTGCAGTGAATTAGCACCATCAACTAAGGCAGCCTCGTAAAGCGACTTAGGTATGGATTGCAATCCCGCTAGAAAGTAGACCATATTAAAACCAACCCACCTCCAGGCAATCAGTCCTATCACCGCAAATTTAGAGAGAGAAGTATCACCCAACCAGTCAAGAGGCTTTCCACCCATAGCAACAAATAATAAGTTAAACAGACCATAATCCCTATCATAGAAAAGGGTAAAAACGATGGCAGCCGCTACTACCGAGGTAACTATGGGTATGAAATAAATAGTCCGGAATAGCTTTTTACATTTGACTAAAGCAGAATTAAGCAATACTGCAAGAATCAGAGAAAATACTAAATTAACAATCAGGCTGGCTCCCATGTACCAGAGAGTGTTGGAAAAAGCTAGATAAAAATCTCCATCTTTGAATAAATTCAGATAATTTTCTAAACCCACATAGGCCATTTCCCCAATACCCGACCACTCGTGAAGGCTCAGGTAAATACCAAAACAGATGGGATATACCATAAAAATAGCAAACAAAATGTAAAAAGGCGATATAAAAAGATAAGGAGCAATTCTGTATTGTTTTTTTTCCCACCAATGCATTATACTTTCCAGCATTTTTAACCTCCTTATCCTTCCCCTCCTCTGGTCAAAAAAATTACTAAAGGAGGGGAAGGATAACATCTTACTTCATCAAGGCACGAATTTTGGAAATCGCATCCTTTAGACCCTGCTCTGGGGTTTTCTTGTCGGCCACTACAGGGGTAATTGCTTCCTTGTAAAGGATTTGTATAGCCTCTGACCAGTAAGGGCTCTGCCACTGAACCGGAATCTGTAGAGCAGCTTCTGAAAAAACTTTTCCTACTTTCTGATCTCCATAGTAAGGATCGGAAAACTCGGTAATTTGAGGGTCAGTTATGGCTTCAATCATGGTTGGGAAATACTGAAGTTCCAGAAAACGTTTGATTTGGTTTTCTTTGGTCATATAAGTGTAATGTAGGAAATCAAATACCAGTTCGGGATTTTTAGAATATTTGGTTATTGCAAAACCCGTTCCTCCAGCTGTGCTACTGCGACGGCCTCCTTCTTCCCAGGCCGGCAAAAGTTGAATTCTCCACTCTCCAGCCTGTTCAGGAAGTTGAGGTTTCTGATAATATACTGACCACCAGTCGGCCATATAGTTACCCACTACCCTGCCTTCTTTTAAAGCAGCAAAGTGAGGAGCATCGAAGTAAGAAGAAGTGGGCCATAGAATACCTTCTCTCACTCCCTCTTGTAAAAATTGAAGGGCCTGTATTGCACGGGGATCATCCTCAGCCATTAGCTCACCTTTACTATTAAAAATTGCTCCATCCTGCTGGTAATAGAGAGCAAGAAAATGATGTGGAGTGTCTCCACTGCTCTCAATCGCTGCGATGTAACGATCCTTTTCTTTTAATTTACTACCTGCCTGGGTAAATTCTTCCCAAGTCTCCATAGGAGTGGAAACGCCTACTTCATCGAAGGCTGTCTTGCGGTAATAAAAAACCACTGGGCAGAGTGCACTTTCCACACCGTAAATTTTACCATTGTGCATGTAAGGTTCCCAGCGCAGAAATTTTTCTTTTTCCTCGCCAATCAGGGGAGTGAGGTCAACCAGCGCTTGCTCAGCTATATCTCCTTTCATAAAACGCGAAAAAGCACTTATTTCTATACCAATCAGATCAGGAACTCCTGTGCCTGCTGCTAAAGTGGTAAGAATCTTGGGCCAGAGCTGGTCGTAGGGAATCTGCGTGAATTTGAAGTTCATCTTGTATTCTGGATGTAGAGCAGCCCATTCTTCACCTCGTCTGGTAAAAAACTCAACGTAAAGATTATCGTGTGTCCACATAGAGATAGTAACTTCCTCTTGTGCACCCGCACCACTACTACCCACAACAACCATTATCATTAAAGCTACAAGTATTAACAACAAAGTCCTTTTCATAAAGTTTTTCCTCCTTTTTTCATATTATTTGTTTATAATCTTCAGTAATACCGACATCACTTTTCCCAGATGTTCCCGGGGTAAATCTTCACTGAGCTCCATAATAAATCTTTCCTCGAAACACCCTCTTTCTAATAGACTTTCAAAAAATTTCTCAATTTCTTCTTTACCGAGGTAAGCCAAATTGGCAGGAATATTGGCTGCTACTACCTTATCCTGCCACACCTTCTGAGCTTCTTCTAAAGGTAAATCACCTCCTTGTTCTGGCAAAGTGAAAGATTCTATAACATCTATTGGTGCATCTTTGATAAGCTCTTTGAGAGCTGATAACTTTCCGTCAAGGTGCACCATGCAAAAAACCCCTTCTTTGCGGAGAGGAGCCAGATATTTCTGATAGACGGGCAAACAGAACTGCTCGAAAAGCTTAGGAGTGGTAAAATCTGAAGTAACATTATCTACCCACCAGAACACTCGTTTTTCTGGCAAGGCCCGATAGATGCTCATGGCTTCTTCCAGTTTTTGGCAAAAACATTCCACAAGTCTTTCCAATGCCTGAGGCTGGTCGTAAAGATCAAGGAGAGTTCTTTCTGGACCGGCTAGGTCAATCAATATCTTTTGAAAAGGAGAGCGATCAAAAAGAGGTAACATAGGGACTGCTATTCCGTCTTCTCCCAGTTCATTGTCTGTACATACGAAATCAATTATTTTTTCTTTGAAAGTGACTTCCTCAAGAAGATAAGCTATAATTTGGTAGTCTTCAGAGTCCTTGATCAGGTGTTCCTGCTTCCATTCGCTTCCATAAGGTCCTATTTTCATTATCTCCCTTAGAGAACCGGCAGGAGTGGAGTAAGTTCTTACAATCAGGCGCTCTCCGCGTTCCCATTGTTGTTTTTCTTCTATTCTTATTTCTGGAGGAAAAACTAGCTCATAGATGGGAGTACCAACCAACAAACCGCAACCAGCCTCTCGGAGTTTGCGCTCCAACTCACCTCGTGGGAGCAAAAAATGATAAGCCAGAACGGGCAATCGGTCAATTTCCTTTTTGCTAAGGCAAGCATAAAATCTCTCTCTGGGACTCATCCCGTAATTCAATTCTACATACCTCTCCTTCTCTTAATCTTTGTCTAAACACCGAGTTGATTTCTGTACAACCAAATGGGGTTTAATCTCTTCTTTTATCACTGAACCTGAGTGAGGCAAGTTAATTCTCTCGAGCAAAATCTCTGCTACTTTATTTCCTATTTCGTAATTGGGAATAACCATAGTGGTAATTTTAGGAACGGTACAAAAAGCATAAGCTCCATCAAATCCCATTACAGACACATTCTCAGGAACTCTCAAACCCATTTCCTGAAGAGCTTCTATGGCTCCAACAGCAAGTGAATCACTGTGAGCAAATATGGCAGTAAAATTCGGATCAGAATTATCCAATTCTTGTATTTTGTCAAAAGCACTTTTTGAAGAAAAACTCTTTGCTCGGAAAATTAGATCTTCCTCCACTATTCCTCTCTTTTCTAATAAGGCTTTTCGATAACCTCTTTCTCGGAGTGAGCTGGTTGTGCTATTTTCCACTCCTAGGGAAACTATATGCTTATGTTCCCACTTTATTAAAGTATTAACTGCATCATAAGCTCCTTCTTCATCATCTACTAAAATAGAATCGATATTCTCCATATTTCGGGGAGAATGTGCTATAACCAAAGGGGTTCCTGATTCCTGAATTAAAGACACTGCTTTTTCAACTTCAGGACTATGCCAGGCACTTAATATTATCCCATCAGGCTTGCTTTCTAAAACCGCAGCCAGGTTTCGAAATAGCTTTTTATCAGAAAAATAGCTATTATAAAGTGACACACTGTAGGAAACCTTTTCCATTACATCCTGTATTCCCCGTACCACCTCAGCAAAAATGGGATTAGTAATATCGGGAATTATATAAGCTATGATAAAAGTTCTTTTCTTTTTTAAACCACGAGCTACTCGATTCGGAATATAGTTTAATTCCTCAATAGCTTCTAAAACTCTCCTTGTTAGCTCATCGCTTACGAAACGGTTTCTATTTATCACTGCCGATACTGTAGCTACTGATACACCAGCTTTTTTAGCTACATCTTTAATATTGGGTGAATGTTGTTTGCCTGCTTCCAATTTTATTTTTTCTTCTCCCTCTTATACAATTAGCTAATCGTTTAGCTAAACGATTAGCTAATTGTATAAGACATCTCTCGTTTTTGTCAACCCTTTTGTATTTAAATTGTTATTTAAAGTTTAAAATTGCACTTATTTTATAGTGATTTAAAGTTTAACCCAACTTGCGCTATAAGTGCCAGAAATTAGCGCTATAACAGGCTTTTCTTTTTAAGGACTCCCATTTTCTGGTAACACGGATTTTTTCTGCCAGAATGGTCTATCTCTATACTTTAATGCCTGATATATTTTTCTTACCTCTTCTTCTGGTTCACTGCATTTTTTGAGATATATCGTCTTCCCTGATTGAGTGGGTAGAGAGCTGGTTACTATCTTCTGGCTGTTCATTATCCTCACTATAGTGCTCCAATCATAGTTTATCCCTCGAGCTTTAAGCTGATGACGAATACTGTTTACCAGGGTATAGGCTAATACAGCACCATATATATGGGCTTCACTGGCTTTATCTTGCTCTTGATATATCGGTCTTACCCGCAGGTCAGTCTTTAGAGTCCGGAAGCTGGCTTCTACCTCTCTTATAGTATTGTA
>DGDO01000119.1 GCA_002385475.1 Candidatus Sordicultor fermentans | reverse complement strand
CGGCAATCTTTAAGCCGGGGTCTACAGTATTAAAAGCATTTGGATTCCCGGCTAAATTTCGGGAATGACGGATGGTGTGGATTCCCGGCTAAATTTCGGGAATGGCAGAGAGAACTGTAAAGAAGAAGATACTTCCATCGCTCCTATTTATCATCGCCGAGAGGGGAGCCAATTGGTCCCGGTTTTCAATGTGCTCAATTAGCAGCATTTACCCGCTCTTTTCTTTTAAAATTAATTCCAATGATCAATAAATCGGTACTAAAGATTTTTGTGATTAAGATGACTAGAAAGATAGCTAACACAACGTTGTAAACACAACCATAGAGCACAAAAGAACGATTACCAAATAAAAGATTTCTTATGGATAGCATTGGATGAGTAAAAGGTATTGCAAAAACTACTATTTTAAGCGGTGTTGTCAAAGTCGAAAAGTCTTTGAACATTGTTATAAGTCCGCTGAAAATAGCGAGTGCACTTAATGGAAATGTCATTGTTTGGGCGCTTTTAAAATCTTTTGACATGACACCTAAAAGCATCGCCAGAGTAATACCACATAGTAAGGCAGAGAACAGCGAAAACGCAACCATCGCATAATCTGTCGGGGAAAGAGTTAAATTAAAAGATGCTGGCAAAGAGGCAGTAAAAGGTTTCATATATAAATTGAAACCAACCATATAGATGGATGCCATAACCAAACCTGCTATGGCTGAAGCTAATATCTTTGAGAATACAATGTAGCTTCTATTCACCGGCATGGTTAAAAGAGTTTCCAATGTTTTATTTTCTTTTTCTAAACCCATTGAAGATATCACAGTACTTCCAGCCATGATTATGAGCATCATTATCACAATAGACGTCATTGTTGATTGTGAGCTGGTGAAATTTAGCAGTTGTGCAGGTGAGGAATTTTCAAAGATTTTTTCTTGGAACATTGTTGTATCGACTTTGTCGATAGGATCAATCACAAGCGTGGGATTTTTCACATTGTAATGATTCATAAGAAGCATAGATATCTGTTTTTCGATATTCTCGCTGAATCCTTCAAATACAGTTGAGGAAATGGTATCCATTATTCCCAATCCCTTCAGTAACCAAAAAATCTTTATTCTCGCTTTTTCCCCTGATTGAATGCTATTTGTAAAGCTTTCATCGACAAGCAACAGAGCAGTACCACCATGCTCTTTCAGCATATCAAGTCCTTCTTCTATATTTTCTCCAGAGTAAATAACCTCTGCAAAACTTCCAACGCTTTGTTGAACAACCCTTCCGTACTCTCCAGCATCCAAGTTCACAACTGATATAACCGGTTTCTTAGAAGCTTCTTCCTCTATGTCTCCCACACTTCCACCAATGGAAGCATAAACGAGGGCAAGAACCACTGCAACTATAATATTTGAAATAGTAAGAACTTCTCGAAGTTCTTTTTTCAGTAAGTTCCAGAACACCTTATCACCTCCGTAAAGACCTCCTCGATATTAGGGGCATCGAATTCTTCTTTGAGCTGTTTAGGGGTTCCGGTTTTGATAATCTGACCTTTATTTATTAAAGCGATCCGGTCGCAAAGATATTCAACTTCTAACATATTGTGAGATGATAAAAGAGCAGTCCCGCCGTTTCTAACATAATCTTTTATTATTTTCCTAACCTCCTGAGCGTTCAAAACGTCCAGGCCAGAGGTAGGTTCATCCAAGATAGCGAGTTTCGGATTGGTCATAAGCGCTCTGGCTACTAATAACCTTCTGACCATACCCTTGCTATAAGTGCTCACCTTTGAATTTATTCGATCTCCCAACTTGGCTATTTGAACACCTTTTTCTGTCATGTGTTGAAACTCAATTTGGTCCTTGGCAAAGAATCTGGCGATGAACTTGAGGTATTCCAGACCGGTTAATTCTTTGTAGGCACCTGCATCTTCGGGAAGATAGCTTATAAACTGGCGAACCATCTGAGGAGTCGAAGCTATGTCATAGCCGAATACCTTAACACTGCCAAAATCTGGTCTCAGTAAAGTTGAAATTATCCTTAGAGTGGTCGTCTTTCCTGCACCATTGGGGCCTATCAAGCCAAAAATTTCTTTTTCTTCAATTTCAAAGCTAATTTTTCTAAGAGCTTGAATGCTCCCATAGTTTTTCTTCAAATCAACAACTTCAGCTGCTTTCATCATATCACCTCATTTGTTTCCATTCATTATACTAGTTTCTACCAGTTTCAATCCCTTATAGGTAGGCTAAAAACTTTTACATTCTTACCTCACCACACAGAAATATTCTGTTTCAATCCCTTATAGGTAGGCTAAAAACTCACTTCTACCCCAGCTGTTACCATTGCTATCAATGTGAATTTCAATCCCTTATAGGTAGGCTAAAAACCCTATTACTGGATGTTATGGAGATATTATAGAAGAGTTTCAATCCCTTATAGGTAGGCTAAAAACAAGGAAGGGGTATATTGTCAAGAGGAAGAAATCCCTGGTTTCAATCCCTTATAGGTAGTTAAAAACTGCAATGATGCTCGATTTCGCTTTTTTAAGCTCCTAGTAGAAGATAAAACAATTTTAGGGATATTACACTACCAATTGCATAATCAATCATGCTTTTCGTTTTCCTTTTTAAATTGCCTCTCCATTTTCTCATATTCATTCATCAGTCTGTGAGCATAAATGGTTTCAAACACATTTTTCATCTCTTCATTGCTCTCATAAAAATCCCAGTTTACAACTTCGGGGAAAGGTACAATCCTTATACAGGAAGGCCCTCCGGTAATCCACTCATATAGCTTAACAATAACATAATCATAATCACCGATATATCCCAATACTTGTCCTTGCGATTTTACTAACTTATGTTCCCCATCAAAAGAATGAAACCACATCCCAACAATACTCATAGCCTTTTCAGCATCACTAGACATGTTCATCCTCCTTTTTCCTATCTTTAAAGAGAGGAATGCCCTCTCTTTCCCTTTGCAGTAATGCTCAATTACACTTTTTTAATGTGTCTGACTGCTTTCAATCCCTTATAGGTAGGCTA
>DGDO01000024.1 GCA_002385475.1 Candidatus Sordicultor fermentans | reverse complement strand
AGATGTGTATAAGAGACAGGGATAATGGTATTTTATATCTTTCCCGAGCCTACAAACTCCAATTGGGAACCGGATGGAATGTTCCTCCTGGAGTTTTACATGCTCCTGGGTCTTTGCTTACTTATGAGCCACAGAGAGCTTCTGATGTTTTTGCTATGTTTCAAAATATTGTCTGGGATAGATATCTTTCCTGGGATATGTTGGTAAAAGATGTTCCTCCTGAACATAAAAAAGATTTAGACTATATAGTTGACCTCATAGATTGGGAACTAAACGTAGACCCCGATTTTTATAACCAGTATTTTCTAAAGCCTAAGCCGGTTAAGGCCATAGAAGAAATGGAAAAAGAAGGATATGAAGAATACTGGATAGCATATAATACTGAATATTTTTCTGCTAAAGAGCTCACCATATTTCCCCGAACCAAGGTAACCATAAGAGAAGACGCGGCTTATGGCTTAATTGTAATTGAGGGAAGAGGTAAATTTGGAATCCTGGAAGTGGAGACCCCTACTATGATTCGCTTTGGTCAAATGACTAAAGATGAGCTATTCGTAACTCAAGAAGCAGCAGTAAACGGTATAACTATAGTCAACGAAAGTGAAAATGAAAATTTGGTTATACTAAAACACTTTGGACCTAAATCCTGAAATGGAAGAAGTTATTTTGGAATTTGATAAACTAACTAAAAAATTTCCCGGAGTAGTAGCTCTAGATGAAGTTAGCTTTGACATTTTTAGGGGAGAAGTGCATGCTCTGGTAGGAGAAAACGGAGCGGGTAAATCAACCTTGATTAAAATTGTCACCGGGGTCTACCAAAAAACGTCAGGAGAGGTTTTTTATCAGGGCAAGTCCATAAATTTCCGCAGCCCTCACGATGCTTTGCAAAACGGAATAGCTGCTATATATCAAGAATTTAATCTCATTCCTGCCTTGACTGTGGCAGAAAATATCTTTATGGGTCACCATTTTGTTCGAGGAAAATTTGTTGATTGGAAAAAAATGGAAGAAGAAGCTCGGAAACTCCTTGACTTTTTGGAAGTAGACATAGATGTTAACTCCCGAGTTCGAGACCTGGGGGTAGCTAAAAAACAAGTAATAGAAATTGCTAAAGCTCTTTCTCATAATGCTAAGGTTCTGATTATGGATGAGCCTACCGCTGCTTTAGCTCAAAAAGAAATAAAAACTCTCTTTCGAATTATCCGCTTTCTGAAAGAAAGCGGGGTTACCATCATTTATATCTCTCATCGCTTAGAGGAAGTTTACGAAATCTGTGATCGGGTTACGGTGTTACGAGATGGTAAATTTGTGGCTACAAAACCAGTGAAAGAATTAAAAGTGGAAGAGCTTATCCGGATGATGGTGGGGAGAGAAGTGGGTGAGAGATTTCCCCGTGTTTCCCATACCATTGGGGAAGAGGTTCTGAGAGTGGAAGGATTAACTCGCCCCGGAGTCTTGGAAAATATAAATATTTCCCTCCATCAGAGGGAAATATTAGGTATTGCAGGAATGGTAGGCTCAGGAAGAACAGAGCTCTTACGAGCTATATATGGTGTAGATCCCTGGGAGGAAGGAAAAATATTCATCAGAGGAGAAGAAGTAAAAATTACCTCTCCTCCTGAAGCAATTAGCTTGGGAATTGCGCTTCTTCCTGAAGAGAGAAAAACACAGGGACTTATTCTTTTACTTTCGGTTCTTGACAACTTAGGTTTACCTATTCTACCTAACATTGCTAATGCAGGATTTATTGATGAAGATAGATTAAAGCAAATTGGTGAAGAAATGGTAGAAGCTATGAATATTAAAACACCTTCTCTATATCAGAGAGTCATGTATCTTTCTGGAGGGAACCAGCAAAAAGTAGTTTTAGGTAAATGGTTTGCCAGGAAGTGTGATATCTATCTTTTTGATGAGCCTACCCGAGGAATAGACGTGGGAGCTAAGGTAGAAATTTACCAATTGATGAATCGTTTAGTAAGTGAAGGGGCGGCCATAATTATGGTTTCCTCAGAACTACCAGAAATTTTAGCTATGAGTGATCGAATTTTAGTAATGAGAGAAGGAAAGATAGCTGGAGAAGTAAATAGAGAGGAGGCGAATCAAGAATTGATTCTAAACTTGGCGCTGGGAGGAAAGAATCATTATGCCCGAACCCCTTGAAACGAAGAAAGAAAAAGTTAGCCTTGTAGAACGGTTTTTCATTTTATGGGATAGAATAGGTATTTTATTGGCTTTTATAGTGGTGTGTATTTTATTTGGAATTCTAACCCCCGTTTTCTTCAATCCCCTCAACATTTTAAATGTTATCCGCCAGGTTTCTATAATCGGAGTAATCGCAGTAGGGATGACTTTTGTAATTCTCCTGGGAGGCATTGATTTATCGGTAGGATCAGTGGTGGCTTTTACCGGAATTATTGCTGCTGGTTTCCAAGTAAAATGGGGAGGAAGCCTATTTTTGAGCATAGTTATTCCTCTCCTAATAGGCGGAGGTATTGGCTTTCTCAATGGTTTTATTTCTACAAAAGGAGGCCTCCATCCTTTCATCGTTACCTTAGGAACTATGAGCATATTTCGGGGTGCCACTCTCTTAGTAGCTAAGGGAAGGCCTATTTCTGGCATGAGCCGGTCTTTCCGCTTCATTGGAGCAGGAATGATTGGTCCTATCCCTTTTCCGGTTATTCTCTTTTTAGGGAGTGTTATTATTGCTGCTATAATTTTGAGGAGAACAGTATTTGGTCGCTACATTTATGCTATAGGAGGAAATGAGGAGGCAGCACTGCTTTCCGGAATAAGAGTAGACCGATATAAAATCAGTGCTTTTACTATTTTGGGCTTTCTTTCAGCACTGAGCGGTTTAATTTTAACTTCTCGGCTTAATTCTGGAGAATTGGTAGCGGGTGAAGGTTATGAGCTGGATGTCATCGCCTCAGTAGTTATTGGAGGGACTAGTATGATGGGAGGAGAGGGGGGAGTTTATGGTACGTTAATAGGAGCCCTTCTCATTGGAGTTATATCTAACGGATTGAATCTTTTGGGGGTACAGCCATACTGGCAGATGATTGTGAGAGGGTCAATTATAATTTTAGCTGTGCTGATGGATAAGATGAAAAGAAGATTTAGAACTGCTTAATTTATTTCTGGAAAAGATTTTAAATCTTTTCCAGAAATAAAAAATAAAAGGAGGTTGATGGAATATGAAAAAACTTGGAGTGGTAGGTACTTTGGTGATTTTAGTGGCTTCCTTGTGTCTGGGTTCTTTAGCTTTAGCTCAGGAGCAACTCACTATTGGTCTTTCTTTTCCCAGCCTCTCCTTTGCCTGGTTTGCTTTTTTGGAAGAGGCGGTTAAAGAGAAAGCAACCCAGATAGGGGGAATCGAAGTTATATCTTTGGAAGCAGAGGATAACGTAGCAAAGCAAATCTCCATTATTGAAGATATGATCATAAGAGGAGTGGATGGAGTACTACTTGTTCCCATCGAAGTAGAAGCAGTTGTCCCAGCGGTAGAGGCGCTTAATAAAGCTAATATCCCGGTAGTCACTGTAGACCGAAGAATCAAAGAAGACGCTCCAGTAGAGGTTTTATGCCATGTAGGAGCAGATAACGTAGAAGGAGGGAGGAGAGCAGCAAAATTTATAGTAGATGAACTCGTCGAGAAATACGGTGAACCCAAAGGTACGGTCATTGAGCTCACCGGGACTCCAGGAGCAGGTCCTGCTATTGATCGAAGCGCAGGATTTAATGAAATTATGGAACAGTATCCTGATATTACCATTAAAGCTCAAACTGCTAACTTCCGCCGGGATGACGGCATGAAGGTGATGGAAGACTTCATCATGAGCACTCCCCAGATTGATGCTGTTTTTGGAGCCAATGATGAGATGATTTTAGGTGCCATTCAGGCTATAGAAGCCAGTGGTAAGTTAGATGTCAAAGAGGTGATCACTGTTGGTTTTGATGCTCTTCCCGAAGCGCTACAATTGATTGAAGAGGAAACATTAGACGCTACCATCGAACAGTTCCCGGGAAGACAAGCCTCTACTGCTTTTGAAATCTTGGTTAAATACCTAAGAGAAAAAGTGGAACCAGAAAACAAAGTGATTTTGATCGAGCCTGCAGTTATAACTAAGGATAACCTGTACGAGGCAGAAAAGAGTATTCAGTAAAATTTATGAGCCGCCTTTGTTTGATTGAGGCGGCTCATAAATTTTACTGTGCTTGAGCATTAGATGGATTAAAGTTTACGGGCAATCTCCCATTGATACGTGACATAAATGCAACAAGCTACAAGGTAATAGTTATCCTTCTAACCGGTTTTTTTCACAGAGAACTATCTTTCTTAGTACAAGTAATAGAACAGGGAGTTCAGAGGTATCCTCACCCCTCTTTCTAGGAAAAGTACCAAAAAATATACCAGTATATTTTTGCAAGACTTTCTAGCCATAACTATGGGATGAAACAAAAAAAGTCTTCTGAGAACTTCTCAAAAGTTAATAACGAAGGAGAAAATAAAAATATCGCTCCTACAATGGGTTGACACTATCATAGAGCTCATTATCTATTGACAGGTTTATTGATTACAAACTATACTTAGTGTCGAAATTTAGGAAGCAATTTGGCACTTATCAAACAAGATTATTTTTGTGTTTTTTGATCTCGGTATTATGATTTTTTTATGATTTAAAAGAAGCTTTAAGAGTTTTTTCAGGAGCCGAGAGAAATAGCTTTGAAAATATCTTATGTTTTAAGCGGGTTTTGTTAGGGTGTAAGGAAGCAGGAAACAAGTTCCCTTATAAACTCCTGGGGTGGGGATGATAAGGGTGTGTTTTACTGCTTCTTTAACTTTCTGTACTCAGTTTTACCAAAACTAATTAGTAGGAGGGACCACCATGAAAAAGTTCGTTAAACTCTTAAGTGTTTTTCTACTCTCTTGTGTTACTCTATTTCTTACCGTTTCCCTGGCTGTGGGGCAGCAATCCGGGCCGGTGAAATTGAGCATTATTGATGTAGCAGGAAACTTACAGCTTACCCAGACGGCTATTGAGGCTTTTAAGGAAGCTCATCCGGAAATAGTTTCTGATATTGAATTCATGAAAGCAACCGCTCCAGAGCTTCCCGCAAAAATTAAAGCACAACAAATGGCTGGTAATGTGATGACTACGATGGTATTAACTGGTTATGATGCAATGGCAGCTGGCCTGGAAATGGGAATTTGGGAAAATTTATATCCTACATACGATTCATACTTTCCAGACCTGGAAGATCGTTACCTTCCTGGTGCAAAAGGAGCTTTTGATCTTTTTGAGGGATATGGTATTGTTGTAACGCATTGCCCGGGCGGACCAATGTTTACTTATAATCCAGAAAAGGTCGAAGACGTTCCGACTACAGCGAAAGAATTATTGGAGTGGGCAAAAGCTAACCCGGGAAAATTTTTATATCCCAGACCGGCTAATTCTGGACCGGGTAGATGCCTGTTACAGGGGCTACCTTATATCCTGGGAGATGAAAATCCAAAAGATCCGAAAACCTGGGAGAAAACCTGGGATTACTTGCAGGAGCTCGATAAATATATTGATTACTATCCTACCGGCACAGCTATTGCTTTTAGAGAATTAGCTGAAGGCACAAGATGGATTATAGCAAGCCATATTGGTTGGGATGTGAATCAGCGTATTCTGGGAGTTATACCGGCTAACTTTAGAGGATTCTTTTTAGAGAATACCACATGGCTTACAGATTGTCATTTTATGTGCATGCCCAAAGGTCTTAGCGAAGCGCAGAAAGAAGCAACATTAGCTTTAATGAGCTGGCTACTTGAGCCTGAATCTCAAGCTCTCACCTATGATGCCGGATATTTCTACCCCGGGCCAGCTATAAAAGATGTTCCTCTTTCTTTAGCTCCTAAGGAAATTCAAGATAATATTGAGGCTGCGCTGTATCCCGAATATGATATAGTTATTCAAGAATTCCCTTCAACCACACAGCTCGGGGCAAAGGAATTAGTTGAGGCCTTTGAGATGTGGGATAAGCTGGTGGGAGCAAAAGTAAAATAAAACGTTCGACGGATTTAGTGTGGAGATCCAGAGGGATCTCCACACTTTTTTAAATGAAAGAAATGGGGTGGTGGATACAGTGAAGGATTTTAAGGAAATTAAAATAAAGGATTTAAATAAGAGTTTTGGGGCGAATCAAGTCCTTCACGACTTTAATCTAAATGTTGAAAAAGGAGAATTTGTAACACTATTAGGGCCTTCTGGTTGTGGCAAGTCTACAACTTTACATTGTCTTGCTGGTTTGGTTCCCATAGATAGTGGCGAAATATATATTGATAATGAATGTATAGATGATGGTACAAAAGGTATTCCTCCCGAGAAAAGAGGATTTGGATTGGTTTTTCAGAACTATGCTTTATTTCCTCATTTAAGTGTTTTTAATAATATAGCCTTTGGTCTTCAAATAAAAAGATTATCCAAGAATGCGATTAAAGAAAAAGTTCAAAATGCGCTAAAAATGGTTCGTCTTGAAGGATATGAAGATAAATATCCCCGGCAATTGTCTGGTGGTGAGCAACAAAGAGTAGCAATTGCGCGTTGTATCGTGATGGAGCCAATGCTAATGATGTTAGATGAACCATTATCAAATCTTGATGCCAAACTCAGGATAGAGATGCGCTATGAATTAAAGACCTTGCATGAAAAACTTCACATAGCCTCTATATATGTGACTCATGATCAACAAGAAGCTTTAGCTCTTTCCGACAGGATTGTAGTGATGAAAGATGGGAAAATTCAACAAATAGGACCACCAGAGGAAATTTATTGCCAGCCCTCAAATTTATTCGTTGCCGATTTTATGGGATTTCGTAATATATGGCCGGCGAATATTAAAGAAATAAGTTCTGAAAATGAGGTGGTTATCAATGTGTCGGGTTTTGAATTAACTATTAAAAATGGCTCTATAAAAAAGGCTGATTATTTGAACAATTTAGAAATTGGTGCTCCTGTTTTTACTGCCGTTCGTCCTGAGGATATTCAGGTTGGCAATGGACCAGTGAATTCTTTAAGGTGTAAAAGTGAGGTGGTCGAGTATTTAGGAGAAATCAGACATATAGGTGCGTTAATAAATGAAGATGTCCGTATAGATTTACGCACCGGAGAAGCAGGAGAGGAGATAAAAAGTGATGGTATCATAGAAGTCTGGATTCCTCCCGGAAAGATTCTTCTTTTCTCACAAGAAGGAGATAGAATACTATGAAAGAAGAAAAACATATTATCTTTCTGTTTTTTCTACCGTCAATAATCTTTTTAGCAGTTTTGTTTATCTACCCATTTTTATACGGGTTTTACTTGAGCTTTACCAATGAAGAAGGGGAGTGGACTTTAGAAAATTATTTAACTTTTTTTAAAGATCCCTGGGAAGTTAGAACTATCTGGACTACATTTAAAATAGCTTTACCCGCCACTTTAATCAGTATATTGCTTGCTATTCCATTTTCATATTATATGAGACATGGAATAAAAGGAGAAAGATTAATTAGTTTTTTTCTCATTCTTCCTGTTACCTTAGGAACAGTACTGGTTGCAGAAGGAATGCTTTCATATATGGGACCGGCAGGGTGGCTTAATCAGTTTTTAAAAGCCATTGGAATTATTAAGGAGCCGTTGAGACTGACCCATAATTATACCGGGGTAGTTCTGGGTTTAATCATCCATAATTTTCCTTATGCCCTCTTGATGCTTCTTGGCTACGTATCGGGGATAGATCCAAACCTTGAGAAAGCGGCTCAAATTTTAGGTGCAGATGGATGGTACATTTTTAGAAAAGTTATTTTTCCTTTATGGGTTCCCGGAATCGCTATGGCATTTTCTTTGAATTTTGTGATGGCTTTTTCCGTATACCCCACAGCAGTACTATTAGGCCAACCTTCTGGCCCTACAAGGGTGATGTCTATTTCTGTTTTTCACTGGGCTATGGAAAAGTTTAATTTTAATGTAGGTTCTGCTATAGCTATGGTTATGGGTTTAATTGAGTTAATTGTCATTTTGGTTGTGATGTCTTTGAGACAGAGGATGTTTAAGGGCGGTTCAATGGTGGGGAAAGCCTGATAGGATGCGAGGGGGTAATAAATGAAAAAGAAAATTAGAATATCGGGAGTGTTGTTTTATATAGCTTTAGCTGTTTTTATCATAAATATTTTAGGAATATTAGGAACAGTAGTGTTGAATTCTGTAGGCAAGGAATGGTATGGAGGAATTTTTCCTAAGTATTTTACTTTAGAATGGTATAGTTATATGGCTAAAGATCATGATCTTCCTCAGCTTCTTTTTGTTACATTTGCTGTAGTTATATCAGTGACGGCTATTGCTTTGTTAATAGGGATTCCTACCGCTTATGGACTGGCAAGATATGATTTTAAATTTAAAGGGCTTCTGCTCTCCATGTTGCTTTTACCAATGTTGATTCCTCCAATGACTTATGGAATTCCTCTGGCAGCCATGTTATACAAGGTAGGGTTAGCTACAAAAATAAGCGGGGTTATTATTGCTAATTTGATACCTATTGTGCCTTTCGTCATACTCATTTTGACTCCGTTTATAGAACAAATCGATCCTAATATTGAATCTGCAGCAAAAATTTTGGGAGCGGGAAGATTCCAGACCTTTCTCAAGATATTAATTCCTCTCTCGCTACCTGGAATTTTCACAGCATCTATACTTTCAATAGTTAGAACTATTGCCATGTTTGAACTAACGTTTCTTGTAAGTGGTCCCAAATCACAAACTATAGTGGTAGCGTTGTATTATGATGCCTATGCAGCAGGAGTGCGTCCACCTCAAGCAATAGATGCCCTTGCTGTAGTTTACTTTTTAATAACCATGACCTGTTTGGTGATTGCCTTGAGATTTGTAAGCCCAACTCAAATGGTGTTCAGATTAGAAGATTAAAATAATAGATAAAATAAAATATGAGCTACCCCGGGAAGGTAGCTCATATTTTATTTTATATTACTTCCCATCCAATCCCCAGTATTTCACAAACCATTTTTAATTCTTCTACGTAATCTCCGTAAACAGCATGGACATGGTTGCAAGGAAATTTGTTGATAAAGCTATCAATAGAAGTATCCAGATGGCAAAAAGCATGGGGCCACTCAATCTGGGTTCTGGTCATAATTTCTTGATTGGTCTTATCATCAAACCGGACGAATTCTCCAGTGAGAATAGCCATCCAGTAGCACCCATTTTTTCTACCCAGGCGGGCCAGGGTTACTTTACCAGGATGGGCTAAATGGTGAACAGCTGCTCCTCCCGCTGGGAAATAAAATGACTCGGGATAGAAAATCACCTGGGGGAGATTGTCCCGGTAATCGAAGCTGGCTCCAGCAAAATAAGTGGCATGTTGTCCAGAATTACAAAGGTCGAGTATCTGGTGGTCATCATGCCAGTGACGAACATCAGCAAACAAAACTGGAGTTCTGGCTAATTTTTTTAAGATTTCCATAGTTAATGCAGCATCCATATCCGCTTCAGTAGCGCACACAATGGGTTCTTTAGGTCCATCAAAATCATAAGGGTCGTTGAGAAAAGCCTCAGCTATGTCCATGGTGCAAAAGTTGTTGGTAAGTTCAGGTTGTCCTTTAATGCCACAAAAATCAAGATGCATCTCTTCACAAATCTCTTTTACCGCATAGTAAGAGGCAATCTGCTTTTTGAGAATCTCAGGAGTCAATTGTTTACCATCATACACTATTTCACCCACGTTTTCTTCACACCACTGAAAAGCTTTTTCAATTTTTTCCTGAGGAATGGTTTCTGCCTTCCTTACTATTTCCCACTGGTCAATATGTTCTATATCTACTCCGAATATTCTGGCCCATACATCTGCGCCCACAGTGGCAGTATACATCCCCATGGGTCGACCACCAAAACAACCAAATGTTTCCCCTCGCAACGATTTAACACAAGAAGCAGCGTTAATGAAGGTGTTTACTTTTTTCCATACTTTTTTTTCTCCAATATCACCAGAAATCCTCCAGTATGGTATTCCTATGTTAGCCAGTGCTCCTGAGCTGGCCAGCATGCCCACTAATCCGGGGTATCCGGGATTAATATTGGAGAGGCAAAGATAGGGGGAAGGAGCAAATTGAGCGGCCAAAACGGTAAAATGTGGCCAGGCCCAGATGGCATAGTTAAAAATAGTACAATCCACATCGCTTAACTGCATCTTTTTTCCCGCTTTTACTGCAGTTTCGTTATTCCAGGGGGGTTCGTCTGCTACCACTACTTCATGTCCTTCTTCTTCTAACTTCTTAACCAGGTTATTCTGAAATTGAAGGTTCATGGAAAGAAGTTCCTGGTGGACAGGGGGTCTTCCGTCAGAAAAAGTAATTACACCAACTCTGGCCATCGAAAATCCTCCTTTTTTTTGTTATAAGAAATCGATTGCAGATTGATTTTACTTTATTTTATGAAATTCTGCAAGTTAAATATTTTCTTTCGAATCAGAATTTCTATCCTATATCCTTAGCTTCCGTAGTGTTCTGTTTATCAATTAATATTCTTTTATGCTTGATTCTTGTGTCTGTTCTGTCTCTTATACACATCT
>DGDO01000131.1 GCA_002385475.1 Candidatus Sordicultor fermentans | reverse complement strand
AAGTGGTTCGGGAGGCACCTGATTTTTCCTATGGTCGGTGGGCAGAGTTGCGCATAGTTTATCTTCAATCTGAGCCCACGTGGGTAGAAAAAAGCAAAGAAGCTCTGGCTCAAAAACTTGAAGAGGCTTTCCGGAGTAAAGATATTAAAAAGCTTGAAAGCTTAGCCAGGAAAGGAGATTTTTGGGTGGGAGTTATGTTTAGCGAGTTTGAAGTAGATGAATTTTATAAGGTTGAAAACTACCTTAGTGAACACCTGTCTAAAGCTACTGACCTTCGAGTGGGAAAGCTGGAAAAAAGAAATGATGGTTTTAACCTGAAAATTGATAACTGGCCAGACCCCGATTATAATATTCTTTATCTTTTGATAGAAGAAGGCTTATATGGTTGGGAGTGGAAGGGCATCATTCTTTCTAATACCGAACTGGAAAGTTTACAATAATAGGGAGTAAGGAGTGGTCAGACTGAAAAAAAGAGAAGCTCTGGTTAAAAGGAAAACTCGAGAAACTGATGTCGAAATCTATCTCTCCTTGGATGGGGAAAAAAATATCCAGATGGATATGGCTGTTCCTTTTTTTTCTCATCTTCTGGAAAGTATGGCTTTTTACGCTGGTTGGGATTTAAAAATAAAAGCTACTGCTCAAGAATTTATTGATGATTACCACCATGTAGTAGAAGACACGGGTATAGTTCTGGGAGAAGCTCTGAATAAATGTTTGGGAGATAAAAAAGGAATAGAGCGTTTTGCCACTGTTTTTATTCCTATGGACGAGGCGTTAAGTATGGTGGCTGTCGATTTAAGTGGAAGACCTTATTTTCTTTGGGAAAAACCTGATTTAGGAGAGAGAGTGGGTAGTTTTGAGATAGTGTTAGTGAAGGAATTCCTGCAGGCTCTGGTAAATAATGCAAAAATTACTCTTCATGCTAAAATATGGTGGGGTGATAATGGTCATCATTGTTTAGAAGCTCTGTTTAAAGCTCTCGGTAAATCTTTAGCTCAGGCTGCCAAGGTAACGAGTGTTTATCTTCCTTCTACTAAGGGGACTTTATAATAAAGAAGAAGAGGGATAGTTATGATTGCCATTGTTGATTACGAGATAGGTAATTTATATAGCATCTTTAAAGCCCTGGAGAGGTTAGGAGAAGAAGTAGTGGTCACTAATCAGGCTCAAGAGATTAGAGAGGCTGAGGCAGTGGTTCTCCCGGGGGTGGGTTCTTTTGAGAAAGCCATGGAAAATTTAGAGAAAAAAGAAATAAAGGAAGTCATTAAAGAAAACCAGGAAGACGGTAAGCCCTTTTTGGGAATAAACCTGGGTTTACAGCTACTTTTTGAGAAAAGCCAAGAAGCTCCTCGCAAGAAAGGCCTTTCTCTTTTACCAGGGGAAGTGGTGAAGCTTCCTCCTACTAATAAAATACCTCATATGGGATGGAATCGAGTATACTTCAAAAAAAATTCTCCGCTTACTCGGGATATACCGCAGGGGAGGTTTTTCTATTTTGCTCACTCTTTTTACGTCTTACCGGAAGAACCTCAAGCAGTGGTGGGCATATGCAATTATAATGTGGTAATTCCTGCCATTGTGAATCATGATAATGTCTGGGGTTTCCAGTTTCATCCCGAGAAAAGTTCTGTCTGGGGTATGAAGGTTTTAGAAAATTGGGTGAGGAGCTGGAAGAAGTGATTTTACCCATTCCTGCCATAGATATTCTGGAGGGGAAAGTGGTAAGGTTAGAGAAAGGGGATTATCAAAAAGTAGAGGTCTTTAGCACTTCTCCTCTTCTCGTAGCCCGGAAGTGGGAGGAAGAAGGTGCTCCTTTTCTACACGTTGTTGATTTAGAGGGAGCAAAATCGGGGTATCCCGTTAATTTCCCTGTTATTAAAGAATTAATTCAGACGGTTGGAATACCGGTTGAGGTGGGAGGAGGGATCAGGGAAGTCTCTTCTTTTATGGATTATCTTGATGCCGGAGCAGAAAGAGTAGTTCTAAGTAGCATAGTAGTTAAGAACCCCTCAGTTTTTGAAGAGATGATTAAGATAGCGAGAGAAAAAATAGTGGTGAGTATCGATACCCGGGATCAGTTTGTCTCTTTAGAGGGGTGGAGAGAAGAAATCCCTGTTAAAGCTGCGGATTTAGCTAAGGATTTAAAAGGGAAAGGCATTGAGCATTTTATCTTTACTGATGTTCAAAGAGATGGAACACTTCAAGGGGTGAGAGTGGAAGTGATTAGAGATTTTATCGCCGAAAGCGGAGTAAGTATTATAGTTGCGGGAGGAATAAGTCATAAAGAAGATATCCGGAAGATAAAGAGCCTGGGAGAAGGTGTTGAGGGAATAATATTGGGTAAGGCTCTTTACACCGGGCAGCTTAATTTTAAAGAAGTATGCAGTATTCTACGGGAGGAATGAAAGTGTTAGCCAGAAGAATTATCCCTTGCTTAGATGTAAAAGAGGGAAAAGTGGTAAAAGGAGTCCACTTTGAAAATATAAAAGATGTAGGAGACCCGGTAGAGCTGGCTCAAAGATACGAAGAAGAAGGGGCAGATGAGCTGGTTTTTCTGGATATAACCGCCTCTTATGAACAAAGAGAAACCATGATTCAAGTGGTGGAAAAAATAGCTGAAGTTTTAACTATTCCTTTCACAGTGGGGGGAGGGATAGGAGCTACCGGACAGGTAGCTAATCTCCTCAGGGCTGGCGCAGACAAAATATCGATTAACACTCAGGCAGTTCTTAAACCAGAGTTAATTAGTGAGTTAGCAGAAATGTTTGGTAGCCAGTGTGTGGTGGTAGCTATCGATGTGAAAAGAACCTGGGACCGAATAAATCGGCGTAGTTACTGGGAAGTATTTATAAATGGAGGGCGAACTCCCACCGGGAAAGATGCCCTATCCTGGGCTCAACAGGTAGAAAAGTTAGGAGCAGGAGAAATATTGCTAACCAGCATGGACACCGATGGAACTCAGACTGGTTATGATATTAGCCTTACCCGGAAAGTGGCAGAAAGAGTTCGTTTACCTGTAATTGCCTCAGGAGGAGCGGGGAAGCTGGAACATCTTTTAGCCATTTTGAGAGAAGGGAAAGCTGATGCTGCTCTTGTAGCTTCTATTTTTCACTACCGCTATTTCAGCATAGGAGAGGCTAAGGCCTACCTCCAGAAAAGAGGAATACCAGTGAGGGTAGAAGATTGATGGAAAAATCCTGGGAGGATGTCCTTTTTGAAAAAGAAGAGTTAATTCCTGCCATCGTCCAAGATGCAGAAAGCGGCAAAGTTTTGATGATGGCATATATGAACCGAGAAGCATTGTCTCGTACTTTGGAGACAGGAAAAACCTGGTTCTATAGTAGAGGCAGAAAAAAATTGTGGAACAAAGGGGAAAGTAGTGGCCACTTTCAGGAGGTACAGGGAATTTATGTAGATTGTGATAACGATACATTACTTATTCAGGTAAAACAAGAAGGAGTAGCCTGTCACACTGGTTTTTTTTCTTGCTTTCACCGGGAAATAAAAAAAGGAGAAATTCCCGAACCTCAAGCTCATTTTCCACCTTATTCTCTTTCTTCTTTTTTACAAGAGCTTTTTGAAGTAATAGAGGAAAGAGCTGCCCATCTTTCACCCAACTCTTATACTTCTCGTCTTCTGGAAGAAGGAAGAGAAAAAATTCTGCGCAAAGTAGCAGAAGAAGCTACCGAGGTTATACTGGCCACTTTTGAAGATGAAGACCATAATCGAGAGCACCTGGGGTGGGAAATAGCTGACCTCCTTTATCATCTCCTTGTTCTTTTACAGTATGAAAAGATGACCTATTACCAGATTATGGAAGAATTAAAGAAAAGGAGAAAATAGAGCGGAGAATAAAAGTTGATGTTTATCTCTTACTCTATCTTCTCATCAAGGACGGTATTATTCGTGATTTCAATATCCAGTAGGTGCTTGTAGAGCTATGGTTCTATTGGTTTGAGGGGTGAAATTCTTTGATTGTTAGTTTTAATCGAAAGCTGAGCGATTTAGAGAAATCGGAATTAAAGGAAAAGCTAGGGAAAGAGAACTTGAATCCTTATTTCCTGGAAGAGGAAACAGGGAAAACCGTTCTGGTTACCGAAAATAATTTTTCTTCTTCGCAGTTGGATGAAAAAGTAGTGGAAAGGACCATCAAAATGGATACTCCTTTCCAACTGGCACATCGCAGCTTCCGTCCTCAGGGAACAGTTATTAAGGTAAAAGGAGTGGAAATAGGAGGGGATAATCTCACGGTTATGGCTGGTCCCTGTGCTGTAGAATCGGAAGAACAACTTTTTGAAACTGCAGAAATAGTGAAAAAAATGGGAGCCCATATTCTTCGAGGAGGAGCTTTTAAACCTCGCACTTCCCCTTATAGCTTTCAAGGTCTGGGAGAGAAAGGGCTTGAGATTCTGGCTCGAGCAGGAGAAAAATTTAATTTACCCATAGTTACCGAAGCTACCAGTCCTGAAATTGCTGACCTTGTGGCACAATATGCTGATATCATTCAGATTGGAGCTCGCAATATGCAAAACTTTGAGCTTCTCAAGAAAGTGGGCTTTTTGAAAAAGCCGGTGCTCCTGAAGCGAGGTTTATCTTCTACCATAGAAGATTGGTTACTGGCTGCTGAATATATCTTGAGCTGGGGAAATTTCCAGGTGATTCTCTGTGAGCGGGGTATTAGAACTATTGAAAGGCTTACTCGTAATACTCTGGATTTGACCGCTATCCCGGTAGTTAAAGATCTTTCTCATTTACCGGTAATGGTAGACCCCAGTCATGGGACGGGTCTGCGGGAAAAAGTGATTCCCATGGCTCGAGCAGCTGTAGCTTGTGGAGCAGATGGAGTAATGGTGGAAGTCCATCCCCGTCCAGAAAAAGCTCTCTCTGATGGTCCGCAAAGCCTCTACCCTGAGCAATTTAAAAAATTGATGAACGACCTGGAAGTGATAAGTATTCTGGTGGGTAAGGAACTAAAAAAGAACGATATACCAGAGAGAATGGAGATAAAAAGCAAACCCGAGTTTTTGAATTTGAGAGTGGCTTTTTTGGGAGAAAGCGGTTCTTTTAGCTCTCAAGTGGCTCGTCGTGCTTTTGGAGAGAGGGCCGAATTATTACCTTGTTCTAATTTTCGAGAAATATTCGAAAAAGTGGAGCAGGGAGAAGCTACTCACGGGTTGATACCCATAGAAAATACTATCACCGGTAGTATTCATAATAATTACGATCTCCTTTTAGAATTTCCCAATCTTTATGTAGTGGGAGAGCGATTCATTCGCGTTTCTCAATACCTGGGCCTTTATCCTGGCACTAAAGAGAGTGAGATTCAGGTGCTATTTGCTCATCCTCAGGGTTTTGCCCAGTGTGCTCAATTTCTCGAATCGTTGAGGGCGGTGCGAGTAATGAATGTGGGGAGCACTGAAGAAGCAGCTCGTCAGGCCAAAGAATTTGGAATGGGGGGATCTTGTATTTCTTCTGAAGAGGCCATAAAAAAATATGGTCTGGAATTAAATCAGGAAGAAATTGAAGATAATCCTCGTAACTTTACTCGTTTTTTGATTGTTTCTCCTTATTTTGAACCCTCTTCTCAAGATGATAAAGTTTCTTGTGTTTTTGCTGTAGGGAATTATCCCGGGGCACTTCATGAAGCGCTTCGTATTTTTGCCGATCGGAAAGTTAACCTGTTGAAACTCGAATCTCGCCCTCGACCGGGAAAACCCTGGGAATATCTCTTTTATGTAGATTGGGAAGGAAATTTAAAGGAAGACATGTATCAGGATATGATAAAAGAATTATCTGTTAAAACCAGCTTCTGGCGTGTTCTGGGAAGTTATAAAAATTCCTGGAAGAAAGCTAAAGAGGAAAAGAGATGAAAAAGCTGGTAGATTTGCGCCGGGATACCAATACTCTTCCAACTGAGGAGATGAAAGAGGCAGCCTTCCGCTCTCCTTTGGGGGATGCGGTTTACGGTGAAGATCCAAGGCAAAGAGAGCTGGAGGAATTAGCTGCCTTTATTCTGGGAAAAGAAAGAGCAATTTTCCTCCCCAGTGGGACCATGGGCAATCTGGTTGCTCTCCTTACTCATACTCAGAGAGGCAACGAGATAATCCTGGAAGAGAATGCCCATATTTTCACTTCAGAAACTGGAGGGTTAGCCCAGGTAGCGGGTTTAATGGTTAAAACTTTGCGAAATGAAGATGGAGCGCCAGAACCTCGGGATATTGAGAGAGCTATCCGACCGGAGAATATCCATTACCCTAGGACGGCTCTAATTGGCTTAGAAAATACTCATTATCGCTATGGAGGCATAGTGGTTCCTTTTACCAGATTTGAGAAAATAAGAGAGGTAGCAGACAGATACAATTTGCCTGTTCATCTTGATGGGGCAAGGCTTTTTAATGCTGCAATTTATCTGGGAGTAGAAGCTAAAGAGATTGCTCGCTATTGTGATTCAGTTATGATTTCTCTTTCCAAAGGCTTAGGAGCTCCGGTGGGTTCGCTACTCGCCGGGTCTTGCGATTTTATAAAAGAGGCAGAGAGATACCGCAAAATGCTGGGAGGAGGAATGAGACAGACTGGTTGGTTGTGTGCCTGTGGTATCATTGCTCTTTCTGAGGACAACATTTCTCGCCTCCGGGAAGACCATGATAACGCCCAATTTTTGGCGGAAGGTCTGCAGTCTTTACCAGGGATAAAAATAGATCGGCATCAAGTACAAACCAACTTTGTTTTAGCCGATTTAAGTGAGAGAGAATTAGAGGCTACTGTTTTTCTGGAAAGAATCAGAGAGAAAGGAGTTCTGGCCACTCGAGCCGGGGATTTCGCAGTTCGTTTCGTAACTTCCCGGGAAGTAAACAGAGAAGATATTGTCTTTGCTCTTCAGGTTATCAAAGAAGTTACACAAGTCATTTGATGTTTAGTTAAATCTCAGTAGAGAAAAGCATAAAAACAATCCTAAATAATGTTCAAAAAGAACAAAGAAAAGCATCCTCTTTTATTTCTCGAATTGAAACAGAAACCATAGATAGAGAAGAGCAAGAAAGTGAAGAAGTTGCTTAATTTTTAATTAAATAGTATAATTTGTTTTAGAACAATAGTTTGACGAGGGGGAAACTGGGTGCCTTAGCGTGGGAGAGAAAAAATCTTTTGAGGAAAAGGAATTATTTCAGATTCAAGAAAAAGAAGTGAAACCGCTTGCCTTTCGGATGCGTCCTCGTAGTCTGGATGAGGTAGTAGGTCAACCTCACCTTACTGGAAGGGAAGGTATTCTGAGGAAAATAGTGGAAACTGGTTTTTTACCTTCTCTCATTTTTTGGGGGCCACCGGGGAGTGGTAAGACTTCTGTTGCTCATATTGTGGCTAAGGCTTGTAAATATCAGTTTATTTCCATCAGTGCAGTTACCTCAGGAGTAAAGGAAATAAGAGAGGCAGTAAAAGAAGCAGAAAATGACCTGAAGTTTCACCATAAGAAAACAGTTTTTTTTATTGATGAGATTCATCGCTTTCATAAAGGACAACAAAGCTTACTTCTTCCCCACGTGGAAGAAGGAATAGTTACTTTGATTGGTTCTACTACCGAAAACCCCTCTTTTGAAATTATTGCTCCCTTGCTTTCTCGTTCTCAGGTAATAGTTTTTAAAAAGATTCCGGTAGAAGATCTGGTTCGCTTGTTGAAGAATACCTTAGAAGACGAACGAGGATTAAAAGATGAGGGAATAAGGGTGGAGGAAGACGCTCTTTTCTTCATGGCTCAGCTTGCTGATGGGGATGCTCGGCA
The DNA here is from genome assembly GCA_002385475.1 of Candidatus Sordicultor fermentans. Taxonomy (GTDB): domain Bacteria; phylum Atribacterota; class Atribacteria; order Atribacterales; family Caldatribacteriaceae; genus Sordicultor; species Sordicultor fermentans. The sequence continues at coordinate 1,195 of DGDO01000131.1, read as the reverse complement.
GGCTTTGAACTTTCTGGAGGTTGCTTCTCGTATTGCTCAACAAGAAAACAACGGGGTAATAGGGATTAAGTTTTTACAGGATACTTTTCATAAAACCTCCTATTTATACGATAAATCAGGAGAAGAGCATTTTAATCTTCTTTCTGCTTATCATAAGAGCTTGCGAGGTAGTGACCCTGATGCTGCTATTTACTGGTTAGCTCGTATGCTGGAGGGAGGAGAAGACCCTCATGCTATTTTACGTCGTCTGGTAGCCTGTGCTTCAGAAGATGTGGGTAATGCTGATCCTCATGCTTTGCTGATAGCTGTCGCTGCTCAAAAAGCCTATGATTTTCTGGGAGAGCCGGAAGGAAGGCTGTCTTTAGCTCAGGCCACTATATATATAGCTAGTGCTCCTAAAAGCAATGCTTCCTATCAAGCGTTGAACCAGGCGTTGGCGGATGTGAAGGAGTATGGTACACTTCCTGTTCCCTTGCACCTGCGCAATGCTCCTACTGGTATGATGAGGGAGATGGGATTTGGTAAGGAATATCGATATCCTCACGACTTTACTGGAGCATTTGTAGAGCAGGAATATTTACCTTCTCAACTAAAGGGGAAAACCTACTTTCATCCCCATGATAGGGGATACGAAAAGACAATGAAAGAAAGGTTGCGTTTTTTGTGGAAAAACCAGAAGTACTGAATTAGCTTCGCGTGGTTTTTCCTTCCTCTCTAATTTCATAGTAAGTAAGAAAACTATAAAAGACATGCTTAAAATGGAAAGAGATGCTGGTCATTATTTTTTTTCATTTTTGGTTGCCACGATAAGTTGAATAATGAATGTTTTAAGGGTAAAATATCTCAGGAGGTGAAATCTTATGACAGAAAAAAAAGAAACTTATCGGTGCAATGTGTGTGGTAACGTAGTGGAAGCTAAAGGAGGAGAAGAAAAAGAAGAGGAACTAACTTGCTGTGGTGAGCCTATGGTTAAAGTTGAGGAGGAGCCTAAAAGAGGTGGCGGTTGCTGCAGAAAGTAAAGTAACTAATAATTAAGAGCAGGTAGCCCGCATAATTCTATACGCTTAATCGCAATTTTTCTGTTTAACCCATTTCTAATATCATAATAATACCAGAGGATGAACACTCTTGGTATTATTATGATATTTCTTTCTTATCTTTTACTTTTAATTTTACACTGTAGCTGTTCGTTTTT
>DGDO01000032.1 GCA_002385475.1 Candidatus Sordicultor fermentans | reverse complement strand
CTCATAGTCATGACAGGCTTTGCGTGATACTATATATAGCAATATAAAAAGAGGAGGCAAAAGGTGGACTCAACAAGGAAAGTAATAGCAGTTATGAGCGGAAAAGGAGGAGTGGGAAAGAGTTCAGTATCTTCTCTTTTGGCAGTGGAGCTGGCCCGCCGAGGGAAGAAAGTAGGACTTATGGATACTGATATCACAGGGCCAAGCATCCCCACTATGTTTGGAGTGGTAGATAAAAAACCAGAAGTAGCCAGCTCTGGGATTATTCCAGTAAAAAGCTCAAAATGGGGAATTGAAATTATCTCTATCAATCTTCTTCTCGAGCAACCAGAACAGCCGGTTATCTGGCGAGGGCCTCTTTTGAGCAAAGCTATCCAGGAGCTCTGGGAAGAAGTGGCATGGTCAGAACTCGATATTCTAATTCTGGATTTACCCCCCGGAACAGGAGATATCCCCTTAACAGTTATGCAAAGCATTCCTCTCCAGGGAGTGGTAATTGTCTCTTCTCCTCAGGATTTAGCGTTATTGATTGTGAAAAAAGCTATAAATATGGTTTATCAGTTAAGTAAACCTATTTTGGGTTTGGTGGAGAATATGAGTTTTCTGACTTGTCCTAACTGTGGTCAGCAAATTTTTCTCTTTGGAAAACCTCAGGGAGAAGAAATTTCTATGGAACTGGGAATCCCCTTTTTGGGTTATTTACCAGTTGATCCTGAATTTTCTCACCATTGTGATTTAGGCACTATAGAGGATTTTGAAAGCCCCTATAGTAAGTCTTTGGTTGATAGACTGGAAAAGTTGATTTAAAGAGGTGAATTGTGGCTCGAGGCAACCCTTTCAATCAATATAGTTTTAGATATGATAGCTGGTTTGAAAGACATCCTTTTGTTTTTCAAACGGAACTGGAAGCCATAAGAAGTTTACTACCCCGGGAAGGTCAGGGAATAGAGATAGGAGTGGGAACAGGTAGATTTGCCCTTTCCCTTTCCATCACGCAAGGAGTGGAGCCTTCTAAAGCGATGGCTGATATGGCCCGAAAAAGAGGGATAGAGGTAATAGAAGGGGTAGCAGAATCTCTTCCCTTCCCCGATAATCATTTTGACTTTGTCCTCATGGTTACCACCATCTGCTTTGTAGATGATGTGGAACAGGCTTTGCGGGAGAGTCACAGAGTACTAAAGCCGGGTGGGTTTTTGATTCTGGGCTTTATCGACCGGGATAGCTTTATAGGACAAAAATACTCTAAAGATAAGCTCCAAAATGTCTTTTATCGGGATGCCACTTTTTATTCCCCTGGAGAAGTAAAACAATATCTCCAACAGGCCAATTTTAGCCATTTTGAATTCAGACAAACCCTTTTTAACCCTCTCGAGAATATAAAAGCAGTTGAACCGGTTAAAGAAGGATATGGAGAAGGCTCTTTTGTGGTTCTGCGAGCACAAAAGTTAGAAAACAACGAGTATAAGCCTTGACGAAGTGAAAAAGAAAGGAGTAAAATGAGGGAGAGTTGTCTGCCGGAGTGGCGGAATAGGAAGACGCAACGGACTTAAAATCCGTTGGAGTACAAACTCCGTGCCGGTTCAATTCCGGCCTCCGGCACCAGCTTTATTATCCGGGCACCTCAGACTCCTCTATAATTTTACCCCTTTCTCTGAAAGCATGAATCCAAAGACCATCGGATTCCTTATCTTATATTCTTTCAACTTGCAAGAGGCGCTCTTTCACCTCTCGCCTTATTACTCCCCCACCAACTGCTTTGCTAAATTGTTCAGTGCTTGCCTCTGCAGTGCTTGATAAGCTATTCTTACTTTCTCCTCTGCTATTTCAATCAACCGCTGATATCTCTGAAGCTTAATCTTATCTATGCCTAACCAGCTGAAAACAGCAGTTAAAAGAGAGGGTAAAATTAAAATGAGTAAGTCTTTTATTAACTCCATTAGCTTCCTCCTGTAAATTGGTTATAGAAAAACTTAACATTACGCACCCAGTGAGCGTTTAAGTTATGAGGATCGTTATCTGCGCCTATGGGAGCATAGCGAGAACCTAAAAAGGTGATAAAGTCATTGTATTTGAGGGAAAACCTGGGTTTCCCCTCCGCAGAGTGTGAGCAAGGCTCATCCGCTATCTCGGACAGAGCGCTCCTCTTTCCTTCCTGTAGAGAAAAGAAGGAGAGAAACAGTATTTTCCCTCCTTATAAAGATAAACTGGCGACAGAGAAGGTGAGCATACGATATGGAGCTACAGGAGGATACCTTCTTGTAACAGCTTTTTTATCACCGCGAGAAGCGAACAGCCTGTGGCGTGGGCAAAAAAAGAAAAAAATTAAAAACATAAACTACCGAGGAGAAAAGGTCTTTCTCAGCAATCTTTTTAATTTCTTGCGCTTTTTTCTCAACATTGTCAGGTTGCAAGGTGGGGTTTGCGATGGACCCTGGAGTAAGATTGCCTATAGTAATGCCCCGGGAAAGACGGGGGCGAGGAGGAAATTAAGAGATGCGAAAACTATAAAATATAAAAAACTTTCTGTGGTATTGGGGAAAACGATGATTTTATGCTATAATTTTACCTCGCGGGGCGTAGCGCAGCCTGGTTAGCGCGCTTGACTCGGGTTCAAGAGGTCGGCCGTTCAAATCGGCTCGC
>DGDO01000057.1 GCA_002385475.1 Candidatus Sordicultor fermentans | reverse complement strand
TCAGAAGGAAGAGAAGATGAAAAAACCTTCTTTAATTATCACCATGGGAGATCCCTCAGGGGTGGGCCCGGAAATTATAGTAAAAAGTATAAGGAGGTGGGATATAGAAGCTATTCCCATAGTAGTAGGAGATAGGAAAATACTCAGAAAAGCCGAAGAAATACTGGGAGTAAAAATACTCTGGAGCGACTTTACCTCACCTGCGGGAGATGGCCCTTTTCTTTACGACCTGAACAATGTAGATCTGGCTTCTTTTTCCTGGGGAGAAATTTCTCCCTCCGGGGGGAAAGCGAGCTATGAATATATAGAAAAAGCCGTAGAGTTGATGGGGGAGGGAAGGGGAGAGGGAGTGGTTACTGCTCCTATAAACAAAGAAGCAATCCACAAAGCCGGTATTCCTTTTATTGGCCACACTGAAATTTTTCAAGAGTTAACCCACAGCGAGGAAGCCTTAACTATGTTTCAAGTAAAGAGCTTGCGAGTTTTTTTCTTTACCCGTCATCTTCCTCTCAAAATAGCAATAGAGCAAGTCAAAAAAGATAAAATTGCCCAATTTATCCCTCGCATGCATTATTATCTTCAAAAGTTGGGCCTATCTCATCCCCGCATAGCGGTAGCTGCTTTGAACCCCCATGGAGGAGAAAGAGGGCTTTTGGGAGAGGAAGAAACAAAAGAGATTATTCCCGCTCTGGAGCTGGTGCGAAGTGGAGGGATAGAAATCTCCGGGCCCTATCCGGCAGATTCTATCTTCTGGCGATCTTTTCAAGGAGAATTTGATGCCGTCTTGTCTCTTTATCACGACCAGGGACATATTGCCACTAAGTGTTTAGATTTTTATAAAACGGTGAGTGTGACTTTAGGATTGCCCTTTATTCGCACCTCTCCCGACCACGGAACAGCTATGGATATTGCAGGAAAGGGAATAGCGAACGAAGAAAGCATGTTAGAAGCTTGCCGACATGCTGCCCAATATGCCGTATATTATTAAATTGAAAGCCCGAACTCCCTATCTTTTTCTGTTTAGGGGGATAAAGACATAATCTTTAACTTAGCTAAGCGTTTATTATGTTGTGTGGTATAATAATTTTACCTTAATTAAACTATCAAAGCCAAGACTTATAAGATTAATGGGCTGAAACCCTGGAGAAAGAAGTATGAAAGTCATCAAAGAAAGAGGACAGCCGAAACCTTTTTTAAAATGGGCAGGAGGAAAAACCCAGCTTCTTAATGTTCTGGCTACAAAGCTTCCTGAGTCCATTCTCTCACATCTTTATATCGAGAGATATGTTGAACCTTTTGTGGGAAGTGGAGCTATGTTTTTCTTTCTTAAAAGACATTTTAAAGTCAATGAATCGTATCTAATCGATTCTAATCCCGAGCTTATTCTGGCTTTTAGAGTAGTACAAAAAGATCCTGAAACCCTCATTCAAGCACTTCAGGATCTTGAGAAAACCTACTTTTGCTTGTCTGAGAAAAAAAGGAGTGAATTTTTTTACCATATTCGAAATCAGTACAATGTCCAGAGGTATCATTTAGATTACCATCGGTACAATAAAAATTGGATTACACGAGCTTCCTGGCTAATTTTTCTCAACAAGACTTGCTATAATGGATTATTCCGTTTAAATAGAAAGGGAGAATTTAACGTGCCCTTTGGCCGCTACAAAAAACCTGTCATTTGTGACGAAGAAACTTTGCAAGAATCGAGTCGTGCTCTCCAGGATACGGAAATCATTTGTAGTGACTTTTCTCTTTCGGCTTCATATATAGAAAAGGGGACATTGGTTTATTTTGACCCTCCTTATAGACCTCTTAATTCTACTTCTAACTTTACCTCATATTCCAGAGAGGGATTTTCTGAAGCAGATCAAAAACGATTGGCTCAGTTTTTTCGAGAGATGGATAAACGAGGAGCCTACCTCATACAAAGTAATTCTGACCCTAAAAACGAAGATCCCGAAGATAATTTTTTTGATGACCTTTATAAAGGATTTGTGATCGAGAGAGTGCCGGCCAAAAGATTTATTAACTGTGATGCCACCCGTCGGGGAGAAATCAACGAACTGATAATTCGTAACTATGGAGCAAGTTGAATATGTATTCCTCTCTTTACCTGGATTTTTTTAAGCTGGAATCTTTTGATGCTATTGTGGATATTTTTCATGATACTCTTATTGACACAAACCGAGGGTACCAGTTTTTTGTCGATTGGCAAAAAGTTAAACAAAACGTAGAAAAATATAGGGTTGAACTCCACATTTTAAATTCTCTTATCCGATGTCCTGATTTTGACTCCACGCTTTGTTATCTGGTAACCAATTACCCTGAGGTACTCCCCGTTATTCCTCTACTTCTTGCTGTTCGTGATTTACAGATAAAGGTGGTCAAAGACTTCATGGATGCCGATTCAGACACAGTGACATACGATTTTCGGAAAAGAAAGCTTTCACAAAAAGAGTTAGAAGAGCTGATTATCTTCTTTGAAAGAACGGGGCTCAAAGACTTCTTTCAAAATTTCTCGTGTCAGAGTATTCAAGATTATATTGCCGGAGTAGAAGTGGGCTTAGATACGCATGCTCGCAAAAACCGCAGTGGTAAGGCGATGGAGCTTGTTGTGGATCCGATAATTCAGGACATAGTGAAGCAGCGAAAATTACCATTTCAAATAGAAAGTCAAAAATACTTTCGCTATCTTTCAGATCACTACGGTATTTCTGTTTCATCTTCTCTTCTCAATCGAAAAGCTGATTTTCTATTCATCGGGGACAAAGGGGAAATTATCAATATTGAGGTGAACTTCTTTTCTGGAACTGGATCTAAACCTCAGGAAATCGTGGATTCTTATATTAACCGACAGAATGAATTACATGGTAACGGCTTTGACTTCATCTGGATCACCGATGGTTTGGGTTGGAAGGGCCAAAAAAATCAGATTCGAAAGGGGTTAGAAATGATCGATTATCCTCTCAATTTACATTTTGTTAGAAAAGGACTTCTGGAGCGCATATTGTGTCAGATATCATCGACTTCCATTTAGAAACCACTACGGTTTGGTCGGTGCCCGAAAGGGGAAAGTGGTATACTCATAATCCAAAATTTCGAGGGAACTTTGCTCCCCAAATAGCTCGTAATATTATTCTTCGCTACTCTAAGGAAGGGGATACAATTCTTGACCCTATGGTGGGTGGAGGCACAACTCTTATTGAAACCAAGTTATTGAAACGGCGAGGAATAGGTCGGGATATCAATCCCGAAGCTGTTCAGCTCACCATTCAGAATCTTCAATTTGAATATCCAGGTGCGCTTCCTCAAACCGTCGAAGTGGGTGACGTTCGTGACCTTCAAGGGATTGAAGATTGCTCCATTGACCTGATTCTTACCCACCCTCCTTATCTTAACATTATTAAATATTCGAATGGAAAGATACCCCGTGACCTGTCTAATATTGGAGATGTGGATAAATTTTGCCAGGAATTAGACTTGGGGATAAAAGAATTCTTTCGGGTATTAAAAGAGGATGCTTATTGTGCTATTCTCGTGGGTGATACTAGAAAGGCTCAACACTATGTTCCTCTTTCTTACTACGTGTTGGAACTATTCTTGAAAAATGGATTTGCCCTTAAAGAAGATATAATCAAAGTTCAGCATCATTGTCAGTCAACACCATACTGGAAAAGTCTAATAGAAAAATATAACTTTCTTATGATTATGCATGAACATATGTTTGTATTTAGGAAACCGGTTAAAGGTGAAAACCTAAAGAGGATACGCTATAGCATGGGGAATAGTAATAATTTATAATAAGAAAAGCTGATAAATTTGCTTCTAAATTCTAAAAGAGCTAAACTAAATTGGTTTGATTGAGAAAAAGATGTTAAAGTAGAAAAGAGAGCAAAAGGCAGTACATAATAAGGCCATGCAAAACTTAGAAATCAAAAGTTAGCGAGTCCGTCGACTATAAAGAAATTTTTAAGAGAGAGAAATGTACTTCTGGCGCGCCTGGAGGGAATCGAACCCCCAACCTACGGATTAGAAGTCCGTTGCTCTATCATTCGGCTACGCCGAAGAGCGCAAAGCGCTTCATTATTGCATTCTTTCTCCGCTCTCTCTAAAAAACCTTCTTTATAGTCACTGGACTCGTTTATTTCTCCCAGTCAAACTTTACCACAACCTCATCATATCCTGCAATATCTTTTAGTTTTATTTTGCTTAATTTCTTGCTAAACTTTTCTCTTTCGTATTCTGGCAAGAGGCGCTCTTTCACCTCTCGCCTTATTACTCCCCCACCAACTGCCTCGCTAAATTGTTCAGTGCTTGTCTCTGCAGTGCTTGATATGCTATTCTTACTTTCTCCTCTGCTTCTTTATCACTCACCCAGAAGCCTGCTTTCTGTGCTGCTGTTTTAAAGTATTCTATAGCTTCTTTGAGCTTATCTACTCCAGGACTCTCGGGGTAGTAATCATCTGCATATAAAACTGCTTCTTCTGCTATTTCAATCAACCGCTGATATCTCTGAAACTTAATCTTATCTATGCCTAAATAGCTGAAAACAGCAGTTAAAAGAGAGGGTAAAATTAAAATGAGTAAGTCTTTTATTAACTCCATTAGCTTCCTCCTGTAAATATGTTATAGAAGAACTTAACATTGCGCACCCAGTGAGCGTTTAAGTTATGAGGATCGTTATCTGCGCC
>DGDO01000025.1 GCA_002385475.1 Candidatus Sordicultor fermentans | reverse complement strand
GTTCCTAAACAGAAAAAACAGTCACCTAAGACAACTACCCCAGAGAAATCACCTCTCCGGAAATTCTGCTCCTTCAATTCCTGTTTCTTATGAGGGAGAGATCGAGAAATCTTAGAAGCTCTATATAGTTCCAGGTTAGCTTGGAGATGATGGAACATGTATTGTAATTATTTAGTAAAGGGGGTGACATTTTATGAGAATAAAACTACCCCTTTTTAGGTGACATTTTCACAGACTATTGACAGGGGGGAAGCCATCGTCAAAGACTGTAGTATGTAGCACGACCCATAAGCCAGGGCATATTTTACCCTCCTGAAGCATAGAGGTCCTGCAAAACACTCCCCTCGAAGTTCATAATATTGTTTCTCAAGCTCTCGAGGAGGCTTATATCCCGTTTAGAATAGGGATAGAATTGGTTGTAATCTTCTTCTATCCATTGGCCAATGGCCTCTTTGATTTCTTCTAAGCTGGTAAACTTCCGAACCCAGATCGCTTCTTCTTTTATGGTTCTCATCATCCGTTCTGTTTCTGCATTACCTTTGGGGTTATTATAGGAAGTACAATCTCTCCGTTTCCAGAAGCACCACATCTTGAATAAATAATCTCTGGTGGGTTGTTATAAATTCTTAGAGTATAACCTCTGCCTCTATGCTCTGAGCGTGTCCAGCCTTTATGAGTCTCAGCACAAAAAAAAGAATGTCTTTATTCCTTAGCATATCAATGCTTTTAAATTACAGCCATCAAGGCCGGAAAATATTATTAAAACACCTTTCTGCAAAGCCTGATAAGGGGGCTACAAAGGGGGTTTACCCTTTTATAATCTACCGAAGGCTATAGCCACCGGACCTCTTTTTGCATAACTTGAGCGAAACGTCCTTCTAATTTCTCAAATTCTTCATCGGTGTAAACCAAAAGGTCAACGGGGACCGGCAGGCTCATAGTATCAAAGTATCGTGACCGCTCCCAGAAGGGATAAGGAGATCTTCGTAAAACCACCACCACATCCAGGTCGCTCCCCACTCCCCAGAAAGGAGCATTGTAGGAACCAAAAACACCGATACGCAGGATGTCAGGGTTTTTTCTTTTCTCTTTTTCTACCCAGGAAAGAAGCGCTTCCTCAACTTCTTCTCTCCTCGGCCATTTGAGCACGGACGAATTCAAGGATCTCACGGGCATAATCCACTGCCTCCTTAGCTTGTAGGAAACCAAAATGTTCAAACGGAGCACCTTCAGGAAAGCTGTTGGGGTAGCAAGGGGGGGATGTAGTGTCCGTCAAGAACTTTCCCCTTCTCTACCAAATGCTCAGGAACAAAAATAGGAAGCTCCAAAAGAAGCCTTGCCACCACGTGCCCCCATGCTTCTTGCCCCATAAAGAGGTGTAGAGCTTTTACCGCTTTTTCCGTCCGCTGCCTGGTGCGAAGCAAAGCATGCCCATTCATAATATCCCAGTCCTCTGAAGAGAGAGCTTGTTGTAAGTCTCTTTCTGCTTGCCTCAACCAGTCAAAAGCTCTCCCCACCTTGAGCGCCAACCTCCTTTTTGACATTATAGCATAGTCAAAGCTCAACCTTCCTGCTTTTTAGCGCTCCTTCCTTCTCTCGCTTATGATTCATCAATCAAAAATAGGAAAGGTGCTAAAGAGCGTGGAAGGCAAGAGGCAAAGCTTCCGGCTTTCAGGAGGTCAAACACAATAAAGGGGAAAAATCCTATCTGTAAAGTGGTGTAAAAATCCAGCGGCCTACCCAGAAGGAAGGTCATGCTCCACCACAGATAAAAAAACCTGGCAAAAATCCAAAAGGGGGATTAAGAAGATAAGTTAACCCTCCAAAGGAGGGAGAAGTAAAAACCGGAAAGCCTACGAGTCCCAGGAAAACATACCCCAGAAAAGAAAACTTCCCGGAGAGAGAATAAAGCCACTCACAATAGCTAAAAAAAGGAAGGAAGCTAAAAGGGACTATCCCTGAAGAAAAGCGGAACAAAAGGGCAAAAACCACACACAAAGAATAGCGAGAGCGCATCTTACGAGAAACCGAGAAGAGGCTTTCATCTCTCACCTTCATGAAGCGTGGCTTCTCCCCAGGAAACGAGGGTTTCTCCCTCGAAATTAGCGAGCACAAGAGAGCCGTCCTCTTTAACGCCCCGCGCCACTCCTCTAACAGTCCTTTCTCCCCAGCGCACCACCACTTCTTTTCCCAGAAGAGAAGAGCGTTTCTCATAGTCTTCTATCCAGGGAGAAAAATCCCCTCCCCTCTCCTTCCAGGCAAAATAGACAGGGAAGAAAAAGGAAAGAAAAGACCTCAAAACCTCTCCTCTCTGCCACATACAAGAAGAGGCCAGAAAAAGAGAAGTGGCGCTCTCCCGCAAAGGAGGAGGGAAATCTTCTCTCGTCTCATTCACGTTTATCCCCACCCCCACGACCACACAAAGGAGCTCGTCCCCGGAAAAGGAGCTCTCTACCAGAATCCCTCCCACTTTCTTATCTCCTAAAAGGATGTCATTGGGCCAGCGAAGAAGTACGTGAAAGCCCTTCTCCTCCAGAGCCCAGGCACAAGAAAGGGCGCAAAGGAGAGCTAAAGAGGTGCTCTGGGGAGGACGAAGGAGAAGAGAAAAAGTGAGGCTTTTCCCCGGAACAGAAAACCAGTCTCTTCCTTTTCTGCCCCTGCCTTTTGTTTGCTCTTCTGCTATAACGAGCGTCCCCTCAGGATAACCTTCCCGGGCAAGGAGCTTCGCCTCGTCGTTTGTAGAACCAACAGTCTCATAGATTAGAACTTTTTCAAGCCCGGGAACTTCCATTTTTTTCCACCGCCGGGACATTCTGGTTGTTGTTCCCCTCTCCTAAAAGCTGGAAGAACGAAGCTCCTCCTACCAGCATAGGAAAATAATAGGTGATGATTCTCCATAAGAGAATAAACATCCCCAGGCGCCGAGCACCAGCAAACCGCAAAAAAACCGAAGCCAGGGTAATTTCTACACCCCCGCTAGCTCCGGGAGAGGGAATAAAGGAGAAAATGTAATAAAGAGGAATCTGAGCTCCCACCACTTCTAAATAAGAAGGGTGTACCCCCAAAGAAAGGAGGACAAAATAGGCAACAGAAAAAGTAAATAAATAATTGAACATATAACAAACGATGTTCCAGATTAAATACTGGGGTTTTCTTAAAAAGAGAATGCTAAATCCCCGCTGGAAATCGGTGAAGAATTCCTCAACCCACTTTCTGACCGCTTCTTCAGAAAATTTTGTTCGCTTGAAAGTTCTTTTTACCCAGGAAATTCCCCAATCGGTCAGGCGATAAAGGAGAGAGGGACGGTGTAAAAAGAAAAAAAGGAGAAATAAAACCACACTATACAAGATAGCAAAAGAATAGAGAAGGTGAAGCAGCACCCCCTCCAGGCGAACTCCGATGTTAAAAACGAAGATAAAGACGAAAAGCAAAGCCAATAAACCCACCTGAGAGAGAATGCCACAAACCGTTACCAGGCTCCCCGCCTCACCCCAGGTTAACCCTCGACGAGCTAAAACATAAGCCTGAGCCGGACTACCCCCGGTAGAAAAAGGAGTGATAGAGGACAAAAAATAATTGGAAAGCATGGCCTGAAGAGCATGGGAAAAGCGGATTTTTTTCCCCCAGGCCCGAATAGTGAGAAAAAGACGAAAGCTATCGATGAGCCAGGCGCATACAACCAACACCAGGCCTATCCCTAAGGGGAGAAGCCGAAAAGAAGAAAGGTCGAGAGTAACCCCTCGGAAGGACGAAAAAGAAAAAATGAAAGCAATGGTCGCCACGCTTATAAACACCGGAATCAATACCTGCTTTTTCAGCCGATGAGGGTCATAGCGGGGAGGGGAAACAGGGGAAGAACCAGTTTTAACCATATTGCTCATCACCATATCCTGCCCACCAAAATGGAAATTACCGTAAAAAATCCCAGAGCCAGAAAAGAACCCAGGCGCACAATCGACAGCGCTTCTCCAATCCGCTCGGGAGTGAGGTCTAAAACAAAATCCCCCAGAAAAGCAGTCTCTTCTCTTTTTCCCCCGTAGTAATTTACCCCTCCTAACCTCACCCCCAGAGCACCAGCCATAGCACTCTCTGGCCACCCCGCGTTGGGGCTTTCGTGTTTGCGAGCATCTCGAAAAGCTACAGACAAGGCACTTCTTCCCCAGCGACCCAAAATAGAGGCAGCGCAAGCAATAAAAAGAATGCTCAAGCGGGCGGGAAGGAAGTTTAAGGTGTCGTCAAATCGAGCGGAGGCAAATCCAAAGAAAAAATAGCGAAAATCCCTGTAGCCCAGCATGGAATCCAGAGTATTGGTTGTTTTGTAAATCAAACCCCCTAAGGCGCCAAATAGAGAAATATAAAAGAGAGGGGCCATCACTCCATCGTTAAAGCTTTCTGCTAAAGACTCCACGCACCCCCTTACTACTTCCCACTCTGAAAGATACTCGGTGTCTCTTCCCACCAGGTGCTTTAAGCTTTTCCGCGCCCGGGGCAGATCCCCCTCATCCAGAGCCTTCTTCACTTCCTCTCCCCGGCGCAATAAGGTGCGCAAAGATAAAAAATTAAAGATGAGGTAAACCTCCACCACCGAAAAGAGAAACAAAGAATAAGAACGGAGAAAACGACGGAGAAAAAAGTAGCTTACTCCCAGCCCCCCTACCATCGCCACCACTACCACAAAACCCAGAACAAATTCTCGCCGGAAGTGGCGTTCCTGGGGAAAAAGAGCTTTTTCTAAGCCTTCAATTAATTTACCAATTCCCACCACCACGTGCCATCTTCCTCCTGGGTCTCCCAGAAAAAAATCTAAAAAGAATCCTGTCAGCAAATTCAAAGCGCCCACCATTAGGGCTCCACCTCAAAATATCTATGATTAACCACAGAAATCATTGTAACTTCCTCCCTAAAAAGAAAGCGCTTTCTTCACACCGCCGCCCCGGCGTAGTTTGTTTTAATTTTTCTTATCTTTTTTGTGCCTTTTCTAGTTGCCGCAAGCTGTTTTGTACCCCCTCGCGATAGCGGCTACCTCGCACAATAGAAAAGGGAGAGGCTGCCATCAAAGCGCTCGCCTACGGCTCTATCTCGGTGTTTAATATGTTCACCACCTGACAAAAAGAATGGTTTCCTCTCGTTTTAACGAGGACTCCAGGGTCAAAAAGAAAGCAATAAGTGGCCGCAAAGTCCACTTCCAAAAGATAAGCAAATATAGAGCGAATCACCCCCCCGTGGGTAACCACAAGCACTCTTTCTTCTGGTCTACTGAGGAGCTCTTCCCAAAAAGGAACCACTCGCTCCAGAATAGTTGAAAAACTTTCCCCTCCGGGAGGAACAAAGAGAGAAGGAGCCTCTCTCCATTTTTTAACTTCCTCGGGGGATTCTTTTTCCAAATCTTCCCAGCTTTTTCCCTCCCAGCTTCCAAAAGAGCGCTCCTTGATCTCTTCTCTTACTTCCCAGCTCTCAGAAGGAGCGACCAGCCGGGCGGTCTCCTGAGTACGACAGAGGGGGCTTACAAAAACTCGCTCAAACTCCACTCCTTTTAGAATTTCTCTCACTTTATTAATTCTTCTTTCGCCCTTTGGAGAGAGAGGGACGTCGGTCCAGCCAGCAAAATAGCCTTTTTCCGTAGCATCGGTATCGCCATGGCGAAGCAAATAAATCTCTTTCATAGTTCCACCACCCTCACTCCTCCAGAAATAACTGCGTTAACTTCTATTTTCACTTCTTCCCCCTTTAGCGCTTCCCTTACCCGAGAGAGCATCTCCTGCGGAGCATATACTCTTCGGTCAAATAAGATTCCCAAGGCTCTCCCGGTATGAGCCCGGTTTACCCCCACAGCACCTATCTCTCGATAAAGAGAAATCACCTTCTCCCATAAATCTTCTTTTTCCGCTTCCTGCACAATCTCGCCACTTAAAGTGGCTCCTCGCCCCACCAAAGAGAGGTCTCCCTCTTCTAATCCTCGCTCCACAAGATAAAAAGCCTCTTCTACGTCCCGGCGGTGTCTCTCCCAATTCTTTCGCAGCTTTTCTCTATCCAGCGTTAAAGTGTCTCTCTTTCCTGGTAGTTCCACCACCACCACTCCCAGATAACGAGGCAGGGGCAAAGATAATTTAACTTGTCCCTCTAAATGGTCAAAAACAGAGAGCTCCGAGAAAAAAACACCATCGGTGGGCTCCACCTGCAACGCTATTCTCGCGATTTCTTCTTCTCGAAGAGGCCTCCCCAGGAGTCGTGCAAGAGCTCCTAAAAGAGCAGCAATGTCAGCAGTGCTCGAGGCCAGGCCCTTACCCTCCGGGATTTCTCGCAGACGGCGAAAAGCGACCTGTCCGACCAGGTGTTCCATGCCCCATTCTCTCAGGGCTATTTCCAGCGCTTTTTCGCTCTTCCACAGGATGTTTCTCTTCTCTTTCCCTCTCTTTTCTTCTTGCCAGATTACCTCCATCTCGCTGTAGCGGTCGATGGGCAAAGAGATGAGAACCTCCTTCCCCTCTCGGAATCCCTGTACTAATTCCCCCATGCTTCCTGGACAAATAGCTCTTTTTCTCAAAATCTACCTCCTGCTAAAATCAAAATTTCTGCCAGCTCAATCCCCAGACCCACAAGATCTCCATTTAGCCCCCCGAAAATTCCACTCAATCTGTTACCCAGAGGATAAATAATAGCAAAGACGAGGATAATTTTCAAAAGGGTCTCCACCCCTCTCTTCTGCTTGAAAAAAAAAAAGAAAATAAAA
>DGDO01000001.1:22872-25837 GCA_002385475.1 Candidatus Sordicultor fermentans | reverse complement strand
TTAATTTTAGTTGAGGCAACTCGGTTGATTGACAGAGGAATAATTTATGAGTATCCTAGTTCAGGGTTTTGAAAGTGGAGAAAGAGAAGTTCAAAAATGGTAGAAACCTCTCGTATCTGGCGAGGGGTTTTTGTGTGTTCTTGGCAAAAACTATGACTATTTTTCTTCTATGATAAGTATGAGAAAAATATCAAAAAGATACTGTCTTCCACCGGGGAACATGGCTGGATTGTCAAAAATAAGTGAAAATCTCTATCACAGCAGAGAGGAAGTGATAATACCTCTCAAGTTCTGAAATCTCATTGATAGATTTATCAGGTTAATGAGCTATGGAATATAAAATCACATTTTGAGGCAAGAGGTGGTAAGAATAGTCAATTGTCCCTCTTACTTGATTTTTAATAAGGAGGGTTAGAGAAGTGAAATGGAAGCACAAAGATCTTCTGGGAATCAATCTTTTAAGTAAAGAAGAGATTGAATATCTCCTGGAGAGAGGAAAATATTTTCGGGAATTCTTAGATTGCTCCCCTAAAAAAATGAAATATGGAGAAGGTTACTGTCTGGTTAATTTTTTCTTAGAACCCAGTACTCGAACTCGAGTTTCATTTGAGACAGCCGGCCGGCTCCTGGGGATGGAGGTTGTAAACTTTACCAGTGAAGCAAGTAGTTTCCAGAAGGGAGAAAGCTTAGAAGATACAGCTAAAACTCTTTCCCGGATGAAGTTTGATGTTTTAGTGGTGCGTCATCACCAAAGTGGAGTAGCGGAATATCTGGCTCAACTTTTACCCCTTCATGTGATAAATGCTGGTGATGGGATGCGAGAACATCCCACCCAGGCTCTTCTTGACCTTTTGACTTTACAGAGAAAATTTGGATACTTTCAAGGATTAAAAGTAGCTATAGTAGGGGATATTTTGCACAGTCGGGTGGCTCGCTCTCTTACTTTAGGTTTGAAAAAATTAGGAGCAGAGGTTTTTTTCTCTGGCCCTCCCACTCTTCTTCCTCTGGCGATGGAACACCTGGGAGCTAAAATAATTTTTCCTGTAGAAGAAGCAGTTAAAGGGGTTGATGTAATATATCTTTTGCGTATTCAAAAAGAAAGACAGGAGGCTGGCTATTTTCCCAGTATCCGGGAATATGCTCATTTTTTTGGTTTGAAAGAAAAATGGCTGGACAGGGAAAATAGTAGGCCACTTATTATGCATCCCGGACCGGTGAACCGGGGGGTAGAGATTGGTTATAGTTTCACGGAAGAGGACTTTTCTCTGATAGAAGAACAGGTAACCTGTGGAGTGGCTGTAAGAATGGCGACTTTGGAAACTTTGCTTCAAGGAGAAGAACAATGAAAAAAATTCTAATTAAAGGTGGAACTCTGGTTTTTCCTCAAAAAGGGGTTTTCCAGGATGTCGATATATTACTGGAAAGTGGGTTAATAACTCGAATAGGAAAAGGTATAGAAGATTCCCGGGCTCACCTCATTAATGCTTCTAATCTCCTGGTGGGTCCAGGTTTTATCAACATCCATGTTCATTTACGAGAGCCAGGGAGAGAAACTGAAGAAAATCTTCTTACCGGAAGTCGAGCTGCAGCACGAGGAGGATTCACGTCAGTAGTCTCGATGCCTAATACGCATCCTCCCATTGATAATCCTATTTTAGTTCGTTATCTTCTCCTTCGAGCAAAAGAGATAGGACTGGTTAATATTTTTCCTGTCGGAGCGATAACTGTAGGTTTAGAAGGAAAAGAAATGGCAGAATATGGACTGTTGAAGGAAGCAGGGGTGATAGCTCTGAGTGATGACGGTCGGGGAGTACAGGATGCTCGCCTTCTCTATTTAGCTTTCCAGTATGCTCAATATTTTAATCTTCCTTTTATTCTTCATGAAGAAGATGAAAATTTATCTCGGGATGGAGAGATTAGCGAAGGTAAGGTAGCCACTCTCTCAGGAAAAAGAGCTATTCCCCGGGTGGCAGAAGAATCTCTGATGGCGCGAGATCTGGTTCTGGCTTATCGAACCGGCGCTCGAGTTCATTTTACTCATCTTTCTACCTCCCTGGAGGTTGAGCTTTTACGTTGGTTTCAGGAAAAAATGCCAGTTAGTGCCGATGTTACTCCTCATCATCTGCTTTTAATCGAGGATGATGTTTTAGGGTTGGGAACCGAAGCCAAAGTAAAGCCTCCCTTGCGTTCTTTAGAAGATCAAAAAGCACTGAAAGAAGGAATAAAGGAAGGAGTAATATCCATACTTGCTTCTGACCATGCTCCCCACCCTTCTGAAGATAAAAGTCGTAGTTTTAGCGAAGCTCCTTTCGGAATATCCAATCTGGAAATAACCGTTCCTCTTTATGCTAAAGCTTTAATAGAAGAAGGAATAATCAACTGGGTGGAGCTGTGGGAAAAACTGAGTTATAATCCGGCACTCTTTTTAGGGCTCGACAACAAAGGGATTCTGGAAGAAGGAAGAGATGCTGACATCACCATTGTGGATCCAGGAACCAGAAAAAGAGTCGAAGTTTCTAATTTTGAATCACAAGGGAAAAATTGTCCTTTCGAGAATTGGTCTTTACCGGGGTGGCCGGTTTACACTATAGTAGATGGTAGAATAGTAATGGCAGAAGG
The DNA here is from genome assembly GCA_002385475.1 of Candidatus Sordicultor fermentans. GTDB lineage: Bacteria > Atribacterota > Atribacteria > Atribacterales > Caldatribacteriaceae > Sordicultor > Sordicultor fermentans. The sequence continues at coordinate 23,218 of DGDO01000001.1, read as the reverse complement.
GAGCATCGTAGAAAGTGAATTTTGCTGACCGGGTGATAAAAAAGACGCAGGAGAAGGGACCTTTGGCTGTAGGCCTAGATCCTCACTTCCAGCTTCTACCTCCTTATCTGTGGGAGAAATGGGTAGAAAAAGAGGGAAAAACATGGGAAGCACTTTCTCATTGTGTTTTAGAGTTTAATTCTCTTATTTTGCAGGCTCTTTCTCCAGTAGTGGGATTTGCAAAAATTCAAGTAGCTTTTTATGAAGCTTTGGGAGTGCCGGGAATGGCGGTTTTGAAAAAGACCATTGAGGAAGCCCAGAAAAAGGATTTTATAGTAATTCTGGATGGGAAGAGGAATGACATCGC